>NZ_JBEAJL010000027.1:0-234598 GCF_040065275.1 Klebsiella sp. JB_Kp042
TCCAACCGGTGACTGCGGAACCCGTAGGCCCGGCAAGCGCAGCGCCGCCGGGCAGGATGCCACTCAGTCGCCAAAGAACCAGTAGCCGCTGTTGACCAGCGCCGCCAGCATGGCGAGGAAAGAGGGATCTTCCAGCGCATCGCCAAAATGGTCTGCGCGCAGCGTCAGGTGGGTGGCTAAGGCGTCCAGCGCCGGGCGGTGCGGAGAGTTGATCTTCTCGCCATTGACGAACACCTCGCCGTCAATGCGCAGCACCCGCAGGCCGCCCAAGCGTTCCAGGGTATCGCCCTGCTGCAGGGCATCGTAAATTTCATCGGGCTGATACGGCGGCTCCGGCGGCGCGACGTCGAGCTCATGACGCGACTGAGTGATAAACTCGCCGAACCACTGCTTAAAGTGCTCCGGTTGGTTAATCAGCCCCAGCATCATCTCGCGCAGGCGGTCGAGTTCGGCCGGTAAAATATCCGCCGGATGGTCGCGGGAGGGCACGTCCGGATCGGCGTAGCGCTGGCTGCCCAGTTCGCGCTGGAGAACGTAGTCGGCAAAGCCGCTGAACAGCTCGCGGGCATTCGGCGCGCGATAGCCGACCGAATAGTTCAGCGAATTTTCCAGCGAATATCCCTCATGCGGGAATCCTGGCGGAATATAGAGAATATCGCCCGGCTCCATCTCTTCATCGATGATCGCCTCGAAGGGGTCAACCTGCAGCAGGTCCGGATGCGGGCAGTGCTGTTTCATCGGCACTTTTTCCCCGACGCGCCAGCGCCGACGGCCAGTGCCCTGGATGATAAACACATCATACTGATCCAGATGCGGGCCGACGCCGCCGCCCGGTACAGAGAAGGAGATCATCAGGTCGTCGATACGCCAGTCCGGCAGGGCGCGGAACGGGTGCATCAGCGCCGCCGACGGCTCATGCCAGTGGTTGACCGCCTGTACCAGCAGGGACCAGTTGTTTTCGCTCAGGTGATCGTAGCTTTCGAAGGGACCGTGACTGACCTGCCATTTTCCATCCTGATGGCTGACAAGGCGGCTATCGACCTCGCTCTCCATGGCCAGTCCAGCCAGTTCGTCCGGGCTCAGCGGGTCGATAAAATTGGCGAAGCCGCGCTTCAATACCACCGGCCGTTTTTGCCAGTAGCGTTCGATAAAGTCGGGCCAGTTAAGCGTTAATTGATAATCCATATTGATATTCCACTGCAGGTGTCTGACAGGGATTATAACGGATGCGGCGCCCCGGCGATGCAGGCGCCGTGAAAAAACTCAACGATTAACTCTCTTTGTCTTCCATCAGCTGGCGGCCAAACACCACCTCCATGCAGGCGCCGCCGAGCAGGCTCTCGCCGGCGATGATCTCCCCGTCATATTGTTCGACGATTTCCCGGGCGACGGAGAGCCCCACCCCCTGGCCGGGACGCAGAGTATCCGCCCGCTGACCGCGGTCGAAGACCGCGCGGCGCTGGCTCGGCGGGATCCCCGGCCCATCGTCTTCCACCAGAATGTGCAGATGGCTGTCGGTGGTCTGGCGCACGGAAACCTCCACGAACTCCAGACAGTACTTACAGGCGTTATCGAGAACGTTACCCATCACTTCCATAAAATCGTTCTGCTCGCCGACAAAACTGATCTCCGGCGAGATGTCGAGCGAGATATTGACCCCCTTGCGCTGATAAACCTTATTGAGGGCGGAGGTCAGGCTGTCGAGCAGGGGGGCGATCGGGTGCAGCTCCCGGCTCAGCAAGGTGCCGCCGCTGCGCATGCTGGCGCGATGCAGATAGTAACCAATCTGCTGCGAAATACGGCTGATCTGCTCCAGCATCACAGGCTCCGCCTCGTCGACGCTGATCTTCTCGCCGCGCAGCGAGCGCAACGTGCTCTGCATCACCGCCAGTGGCGTTTTCAGGCTGTGGGTAAGATCGGTGAGGGTGGTGCGGTATTTGTCATAGCGTTCACGCTCGCTGCGAACCAGCCGGTTAAGGTTGCTGACCAGCCGGGTCAGCTCGCGGGTGGTGTTGGGATTGAGCTTCTCGCGGTGATGTTCCTCCAGCTCGCGCACCTCTTTGGCCAGCGACTCGATGGGGCGCAGGCTCCACCAGGCGGCGACCCACAGGAGGGGGATCACCAGCAACAGGTTGGCGGCCAGCACGTAGATAAACCAGCTCCACACCATATAGCTGCGCTTGAGCTCCACCGGGATGGTGTCGACCACCACGATACTGAGCTGGGGCATTTTGCTGGTGGCCGGGTAGAAGTTGATCGCCACCGAGTGGGTCATCTCCGAATCGTCGCCCTGTTCGCGGATGGCGTCCAGCTGTTCCTGAACCTCATGGTTATTGCGCAACAGCATACTGCTGCTGTCGACATCGGCTTCAATTTCATGGAAGCCATTGCGTTTCAGCCAATCCGGTTGAATGCGTTTTGTCAGCCAGGGAACATCGCGCTGCGCCCACAGCAGTTTGCCCTTCTCATCGTAAATAAGGGTCACCGTCGGGCTTTCCATATTCAGATTTTCCGGGATATCGACGTCAATGGCGCCGTTCTCCCATTTGGCCAGCATATAAAAGAGATTGCTCTCGCCGCGCAGCAGACGGAAGGTGGTTTTATCGAAGCTGACGCTGTAGCCCACCAGCGCCACCATGCCATAAGCCAGGGAGAGCACCAGCACCACCCCGGCGGTCGCCAGCAGAAAGCGAACCCGTAACGACAGCGGGAAAATATGCCGCAACAGTCCCTTCATCAGCGCAGTTCGAACAGATAGCCCTGGCCGCGCACCGTAGTGATGACGTCCTGCGGGTATTCAGCCTGAATTTTCTTACGCAGCCGGCCCATCAGCACGTCGATGGTATGGCTTTCACGCAGTTCGGCATCCGGGTAAAGCTGGAGCATCAGCGAATCCTTACTGACCACTTTGCCGCGATTGCGGATCAGGGTTTCCATAATGGTGTACTCAAAAGCCGTCAGCTTGATCGGCTGGTCGTTCACCGACAGCTCGCGCCGCGAGAGGTCGACCTGGAACGGCGGCAGAGAGATCACCTGCGAGGCCAGGCCGCTGTTGCGGCGCAGCAGCGCCTGCATGCGGGCGGCAACCTCTTCAATATGGAAAGGCTTGGTGACGTAATCATCCGCCCCGGCGCTCAGCACTTCGACTTTATCCTGCCAACCTTCGCGGGCGGTAAGCACCAGCACCGGCAGTGACACGTCGTGGCTGCGCCAGCGGCGGATCAACGATAATCCATCTTCGTCCGGCAGACCGAGATCGACGATGGCGATATCCGGGAGATGTTCGCCCAGATAGTAATCCGCTTCCTTGGCATCCTCTGCGGCATCGACCTGATGGCCCAGCTCCTGTAGCTGAACTTTGAGGTGGTGACGCAGCAGGGCATTATCCTCAACCACGAGTACGCGCATGGCTGTTCTCCCTTGCAATTTCGAAAGTAGTCTAACGCTTATTATATACGCAAAATATAAACAGCTGTTAAATAAAGCTTTTTATACAAACGGCGTGCAGCATCGCCGGGCAGGTCGGCGTTGGGCGGCGCCTTTTGCGCACGGGCATGGAACTCCTTCATTCTATGCGTAATTTCAGCAAACGCCCAGCGGCAGGGCGCGGGCAGCGGCGGGTTGGTGATGTTAATTTTTTGTGTAATAGTGCTGGAATTATCCCTCAATGACGCCGCAGGTTATCCATTATGTCTCAGCAGCAGAGCGCGGACTGGGTCAGGCTGGCGCAGTCGCCCAGTCGGACGGAGCGCATCGAAGCCTTCTTCGGCGGCCACGGCTATGAGCCGCACCGGCATGACACCTACGCCATCGGCCAGACGATCGCCGGCGTGCAGAGCTTTCACTATCGCGGCGGGCTACAGCACAGTCTGCCCGGCGGGACGATGGTCCTTCACCCGGACGAAATACACGATGGCGAGGCGGGCACTGAGGCGGGGTTTCACTACCGCATGGCCTATATCGAACCCGCTCTGATCCAGAAGATACTCGGCGGCAGGCCATTGCCGTTTATCCCCGGCGGCCTGTCGGCGGATCCACGGCTACGTCGCGCCGCGCAACCGCTGTTGAAAGCGGTCACGGCTACCTTCGAGCCGCTGGAGGAAGAGGACGCCCTGTACGACCTGGCGCAGACCCTGGCCGTGGTCGGCGGGCAGCGTTCCCGTCGCCAGGCGTTTGATTATCAGGCGGCGGAGAGGGCCCGGGAGTATATCCATGCCTGTTTTATGCAGGATATGACCCTCGACATCCTGTCGCAGGTCAGCGGCCGGGACCGCTGGAGCCTGAGCCGCGATTTCAGAACGCTGTACGGCACCAGTCCGTGGCGATACGTCATGATGCGCCGGCTCGATTTTTGTCGCCAGCGGATGCGCGCCGGGGAGCGTCTGGTGGATATTGCCGCCGAGGCGGGCTTTGCCGACCAGAGCCACATGACGCGCCAGTTTATCAGCCGCTTTGGCCTCTCTCCGGGGCGCTGGCTGCGGGCGATCCGCGGCTAAAGCGGCGCAGGTTGCACAATCGTTCAAGCGTGACCGCGGCGCGGCGAACTATGCTGACTGCCTTTATCACAAGGAGACAGCCTATGTATCAACTCGTTAATCTTGCTCACAAATTTTCCCTGTTCAGCGAACAATGGCAGCCCAAAGTGGTGGCCGAAATGAACGATTATCAGTTCAAGATCGTGCGCATCGCCGGCGACTTTATCTGGCACAGCCATCCGGAAACCGATGAGACGCTGATGGTGGTGGAGGGGGTATTGCGCGTGGACTTCCGCGACGGACATGTGCTGGTGAAGGCCGGGGAGATGATCGTCGTGCCGCGCGGGGTGGAACATAAGACCTCGGCGGAGATGGAAGCGAAGCTGCTGCTGATTGAACCGCGCGGGGTGCTGAATACCGGCCACGAGGGCGGCGAGCGGACGGCGGTGAACGACGTCTGGATCTGATCGCCTTCCGGCGATAAAACGCCCCTCTTTCCGGCGGAAAGAGGGGCAGGGCGATTACTTCAGCTCGTCAACCATGGTGGTTGCCCGACCGATATAGTTGGCCGGGGTCATCGCTTTGAGACGCACTTTTTCCTCTTCCGGCAGGGCGAGGCTGTCAATAAACTGCTTCATCCCTTCCGCGTCAACGCGTTTGCCGCGGGTCAGCTCTTTCAGCTTCTCGTACGGTTTTTCGATACCGTAACGACGCATCACGGTCTGGATCGGCTCAGCCAGTACTTCCCAGTTGTGATCCAGTTCGTCCAGCAGGCGATCCTGGTTCAGCTCCAGCTTGCTGATCCCTTTGAGGGTGGACTGATAGGCGATCAGCGCATAGCCGATGCCCACGCCGAGGTTACGCAGGACGGTGGAGTCGGTCAGGTCGCGCTGCCAGCGGGAAACCGGCAGTTTGCTGGCCAGGTGCTGCATGACCGCATTGGCCAGGCCGAGGTTGCCTTCGGAGTTTTCGAAGTCAATCGGGTTCACCTTGTGCGGCATGGTGGAGGAGCCGATTTCCCCGGCGATGGTCTTCTGTTTGAAGTGGTTGAGCGCGATGTAGCCCCACACGTCGCGATCGAAGTCGATCAGAATGGTGTTGAAGCGCGCGATGCAGTCAAACAGCTCAGCGATATAGTCATGCGGCTCGATCTGCGTGGTGTACGGGTTCCACTGAATGCCCAGCGAAGTGACAAACTCTTCGCTGAACTGATGCCAGTCGACTTCCGGGTAGGCGGCGATGTGGGCGTTGTAGTTACCCACCGCGCCGTTGATTTTACCGAGGATTTCCACCTGGTTCAGCTGACGGTACTGGCGCTCCATACGGTAGGCGACGTTCGCCATCTCTTTACCCATGGTGGACGGCGTCGCCGGCTGGCCGTGGGTACGGGAGAGCAGCGGTACATCGCGGTACTGGGTCGCCAGATCTTTTACCGCGTCAATCAGCTTGCGCCAGTAAGGCAGAACCACTTCGTCGCGGGCGGTTTTCAGCATCAGCGCGTGGGAGAGGTTATTGATATCTTCGGACGTACAGGCGAAGTGAATAAACTCCGACACGGCGTGCAGTTCGGCGACGTCAGCGACTTTCTCTTTCAGAAAGTACTCTACCGCTTTCACGTCGTGGTTAGTGGTGCGCTCGATGGTTTTGATGCGCTCGGCGTCTTCGACGCTGAAATCGGCGACGATTTTGTCAAGGAAACCGTTTGCGTCGGCAGCAAAAGCAGGAACTTCCTTGATCGCTGCGTGGGCGGCCAGTTTTTGCAGCCAACGTACTTCCACCTGAACGCGGAATTTCAGCAAACCGAATTCGCTGAAGATACCGCGCAGCGCGCTGACTTTATCGCCGTAGCGGCCGTCTACAGGGGAAACGGCGGTCAGTGAGGATAATTCCATAGATCACAACTCCGGGGTTAAATGAGCAAGAATTTGCTTTGCCTGGTTAACCAGACGATTACGGGAAAACATAAGCTGCAGACGTCCGCCGCCCACCTGATGCCAGAGCACCGCGGCGCGAATCCCCGCCAGCAGCGCTGAGCGAACTTTCGCCTGCACCTGCGGGCTTTGCAGCACGGCAGGGGAGCCGGTCACCTGAATACGCGGGCCCAGCGGGCTTATCACATCGACATAGATGCCCGCCATGGCGCTGAGCAGTGTTTCGGACTGAAGGTCAAAGTGCTCCAGCTGACGGTGCAGGCCGGCGATGCGGTTGCCGAGCGTGTCCATCGCCCCTTTACTGGCGGCGAGCTTGCGCTCCAGCACCATCAGGCTCAGGGTATAGCGGGTGAGTTCCGCATTGAGGCCCTGACGGCTGCTGGTATTGAGCACCCCGAGCAGCGTTTCAAGGCCGAGGCGAAGATTGGCTTCACTGCCACCGAACACCGCCAGCGTCGACTCGGGATCGAGGTCGATGATGCTGTTCAGCGACACATGCAGGGCATCGCTGTCGCAATGTCCCTGATGCGCCAGTTGCTGAACCAGTCGCGCCGCCTGGCAAACGCCAGCCAGCGCCAGGGTGATGTCATAGTAATTCTTCGCCACACATACTCCTTGTCAGCCGCCGGGGCGGTTCGTCCCGGCGGAAATAACGCGCGTTCAGGACTGCAGAGGCAGTCGTTGTTCAATAATTCCGCCGCCGAGGCACACTTCACCCAAATAGAACACGGCGGACTGGCCCGGGGTCACCGCCGCGACCGGCTCATCGAAGCGGACTTCGATGCGGTCTTCATCCAGCGCGGTAACGGTGCAGGGGATATCGGTCTGGCGATAGCGGGTTTTCACCGTGCAGCGCAGGGTGCCCTGCAGCGGTTCACGGTCAACCCAGTGCAGCTGTTGGGCAATCAGGCCGACGGACATCAGGCGCGGGTGGTCATGGCCCTGGGCGACGATAAGAATATTATTCTCAACGTCTTTATCGACCACGTACCATGGGTCTTCGCTACCCTCTTTGGTGCCGCCGATACCCAGTCCTTTACGCTGGCCCAGGGTATGGTACATCAGCCCCTGATGGGTACCGATCTCCTCGCCGTCGACGGTGAGGATTTTGCCCGGCTGCGCCGGCAGATAGCGGCCAAGGAAATCGCGGAATTTACGCTCGCCGATAAAGCAGATGCCGGTGGAATCTTTTTTCTTCGCGGTGATCAGATCCAGCTCTTCGGCGATCTTACGCACCTGCGGTTTTTCCAGCTCACCCACCGGGAACAGGCTCTGGGCAATCTGCTCGTGGCTGAGGGTATAAAGGAAGTAGCTCTGATCTTTGTTGCCGTCGAGACCGCGCAGCAGCTGGCTTTTACCGTCGACATCGGCGCGGCGCACATAGTGCCCGGTGGCGATGTAGTCGGCGCCGAGGTCTTCAGCGGCAAACTCGAGGAAGGCTTTAAATTTGATCTCTTTATTGCACAGAATATCCGGGTTCGGCGTGCGGCCGGCTTTGTACTCTTCCAGGAAGAGCTCAAAGACGTTATCCCAATATTCGGCGGCAAAGTTAACGGTGTGCAGTTCAATGCCCAGCTTATCGCAGACCGCTTGCGCATCGGCAAGGTCGGCGGCGGCGGTGCAGTATTCCTCGCCGTCGTCTTCCTCCCAGTTCTTCATGAACAGGCCTTCCACCTTATACCCTTGCTGCAGCAGCAGGTACGCGGAGACCGAGGAGTCGACGCCGCCGGACATGCCGACGATCACTTTTTTCTGGCTTTCTGACATGGAAATACTCGCTACATTGAACTTCGAGGCGGCGTATTCTAGCACGCGCTCACCGTTCATTCACCCCCTGTGAACGGCCAGTTAAATGCGCCAATCAGCGACAGCGGCTGGCGCGGGTCCTGCAGGTAGCAGCGAATGCTTTCGGCAACCAGCGGCGAGCGCAGGTTTGGCGCGTTAAGAATTTCCTCAGCACTGAGCCACAGGCAGCGATCGATATCGCTGTCGTGCGGTTCAGTGGCGCACAGATCGCTAAGTTCGATGGCGAACAGGAAGCGCAGAAACGGGGTGTTATCGGGGGCCAGCCACTGATGCATGCGGATGAAGTGCTGCGGCGTGGCGCGAATGCCGGTCTCTTCCCACAGTTCACGTTCGGCGGCCTGCAGCAGCGTTTCATTGGCCTCGAGATGGCCCGCCGGCTGGTTCCACAATGCTTTGCCGTTAATGGTCTCTTCGACGATGAGAAATTTATCCTGGGCATGAACCACGCAGGCAACAGTGACATGAGGTTTAAACATCGCTTTTCCTTTTCGGTTATTCGGCTTTGCGCCAGTCGCCGTTGCCCAGCCCGTCGAGGGTGTAGCCGCCCATAGCGTAGCGGATCAGCCGCAGGGTGGGGAAGCCGACGTGGGCGGTCATCCGGCGCACCTGACGGTTGCGTCCCTCGTAGAGCGTGATCTTCAGCCAGCGGGTGGGGATCGATTTGCGCTCACGAATCGGCGGGTTGCGCGGCCACAGCCAGGCGGGCTCATCCACAAGTTCTACGCCGGCAGGCAGGGTGGGGCCATCGTTGAGGGTGACGCCGTCGCGCAAAGCGGCCAGCGCCTCGGGGGTGGGTTCGCCTTCCACCTGGACGTAGTAGATCTTGCCGGTGCGTTTACCCGGCTGGGTCAGCTTCGCCTGCAGCGCGCCATCGTTGGTCAGCACCAGCAGCCCTTCGCTGTCGCGATCGAGTCGACCTGCGGCGTAGACGCCCGCCACGGGAATAAAATCTTTCAGCGTGCTGCGCCCGGCCTCGTCGGTAAATTGCGGCAACACATCATAGGGTTTATTGAACAAGATCACAGTTTTTGGCTGGCGTTCTTTGCGTTGTCTGGTGACTTGTTGTGTGCTGAATCGCTCAACGCGATGTTTTCTAAATGAAGTTTTCTGCATGGTATTTTCAGGCTCTATCAATTGCCGCATTATAGCCTAATTACGAATGCCTTTCATGGACGCAAACATTCAGGTAGTATTGACATGCTCATTACAAATTATTAACAAAAAATTGCTCAAACCGATTCGCAACACAGGCAGGAAGGCGACACGGACGCGATAGCTCCGGTTAGCGGGAAGACCCGGTACTCCGAAGCTGGCCGACTCAGCCAACACCAGGCTCGCGTGAAGAGGGAAGAGCAGAACCAGAAGCGCTCGAAGGAGAGGTTAATGGAAAGCAAAGTAGTAGTTCCGGCGGAAGGTCAAAAAATCACCCTGCAAAACGGCAAACTGAACGTCCCTCATAATCCGATTATCCCGTTCATTGAAGGTGACGGTATCGGCGTTGACGTTACCCCAGCGATGCTGAAAGTGGTTGATGCCGCCGTTGAGAAAGCCTATAAGGGCGAGCGTAAAATTTCCTGGATGGAAGTTTACACCGGTGAGAAATCGACCCACGTCTATGGCCAGGATGTCTGGCTGCCAGCTGAAACCCTCGATCTGATTCGTGACTACCGCGTTGCTATCAAAGGTCCTCTGACTACCCCAGTCGGCGGCGGCATTCGTTCCCTGAACGTGGCGCTGCGTCAGGAGCTGGATCTCTACGTTTGCCTGCGTCCGGTACGTTACTACCAGGGCACTCCGAGCCCGGTTAAGCACCCGGAACTGACCGACATGGTTATCTTCCGTGAAAACTCCGAAGATATCTATGCCGGCATCGAGTGGAAAGCCGACTCTGCTGAAGCAGACAAAGTGATCAAATTCCTGCGCGATGAGATGGGCGTGAAGAAAATTCGCTTCCCGGAACATTGCGGCATCGGCATCAAGCCGTGCTCTGAAGAAGGCACCAAACGCCTGGTTCGTGCAGCCATTGAGTATGCGATCACCAACGATCGTGACTCTGTGACCATCGTTCACAAAGGCAACATCATGAAGTTCACCGAAGGCGCGTTCAAAGACTGGGGCTACCAGCTGGCTCGCGAAGAGTTCGGCGGCGAGCTGATCGACGGCGGCCCGTGGGTGAAAATCAAGAACCCGAACACCGGCAAAGAGATCGTGGTAAAAGACGTGATCGCCGATGCCTTCCTGCAGCAGATCCTGCTGCGTCCGGCGGAATACGACGTTATCGCCTGTATGAACCTCAACGGCGACTACATCTCTGACGCGCTGGCGGCACAGGTTGGCGGTATCGGTATCGCCCCGGGCGCCAACATCGGCGACGAGTGCGCGCTGTTCGAAGCGACTCACGGTACTGCGCCGAAGTATGCAGGCCAGGACAAAGTGAACCCGGGCTCCATCATCCTGTCCGCAGAGATGATGCTGCGCCACATGCAGTGGTTCGAAGCCGCAGACCTGATCGTTAAAGGCATGGAAGGCGCTATCGCCGCCAAGACCGTGACCTATGACTTCGAACGTCTGATGGAAGGGGCTAAACTGCTGAAATGTTCAGAGTTTGGCGACGCGATTATCGCGAACATGTAATCTGGCCCCCAGATTATGTCAAAACGGGAACCTGGTGGTTCCCGTTTTTGTTATTAATTTTTGAACGGTTATCAAAATTTTATCAAAACAAATTATCAAAACCCCTCCCGAAAAACCTCATAAGGCCACTTCTTTCCACTCCTTACCTCGATCACCAGGTGACCTATCCTTTGCTGTTGCTTTTTATGTACGAGCACATTGACTGGTCTCCCCATTGGTTAATACATGAGCGATGTGAGCCACGACATTATAAATTACGTGAGGGCAACCCAATGAAGAAGCAATGCACCAATAAAGCGAACATCCCTATTTTTCACGCAGTTGAAGCAGTAAGTTCTGCCAGGGACCTCTGCCGCAAGCATGCTACTTCAGTCGACACTTTGTACACACCGTTTCATGAGGAAGGGGATAAACGGGGCGCATCTGAACCTGAAGAAGAAAAGAATCGCCGGATATTTGGTGAAATATTCTGAAATCCACACAAAAAGTAATGGGATGTTTCTTGAAGAATAGGTCATTTACTCTTATTTTATGCTGAAAAATAATTAAATGTTTAGTGGGGCTTCCCCTCGAAAATAATTAATGATGATACAACATGAATAATACAACAGGCGCTTCCGTTCCATCGGTCACGCTCGCACAGTTTCCAGTCGAACGCCCGTCAGAATTTAATGAAAATATTAATTTTTTGTGTGCTGTTATTGAATGTGAGTTAACACATCTAATCATAGCTATTAACAATAAATATAATCCAACTTTTTGCACCGAATTACACAAACTTTTTGAATTGCAAAAAAACTTCGCAAAGATCAGTGATGAATTATTTTATGCGCTGGGTGTCGCTAATGAAAAACAAGCCTGAGGACTCCGTCGGTCATCCGCCGCGGCCTTTTACAGTACGTATGGCATGGCGGTACTTGAGTCGGTGGTGGTTAGCTTTTTATATCATGATTTTGATAAACCTTGCTTATGTTATCATGAATTATCACAGGGGGAATTAATGTGAATGCATATTATTTATCAGTGGGCAATAAAATACGCAATGAGCTTCATGGGGTTAATCTGTAAGTCTTGCCCCATTCCGATATGATAAGATGAAGCTTATACTGAGGTGGCAGGGATAGAGATCAAAAAGCATACTAGATTTATGCATCCTCCCGTGGCGAGAAATTAATTATCGATAAAGCGATGCATTGACTTTACCTCAATACAAATCACATTTCACAAGTTAATAACTTTGTGTTCTCATTTATTTTGCTGACAATTGCCCGATCCTACGAGTACGGGAAAAGTAAAAGCCAGACATTTGAAACATCTAACTATTATCAAAAATACAGGATTATAAATGGAAAAGGATTAATACCGTCATTGTTGTCACGATGTTATTCCTGGCTAGCCCTGCTTTTGGGGACGTCATTACGCAGATGAGAAGTGAGGCAAATGAGATATCAGGGGCCGCTCACGTTATTAGCTACCAAGGCCTGCAGTTGATTCATGGGCTCATAGTCGAAAGTAACGCTGTATGCGGCAGGAGACGTGCTGGGTCTGTTGCTTGGTGATTCATCTACTGGAACGAAGAGCGTATCAGCCTGGATCGACAGTCGTCCGTTGAAGCACTGACTTATAAATTTGAATATAACCACATGGAAACACAACCATATGATGAAGAAAATCCCCCCCACCGCGCTGCTGTTAGCTTGCGCACTGGTTGGTTGCACCGGAAACCAAATAAACGATCAGGAAAAGCACGTCGCGAAGTTTCGCGAAACCAGGAGCCTTTACAACAAAGCGCTACTGCTCTGCGAGGAGATAGCTAACAAGAAATATCATGGCCAGTTGTATGGCTCTGTCCGGGTTGAAGGTGAAGCGCGTGTCGCGGTCTCCCGCGGGTATGAGAAAGAACGCCGTGTCTGCGCTGACAATTATGACAGGAAAATGAGAGCATTGTGGGATGCTCAACCTGCCGATGTTCATGCGTTTTATGAGCAGCGCCGCGCTGAATTGCATCAAGAAAACAACGCCGTTAATGAAGAGGCAAAAAGATGAACATCCTGAAGACGCTTTCTGGCGTAGCACTGACGACGGCGCTGGCCGGGTGTGCCGTTCCCCCTCTAATGGGCGTCACTAACGCGCGCCGACGCCACCGTTAAATTTTCGTACCTGCTAAACGGTAGTCAGCCTGCCAACTTCACGCCGACCTTTAACGGCGCGCAGGAGAAGGCGGCGGCAATCTGCAAAAAATGGGGGTACACCGGCGCGGAGGCCGTCGACGAACTCGCCAAAACCGAATGCTACGAGACGAATATGTTCATCCGGGGTTGCCTGAAAGGCGAAGTGTCAGAACTGTACATGTGTAGTGGCAAGATCCAACAATAGAGAAAATAATGAAAAAATTGATGATAGCAATCATCCTGGCGACCGTCGCTGCAGCACCGGCACACGCCATTAACGCTAAATATCGCGAACAGCTGGAGCGCTCCGGATGCAATGAGATGAACGCCGGGCAGGGCTGCGACATTCACAAAACTAAAGCGCAAAACGCCGCAGAAGCGAAGAAGAGCCAGAACTTTTCGAAATTCGCCGGTAACTACTCCGTTTTCCTTCGGAATGGTCAGCGCATTGGCAACAAAATCATTGTGGTGAAGCCTCATGAGGTGCGTTACAACGGCCACCTGGCGGAGCGCCCGCGGATCGTCAACGGCGTGCTGTTGTTTTCCGTGCAGGAGGCACAATTCTCCATCACCAGCACGCACGGTAATGAGCTGGGAACCTGGTTCAACGATGCGAACGATACCGGCGGCACTATTGGCCGATAGGCTGCCCGGAAAAAAGACCCGCTGCGGCGGGTTTTTTTACACCACCGCTTCCTCCAGTGTCGCGAGTGGAGAAAGCAGGTAATACGAAGCCAGTGTTTAATTTTGAGCTCGGCAGCGTCGGCAATAAATATACGCTGAAGCTGAAAAATGGGGCCCGGAACTCAACCATTTTCTGCAGGTACGCCAGAAAAAAACGTGAGTAATCTATGCGTTGCGCTCACTATGATTAACGTTTTCTGGTGGCTCAATATGGTCTAATCTGCGGATGCTATCTTTGAGATTAAACAGCCGGGACAGCGCCGCTCTGCCGCTATCCGTCACTTGCACTTCCCGATATCCCGGTGCGCGGGTTATCCATCCTTTCTGCTCAAACAGCGCCATTAGCGCCGATCCGGCGTCGCCTCCCAGATGAAAACGTCTTTCGCTCCAGTCAAGACAGGGGCAGCAAGGCTTACGTCGCGGTCGAGCGTTAAGTACTGCGCCCAGGCTTTCAAGCTGGGTTTTACCGGCTGACGTCAGGGACTGCCCATCGGCCGTCAGCTATTTTTCCCGCAGCATAGACTCATAAATATTCACCGCCAGTTCGCCCGCCAGATGGTCGTAGCAGGTGCGGGCGTAGCGAAGCGTAACCGGCGTGCTGGTGGCCAGCGCCTTATGCGCCTGCATTGAGACGCCCATCATGTTTTCCAGCAGCCCGGCGATATGCGGGCCCGCCAGGCGGTAATAGCGGTGGCGCCCCTGCGCGAGACACAATACCAGCCCGTTGCTGAGCAGTCTGGCAAGATGTCCGCTGGTGGTGGAGGCGGAGACCTCGGCGACCGTGCTGAGCTCGGTCGCCGTCCATGCGCGCCCGTCCATCAGCGCGCAGAGAATACTCACCCTTGACGGGTCAGAGAGGGCTGAGGCCACCATCGCCATCGCGGTTTCCAGCGCCGCCTCTGGCTCACTGTCTTGCTGCGTTTTCAGGAGATTCATTCAGAAAGTATGGCCCATTTTTTGGTCACTTCCGCTGCCCGGGTGTCATCATCGGTAAGGAGAATGAGCCGGTTACGGTGGTCGCTGTACTGTACCAGAATATTAATGCCGTTGCGGGCCAGGGTGTCGGCAATGTCTCCCAGTTCCCCGGGTCGTTCCTGGGGTAACTTGCGTATCAGAGGACGGCATACATCGCTGACCGTAAATCCTGCCTCGGTCAGCACCCTGCGGGCTGTCTCACCATCTTCCACCAGAAAATGCGCATGTCCGGCATCAGGCGTGGTGAATACCCCACCACCTTCGAGCCCTACACCGTTGTTGCCCAGCGCTATACCCATTGCGCCAAGCGAGCCCGGCGTGTTGCTGAGAATGACGTGAATATCATACATCTGGCTGTGCTCCCCGCTCCGATGAGTAATCCCGGAACACGCGGGCAACGCGTATTCTGTAATATGAAAAAATCGATGCTTTGCCTTCGCGCTGGGCAGCCAGATGCCGCTCATTTTGCTGCCAGTTGGCCACCGATGCTTCATCTTCCCACCAGGATAACGAAAGGATTTTGCCGGGTGAATTCAGGCTCTGAAAACGCTCGATGGCGATAAACCCCGGCGTGTCTGAAAGCAAAGGCGTCAGCCCGGCCGCCAGCTGAAGATATCTTTCCTGTGCTTCCGGTAAGGCGTCGGCCTCAAAAAGTACCGCAATCATAAGTCTGCTCCGTGGTGAATTTCCCTGCAGTCTAATGACGGCCAGAGCAGGATGCTTCGGCGTGCAGCGAAGTGTGGCTGAGGTTGGATACCCCAGCCACATTTCCTGAGCGCCGGATGACCGCGCCAGAAACGAGTTACTCTGCGTTAAAAATAATAAATTCAGGCTGGTAGCTGACCGGGAAATTGACCGAGCGGGCGATAAAACAGACGTGATGGATCTGCTGATGAATGGCCGCGGCGGCGTCGAGATCGGTACCTGGTAATACGGTGATTTTCGGCCTGAGGGTAGCAGAAATAAAGCGACCCGCGCCCCCTTTTAATACTTCACCCGTTGCCACCGGCGAGTCCTGATATTCCATGACCGTAATGCCGGCATCTGAGGCCAGATGTAAGTACCACAGCATGTGACAGGCAGAGAGAGAAGAGAGCAGGAGATCTTCCGGGTTCATTTTGCCGGGATCGCCGCCCAGTAATGGATCATTTGAACAATGAATAGGTTCTTTTCCCTTTACCGCGATATCCCAGGTTCGGGCATAAGTCTTGTAACCCGAGGTACCCGTGCCCTGATTGCCGGTCCATGTGATATGACTGGTATAAGCATGTTCCATTGGTTTGCCTTTCTCTAGAGAGGGATGAATTTCTTCACTGCGGTATCGTCCAGGTGCATTGCCTGAACGAAGCCGCAGGTAGAATCGCAAGGTTGTCATAACGTTGGCTAGAATGGCATAATGGTATACCATTTATGAATGATGTAAAGAGAGCCAAATGAACGCTGCTACCCGTTCGACCGCCGACATCCTTGCCAGTGAGTTAAAAATCTTAATCAACAAGGGGGCATTGCGAGATGGCGACCGGCTTGTGGAGCGCGACCTGGCCTGCCAGTTTTCTGTCAGCCGTATCCCAATGAGAGAAGCGATACAGCAGCTTGAGCGCGAAGGTCTGGTTGAGATTTACAGAAATCGCGGCGCGGTGGTGAAAACGCTGACGGCCGCAGATGTCGATGAAATTTATCAGCTGCGGGCACTCCTGGAAGGTGAAGCCATTTTTCATAGCCTGAAGAATATGGACCCGGAAACGCTTGCCCGGGCAGAGCTGGCGCATCAGCTGCTGAGCAGCGCTTCTGAACCCGAGCAGCAGGGGAGGTATAACCGGGAGTTTCATGAACTGCTGTATCGGAAGTGTAACAATCAGCGCCTGTTGAAGATGATCGGTGAATTGCGCGAGCAGATTGAAAGATATGAGCTTTTTCAGAACAGACTGCTGTCGGATACGCTGAAATTCCAGGATGAGCATCAGCAGATCCTGATGGCCTGCCAGCAAAATAATCCGCAGGAGGCTCGGGCATATACCGTGAAACATATTCTTTCAGCAGGCGAAACCCTTCGCGCCTATATTGTAAGCCGTTAATGGTTGCGTAAAGCGGCTGCGTTGTTCACGCATAAATTGCAATCCGTCTCAGCTCAATGCTATAAGAAAAGAGCCGTTTTAATGGCGCTTATGTTTTATCTGTAAAGAATAAGTGAAGGTCAGATAATGATTACGTCAGGGCAGCCAACCACCACCGTCACCACCACGACCGTAACCTGCGGTGGTGTGGGCGTATCTGTGACCGGCTCCTGACAAACAGATCCTTACTCCCCGCCAATGTGGACGGGGAGCGTCCTCTCCGTTCGTGACAGACTGAATGGAGACCCATCATGATTTCATCTGAACATGCCCTGTTAATTATCGATATGCAGCAGGGGCTTTTCCGTGGCCCGGTTTCCCCGTATCAGGCCGATGCGCTTCTGGCGAACGTTTGCCTGCTGATTGAAAAAGCGAGACAGGCTGAGGTGCCAGTCTTCTTTGCCCGCCATACCGGACCTGACGACTCTCCGTTCTCCGCGCAAAGTCCATTAACCCAACTGCGGCCTGAGATGGGGGTTAACTGCGAGCGGGATATCGTTTTGATTAAAAAATACCCCTCCTGTTTCCAGCAAACTGACCTTGAGCATCAGCTCGCCCAGGCCGGAGTAAAACAGCTGGTTATTGCCGGGATGAAAACCGAATTCTGCGTGGACACGACCTGCCGAGCGGCATCGGCGCTGGGATTACGGACGGTGTTAATCTCGGATGCGCACTCAACCATGGATAACGAACGTTTATCAGCGCCTGACATCATTGGCCATCACAATGTCACCCTTGCGGGGCCCTTTGTGACGCTGTCGACCGCCGCGGAGTGGCGCTTTTCGGCAGAGAAATAAGGGTGAAGAAAGGGAGCCTGAGGGCTCCCGTTCGCGACGCCTGCTCATCCGGTTTTACTGCGTAGGGCGACGCAGGGTGGAGGCGGGGTGACGCCGGAGCGCCTCTTCGGGACGCACCGGGCGCCGCACCAGCTCGCCGCCGCAGTTCGGGCAATGGCCGTTCAGCCGGGCCGTCATGCAGTCCTGGCAAAAGGTACACTCGAACGAACAGATAAACGCTTCGGGTGAGTCTGGCGGCAGATCTTTATCACAGCATTCGCAATTCGGGCGTAACTCGAGCATGACCTTCTCCTGTGGTTAATGGCGGTATCCGCCACGGCGGGCCAGCGGATGCTG
This sequence comes from Klebsiella sp. JB_Kp042, assembly GCF_040065275.1. Taxonomy (NCBI): domain Bacteria; kingdom Pseudomonadati; phylum Pseudomonadota; class Gammaproteobacteria; order Enterobacterales; family Enterobacteriaceae; genus Klebsiella; species Klebsiella sp. JB_Kp042. The sequence goes on from NZ_JBEAJL010000027.1 coordinate 17,924, forward strand.
TTTTTATATCACGGCCCGCACTGGCCGCCGAAGGGTTTCGCTGCGTTAACCTCCGCCTCAAAGCGTTGCCTTTCCGGGCTGCATCCCCGGCACGAGGATCACTTTGCGGCATGCCTCTTCACGCTTCTCAAAGATCTGATAGCCGCGCGCGGCCTCCTCCAGCGGCATATGGTGCGTGATAATCTCCTCCGGGGTGAGCAACCCTTGCTCAATTAGCGCCAGCAGATCCGGCAACCAGGCATGGACGTGGGTTTGCCCCATTTTGAAGGTCAGCCCCTTATCAAAGGCATCGCCAAACATAAATCCGTGAATGAAACCGGCGTAAACCCCGGGCACGCTGACGATGCCGCCGCGGCGCACGGCGGCGATGCACTGGCGCAGCGCTTTCCCGCTGCTGCCCTCGATTTTCAGGGTGCTGAGAACGGTTTCCGTGAGGCTGCCTTTCGCCTCGAAGCCGACGGCGTCAATCACCGCGTCGACGCCGCGATGGCCGGCGGTGTTGTCGATAATCCACTGCGCCGGGTCGTCATGGTGGTCGAAGTTTATCGGGATCGCGCCATAGCGCTGCTGCGCGAAGTCGAGTCGGTAATCGTTATGATCAATGATGAATATCTGCTCTGCGCCATTGAGCCTGGCGCAGGAGGCGCACAGCAGGCCAACCGGGCCGGCGCCAAAAATAGCCACGCTGCTGCCGGGTTTGACCTCGGCGTTTTTTACCGCCTGCCAGGCGGTGGGCAGAATATCCGACAGAAACAGCACCTTTTCATCGGGTAAGGTGTCCGGTACTTTAAACGGGCCGGTATTGGCTTTGGGAACCCGCACATATTCCGCCTGGCCGCCGGGGATCCCGCCGTACAAATCACTATAGCCAAACAGCGCCGCGGGTGGCGAAATACCTTTGCGATTGAGCGTCGCCCCCTGGCCGCTATTGGTGCTTTCGCAGGCGGCATATTGCTGCAGGCGACAAAAGAAGCAGTCTCCGCAGGCAATGACAAACGGGATAACCACCCGATCGCCTTTACGAACCGCGGTGACGTCCGAACCGGCGTCCACTACTTCCCCCATAAATTCATGGCCGAAAATATCACCATGGTGCGTGCCGGGGATCTTTCCGCGGTAAAGGTGCAGATCGGAACCGCAGATCGCCGTCGCCGTGACGCGCAGAATAATATCGTCCGGCGCCTCAAGGGCCGGGTCGGGCATGGTGTCAACGCTGACATGATGGGGGCCATGATAAGTGAGTGCTTTCATAGAGTCTTCTCCTGGAGAGAATGGCTGATCGCATCAGGCGCAAAGGCAAAGTGACCTGACGCTATTGCCGCCGATAAACCACCGTGAAAATAAAGCGTAGAGTACTAATAATGGAACTGCGTGATATTCCAGTCGCTGAATATATGCCACGCTTCGCTTATTTATTGGCGTTATTTGCCTGTTTCCCCTGAATATGCCAGGCTTAATCGGGCATGATATTCGCTCCATTTTATTTTTCCAGCCGCTTCCCCAGCGGCTTTTTTTTGCCTTAAAAACAAGAAAAATTCCTAATTTCAGTCGGGCTACAGGCAATACTGCCGCTTCGTTATATAACCCAACGGGAGTAACCCGCCGGTATAAATAATTCTTTGCCGCATGGGTGGTCTCTATGCATTATTTCCCTGAACACAGTAAGTTAGCCGAAATGTGCCGTCTGGTTGTTTTTGATGTGTTTTGTAGAATTATTCCGAATTGCTGCTAAAAGACATCGAAAGCACCGGATAATAATTTGACTAACCAGCATTACCCGCTAGATTTAAATATCGAACGACGAGTGATACGGAATATTTTCGTATCGTACTGACATAACCGATATACATGAGGTGAAAATATGGCAGAGCATCGTGGTGGTTCCGGAAATTTTGCTGAAGATCGTGAAAAAGCTTCTGAAGCAGGTCGTAAAGGTGGTCAGCACAGCGGCGGGAACTTTAAAAATGATCCGCAGCGTGCGTCCGAAGCGGGTAAAAAAGGCGGACAAAACAGCCACGGCGGTGGCCGCAAGTCTGATAATTCCTGATTATCCTTTTCCTTGCACCCTGAAGTGAAAGTATCTCCTGCGAGTCTGTCACAGACTCGCAGTTATTTTCTGACTCCGGAAGGTATTTCTATGAATATGAAAAGCATTGAAGATGTATTTATTCACCTGCTCTCAGATACCTACAGCGCAGAGAAACAATTAACCCGCGGGCTGGCTAAACTGGCCAGAGCGGCGTCCAGTGAAAAACTCAGCGCGGCGTTCAATGCTCATCTTGAAGAAACCCAGGGCCAGATTGAACGTATCGACCAGATCGTTGAGCAGGAATCCGGTCTGAAAATCAAACGCATGAAATGCGTGGCCATGGAAGGATTAATTGAAGAGGCCAATGAAGTCGTTGAGAGCACGGAAAAAAATGAAGTACGTGATGCCGCGTTAATTGCCGCTGCGCAAAAGGTCGAGCATTACGAAATTGCCAGTTACGGTACCCTGGTGACCCTGGCGGAACAGCTGGGTTATAAAAAAGCGGTCAAACTGCTGGCCGAAACCCTGGAAGAAGAAAAACAAACCGATGTGAAATTAACCGACCTGGCGGTAGGTAATATTAATAAAAAAGCAGAAAAATAAACGCTCCCTGACACGAGGAAATCACGATGAATCACATTGAACATTATCATGACTGGCTACGAGATGCGCATGCCATGGAAAAACAGGCAGAATCCATGCTGGAATCAATGGCTGGCCGTATCGATAATTATCCGGATCTCCGTGCCAGAATCGAACAGCATATTAATGAGACCAAACGGCAAATTACCGTGCTGGAAGAGATCCTCGACCGCAACGAGATTTCGCGCTCGGTGATTAAAGATTCGATGAGTAAAATGGCGGCTCTCGGCCAGTCCATCGGCGGGATGTTTCCTTCCGATGAAATAGTCAAAGGCTCGATCAGCGGATACGTCTTCGAGCAGTTTGAGATCGCCTGCTATACCTCTCTGCTGGCGGCGGCTGAAAAAGCGGGCGATACCGCTTCCATTCCGGCCATTGAGGCCATCCTGGCGGAAGAGCAGGCCATGGCCGACTGGCTGATCAAACATATTCCTCAGACCACGGAGCAATTTCTCCTGCGTTCAGATGCTGACGGCGTAGAAGCGAAAAAATAACCAGGAGGCAGGCCTATGTTTCGTCATGTGAAACAACTGCAGTATACCGTGCGCGTTGCTGAACCCAATCCGGGGCTCGCGAATTTACTGCTCGAACAGTTTGGCGGCCCTCAGGGCGAGCTGGCCGCCGCGTGTCGTTATTTCACTCAGGGATTAAGCGATGACGATCCCGGCCGCAAAGACATGCTGATGGATATCGCGACAGAGGAGCTGAGCCATCTGGAGATCATTGGCACCCTGGTCGGCATGCTAAATAAAGGCGCCAAAGGGGCGCTGGCGGAGGGCACCGAGAGCGAGGCGGAACTCTATCGTTCGCTCACCGCCAACGGCAACGACAGCCATATTACGTCGTTACTGTACGGCGGCGGTACCCCGCTGACCAATTCGGCGGGCGTGCCGTGGACGGCGGCCTACATTGATACTATCGGCGAACCCACCGCCGACCTGCGGTCGAACGTCGCGGCGGAGGCGAGGGCGAAGATCGTCTATGAACGGCTGATCAACGTGACCGACGATCCCGGCGTAAAAGACGCGCTGGCGTTCCTGATGACCCGCGAAGCGGCGCATCAGCTCTCTTTTGAGAAGGCGCTGCAGTCGATTCGCAACAACTATCCGCCGGGCAAACTGCCGCCCATTAGCGAGTACGCGAACACCTACTACAATATGTCTGAAGGTGGAGAAGTACGCGGCAGCTGGAACAGTGACAAACACTTCGATTATGTCCAAGATCCGCAGCCGGCCGTGGATGGCGGAGATGGCAGCGCCTCTGTCGGCCTGACGCCGGAGCAGGAAGCGCTGTGCAAAGCGATGCTGAAGCGAACAGAGTCTGACCCACAGGGTGATCCTTTGACCGGCGCTGAACTGGGCGCCGGTAAGCAAAACACGTCATCATCGGCTAAGTGATGTTCGCATAAGCCCCGGCTGCGGCCGGGGCGTTTCATAATGATGGGTGCGGATTATGTTTGAATTTGACGCGTTTCATCTGGCCCGACTGCAATTTGCCTTTACCGTTTCCTTCCATATTCTGTTTCCGGCCATCACCATCGGCCTTGCCAGCTACCTTGTGGTGCTGGAAGGGATGTGGCTGCGAACCCGGGATAACGTCTGGCGCTCGCTCTACAACTTCTGGCTGAAAATTTTCGCCGTCAATTTTGGCATGGGCGTGGTTTCCGGATTAGTCATGTCCTATCAGTTCGGCACCAACTGGAGCGGATTCTCCCAGTTTGCCGGCAGTATTACCGGCCCGCTGCTGCTGTATGAAGTGCTGACCGCCTTCTTCCTCGAAGCGGGATTCCTCGGCGTGATGCTGTTCGGCTGGAGCAAGGTGCCGCCGGCGCTGCATTTTTTTACCACCTGCATGGTAGCCCTTGGCACCCTGGTCTCCACCTTCTGGATCCTCGCCTCCAATAGCTGGATGCAGACGCCGCAGGGTTTTACCCTCGAAAATGGCCACCTTATCCCGCAGGACTGGCTGGCGATTATCTTTAACCCCTCATTCCCGTATCGCTTGTTCCATATGGCGATCGCCGCGTTCCTCAGCAGCGCCATGTTCGTCGGGGCCTCCGCCGCCTGGCATCTGCTGCGCGGCAACGACTCGCCGGCCATCCGCAAAATGCTGTCGATGGCGATGTGGATGGCGCTGCTGGTGGCGCCCATCCAGGCGGTGGTGGGGGATATGCATGGCCTTAACACCCTTGAGCATCAGCCGGCGAAGATTGCGGCGATTGAAGGACACTGGGAAAACCGGCCGGGCGAGGCCACCCCGCTGCTGCTGTTTGGCCTGCCGGATATGGAAGAGGAGCGGACCCGCTATGGCCTGGAGATCCCGGCGCTGGGCAGCCTGATCCTCACCCACAGCCTGCATAAGCAGGTGCCGGCCCTGAAAGATTTCCCGAAAGAGGACCGGCCCTATTCGCCCGCCGTGTTCTGGTCGTTCCGTATCATGGTTGGGATGGGCGTGTTGATGATCGCCTTAGGGATCTGCAGCGCCTGGCTGCGCTATCGGCGGCGGCTGTACCATTCGCGTCCCTTCCAGTGGTTTGCGCTCTGTATGGGGCCCGCCGGTCTTATTGCGCTGGTCGCCGGGTGGGTGACCACCGAGATGGGCCGTCAGCCGTGGGTGATCTACGGTTTGCTGCGCACCCGGGACGCGGTGTCGTTGCACAGTACGCTGCAGATGGCTATCAGCCTGCTGGTGTTTATCGTGGTCTACTGCGCGGTGTTTGGCGTGGGGTATTACTATATCTTCCGGCTTATCAAAAAAGGGCCGCAGCCGGTGACGGAGCTGACCTCGCAAACCGCAGGCACCCCGGCGCGTCCGCTCTCGGCGGCAGAGCCGGTGCGGGATGAGGAGAACGCATCATGAGCATCGATATCTCGGTGATTTGGTTTGTCATCATTGTCTTCGCCACGTTGATGTATATCGTGATGGATGGTTTCGATCTAGGCATCGGGATGCTGTTCAGCGTGGTGCATGACGCCGAAGAGCGCGATGTGATGGTTAACAGCGTGGCGCCCGTCTGGGATGGTAACGAAACCTGGCTGGTGCTCGGCGGGGCAGGGCTATTCGGCGCGTTTCCGCTGGCTTACGCGGTGATCACCGATGCGCTGGTTATCCCGCTGACGGCGATGCTCATCGGCCTGATTTTCCGCGGCGTGGCGTTTGAGTTTCGTTTTAAAGCGATTCCCTCGCATCGCACCTTCTGGGACTATGCCTTCGCCGGCGGCTCGCTGCTGGCGACCTTCAGCCAGGGGATTGTCGTCGGCGCCTTTATCAACGGCTTTGCGGTAGCCGACCGCCGCTTCGCCGGCTCGACGCTGGACTGGCTTACCCCCTTTAACCTGTTCTGCGGTCTGGGGCTGGTGGTGGCCAATCTGCTGTTAGGCACCACCTGGCTCATCATGAAAAGCGAAGGCGCGCTGCAGCAGCGGATGCGCGAGCTGACCCGCAAGGTGCTGCTGGCGCTGATGGTGGTGATCGCGGTGGTCAGCGTCTGGACGCCGTTGGGCTGGCGCTACGTGGCGGAACGCTGGTTTACGCTGCCCAATTTCTTCTGGTTCGTGCCGGTGCCGATCCTGGTGCTGACCCTGAGCCTGTGGATCTGGCGCCTGAGCGCGCGCCCCGCCAGCCACGCTCGTCCCTTTATCCTGACGCTGGGCCTGATATTCCTCGGCTTCAGCGGGCTGGGGATCAGCGTCTGGCCGAACATTATTCCGCCGCACATCTCCCTGTGGGATGCCGCCGCGCCGCCCTCCAGTCAGGTGTTTATGCTGCCGGGGGCGCTGCTGATCATCCCGGTGATCCTGATGTATACCGCCTGGAGCTATTACGTCTTTCGCGGCAAAGTGTCCGGCAGCGAAGGCTATCACTGAGAGGACAGCAAGTCGGCTATTGATGATTGACCGGCGCGCCGCGCCGTCCGGTCAGGGATGACCGAAATGGTCGCGGACAGACCGGCGACCCGTTCCACCCCCGCGGGCAGGGTATCGATATGGATACGCACCGGCACACGCTGCGCCAGCCGCACCCAACTGAACGTTGGCTCGACCTGCGGCAGGCCCAGGGCGCCGGTTTCATCATTGGTATCGCCGATCCCGTGCCCGATGCTCTCCACATGGCCGGTAATAACCGGGTCATAGCCCATCAGCGTGATGTGCGCGGTATCGCCAATGTGGATGTGGCGCAGACGGGTCTCTTCAAAATACCCCACCACCCAGAAGCTCTGACCATCGATAATGGCGACGGTCGTCACCCCGGCGGTGGCATAGTCGCCGGGGCGCAGCCGGAGATGGGTCACGTAGCCGGATACCGGCGCCCGCACGGTGGCATGCGCTACATTCAGCTGCGCCAGCGCCAGTGCCGCCAGCGCGCCCTGGTAGTTAGCGGCCGCGACGCTGGCCGCGCTGTTGGTCTGTTTCAGATCTTCGCTGGAGATGACGCCCTGGATCTGCGCCCGACGTCTGGCGGCATCCTGGCGCATCGCCATCTCCTGGCGTCGGGCTTCCACCTCCGCCTGGGCGCTGCTGACCGCCAGCTTCAGCCAGCGCGGATCGATGGTATAGAGTACCACTCCCCGATTGACCCACTGGTTGTCTTTCACCGCCACGCTGGCCACCGGCCCCGAGACATTGGGGGCGATCTGCACCACGTCGGCCCGCATCCGGCCATCGCGGGTCCAGGGCGTCTGCGCCTCCTGTTTCCAGAAAATGAAAGCCAGTAGCGCGGCGGCGGCGACGGCGCCTAAGGTCAGGGCATAGCGGCCCAGAAGTGTCAGATACAGTGTCATACGGATAACCCCAGCGAGTGAACGCCCTGCAGGAGCAGGAAGAAAAGCGCGATAAAAAGGGACAGTCCCCACAGCGGCCGGCACGGCAGGCGACCCGGGCCGCGGGCGGAGAAGATAAGCGGTTGCAGCAACAGCGTAGCGAGCAGGGCGATAAGGCCGACAATCAGCAGGCCGGGGAAAAATACCCCGCCCAGCGCGAGGTCACGCATGGTTCTGGCTCTCCTCAGGCAGGTGTAAGGCGCAATACAGCGCGATGAGCGCTTCCGCGCGTTCGCGCGAGGCGGCATCGGTCGCCGGTAAAGCCTGGGCCAGCAGCGCATTGACCGGTTGCTCCAGGGCCGTCATGTCCGGCTGCGAGTTCAGCGCGTCCAGGAGCGCTTGCACTGCGTCCGCCGACGCACTGTCCGCCTGCTGATAGCGACGGCGCAGATGGATCACGGCGAGACCGGTACGAATATCGCGCAGCATCTTGTCAAGCAACTGACCGGCTGCCGGTCCGCTCTGCGGCAGGCGGGGCAGCAGTAATGCGGTGCGGTCGATCATCAGGTTGGTCCAGCGGTGGGCATTGTGCGCCAGCCGGCCGCGAGCGGCGCGGCGGATATCGCGCTGGCACAGCGTCAGCAGTCGACGGATAGCGGTTTCCGCCTGCACGGTTTGCAGCAGGCGCATACCAAACGCCGCATAACCGACGGCGATAAACAGCGCGAGCGCGGTATTGATCGCCGTCGCGAAGTCGCCGCGGTAGCTGGCCCCCAGCTCGCACAATATCGGCAGCGTCAGGGTGATGCCCATCGCCATAAAGGTGGTGGCTGGCCGCGCCTGCAGCGAGCCGGCCAGCAGATAGACCGGGGCGAGCACCGCCGCCAGCAGCGCAAATTCGTTCACCTGCGGCAGCAGGACGAAGCTGTAGAGCAGGCTGAACAGCACGCCCCACACGCAGCCGATCAGGTATTTCACCAGATGCGCCGCCGGCGCGTCGAAGCTGGCGAACAGGCTACAGCAGACCCCGAGGATCGAGACCGCGGTGCCGCCATCGGGCCAGGCGGATCCTATCCAGATCAGGCAGCCGCTAAGGATGATGACGAAGGCGCCGAAGGAAGTCCGCAGGGCGCTGAGCGGGTCGCGATGGAAAACATAACCCTTCGCCGCGCCGGCGTCGGGGGGCAGGGCAGGCGACTGCCGACGATAAACCGCCACCGCCAGCCGCTCGCTCTCCTGCAGGAGGCGGATGGCTTCCGCCAGATGGCGCGCCAGGCTGAGCCGCAGCGCCTCGTCCATGGTCTGCGCGTCAGCAGCGTACCGGACGATGAGCCGCTCGCAGCGGGAGAGAAGTCCGTCTGCCGAGGGCGCCGACCTGGCGGCTTGCGGGCCTGTTAGCCAGGCCTCTGCCTCCGCCAGCAGCGCCTGCAGGTCGTCAGGTGGCGGCCCGCTCCGCTGTAAACGGTCATATAATTCGCCATTGACGATCAACAGTCGCGCCAGCCGGTCGTGGATCGCTTTTCTCGCCTGGCGGTGAGGGACAGACAGGCCGTCATCCCAGGGCAGGTGGTGGTTGATGCCCTGGAGAAACTGCAGGCTCAGCGCCAGCCGCAGCGTTTCCGCCGCCACCGGCTTGCCTGCCAGCGTATCGGCGATCCGCTGCCGAGCGGTTGCCAGCGTCTGTGCCAGCGTGCTGTTAAACCGCCCGGCGATGCGCACCGGCAGCACGAAGCGATGGATCAGGCCGGCGCATAAGATACCGATGGCGATCTCTTCCACCCGGGTGACGGCGAGATCAAAGATCGTCCCGGGCGCGGAGACGGCGGGAAAGCCAATCAGGCTCGCGGTGTAACCCGCCAGCAGGAAGGCGTACCCGCGCGGCATGCGTTCAAGCAGGGACAGGCAGAGGCTACCCGCGATCCACAGGGCCAGCACGACGCTGCACAGGATCGGCTGGTTAACGAACGTGGGCACGATGATTACGGTGGCCGCCGCGCCGACGACGGTCCCGACCAGCCGATAGACGCTACGGCTCAACGAGGCGCCCGCCGAGGTCTGCGAGACGATATAGACGGTGATGATGGCCCAGGAAGGCCGCTGCAGACCGATGGAGAGCGCGAGATAGTAAGCCAGCATCGCCGCGGAGAAACTCTTCGCGGCATAGATCACCGCCTGGCCATCGCTGCGCAGCGCGGCTGAGGGTGTTTGCGGCATGAAACGGCGCGCGACGGCGCCTGCGGCCTGCAGCCAGCGGGCCTGACGAAAGAGGATGATGTTCATGCCGCCGATTATTGCCGGCTTGCGCTTGCGGAGAAATACTCTATTCTGTCAAAAAATACCTGAATATTGCCAACCGTATGCCATCACCCTTTGCCAATACGCTGTACGATCCGGACGCGTCTTCCTGCCCGGCCGTCGCGCGTCATCTTGATTTTGTCGAGTATGAAGCCGAAGTGCCGGTGCATAGCCATCGCAAAGGACAACTGATTATCGTGCTGTATGGCGCGGTGCGTTGTCGGGCGGAAAATAACCTGTGGATCGTGCCGCCTCGCTGCGCGGTATGGATCCCGGGCGGTATTGCCCACAGTGTGACCGCCACCTGGAACGCGCGCCTCAACTACCTGTTTATTGAACCCGGGGCGGCGGCGCTGCCCGACAGCTGCTGCGCGCTGGCGCTCTCTTCCCTGATCCATGAGCTGGTGGGGCGGCTCACCCGCGAAGGGGCGGACTACGCGGCGGATAGCCATGCCGGGAGACTGACCCGGGTGACCCTTGACGAGCTGGCGACCATGCCGGCGCAGCGCCTGAATCTACCCGTCTCAGCACACCCCAAAATACGCGCCATGGCCGACAGGCTGGTGAGTCATCCTGACGATCGCAGTACCCTGCCGGTGTGGGCGAAACGTCTGGCGCTGAGTGAACGCTCCCTGGCGCGCCTGATGCGGCGGGAGACCGGCCTCACCTTCGGACGCTGGCGCCAGCAGCTGCATCTGATTATTGCCCTGCAGGAGCTGGCCAGCGGCGTTTCGGTACAAAACGTGGCGGCTAAGCTGGGGTATGAGTCGGTGAATGCTTTCATTACCCTGTTTAAAAAAACGATGGGGACGACGCCGGCGCACTATTTTGCCGAACGGCAGACCGGCACTCGTTAAGAAAAAGGGACGGGCGACGACCGCTGGCCTGACGCCCGCCAGAGAGGGCGGGCAGGGGCTTAGGCTTTCGGCGACTTGATCTTAATAATAAATCGCTCATTCAGCCGGGTGATCCTCGCGCCAATGTCGCCAAACTCGGTGGCGATTTTAAAAAAATCGTCCGCGGCGACGTCGAAATCGAGTTCAATTTTCTGATGTTGTCCTGTCGCCAGTAATTCATAGAAATGGTCAAGGCTGCGGGCTTTTTCGCTGGGCATCGTATTTCTCCATGGTCAACCAATCAGCAGGGCGTTTATGACTTATCGCGCTTTCCGGATTATTCAGCAGAATGGCAATGGGGCCTGATATAAGATTATGCAATGACAGTAAGAGTGGGGTAGGGCGATATTATTCCGTGTTGTTAAACCGTGCGGTCGCGCGTTTGCCGGCGATACCATGACGGCAGGAACAATCCTGAGGCGTCGGCTGATGATAGACATTGTTTGATGACAATTTGATGTCAGTAAAATGAACCTGCAAGGGCTCGGGATTTCATATCGCTAAATAATTTTTATTCTGTGGCTGTTAAGGTAGTTCTTAACTACTTTATGGTGATGGGGCTTTATATTTTATGGCCAACGGCGAGGGAACAACGATGCAATTACTTGATTTATTCGCAGGCTTATTGTGGTTAAGCAGCGTTATTTTCCTGCTGTTTGTTCTTGATGTGGTCATCACCCGTTATCTTTATCGTAAATAACCGACAGCGGCGACGGCGCTCGGCGTAGGGTACAGCGCCGGAGGATGATAGTATAACGCCGGGACTGATTCAGGAAGGAATGCGCGGTGGCCGGGAGAGTTGATTACGATATTGAAAAATACCAGTTTACCGAAGCCGGTGAAACGTCGCGGCTGCGGGAGCAGTGGCGCGAAGTCTATCAGGAGTGCCGTCAGATGCAGGCCGGGGCAGAGGAGCGCCTGCGCATTGCGTTACTGAACGTCGACTATGTCACCAGCTTCGAGCTGCCTTTTCGCCTGCTGCTGGTGCGCGCGCCGCAGCTGATCGCCGACGTCCGCGAGACGCTGCAGCTCAGCCGTAAAGCCGCCGTGTTCAACGGCAAACGTTACGGCTGCGTCTACAGTTTGAGGCAGGATTTACAGGCTGTACCGGAGAGCTTTCATTACCACCTGACAAACCGCATTCGTCGCGTCGAAGCGACGGGCCTGACGGCGGCGCCGTACCAGCAGATCGCCCGGGAGATTAAACCTGCCCGGGATCGACTCCGCCAGGCATTAATCGCCGGCCTGCCGGTTACCGCGCTTGATGCCCTGTTCTGGTTCGGCAGTCAGCGGGTGGCGGCGGACATTGCCCAATTGCGCCGGTCCGGGATGGCTATTGTCACTGAGGAGGTGGAGGTCAGCGACAATCTGTTCAATACCACCCGGCGGGTACCGGTTTATCGTCTGACCAGCGCGTGAGCGGGTCTCGCTTCGCCCAGCCGCTGCCTCTGCAGGCAGTCGACCATTGCGCCATCAAACCAGACGCACAGCCCTCTGGCGGCATGCCGCGGAGCCGGTTCCCGCCACGCGCTGACGCTGAGCATGATCAGCATCAGCGCCAGCGGAACCACGTATATTCTTTTCACTTCCCTTTTCCCGCTTCGCCTTTTCTGCCAGTAAGGTAGCGGGAAAATATGACGTTTCGTTGACCCGGCTGCCTGATTTATCGCCCGCAGAAGGCATGGCCGGCGGGGCGTGCCGGGTGATGCGTTATTCATCTTCGGCATAACAATATGACAAAAACTGGCGGCTTGTTTTTTTCGTTTTTATTACACCATGCTTTTTATCCTGCAGGGAAAAAGCATGAAGTCGCCATGCCTGGCGGCGGGGTTATCTTGTAACTGGCTGGTTTGAAACGATATTTTAATTGTGATTTACGCGGGTCTGACAGCGGGGGCAAATTTATATTAATTCACTTTACCGATCAATAAATTATATCTTGATAGTTTTTAGCTATCGAATGTTTCTTATCGATCATTTTAAACTATTTTTGTTAGCGGGAAATATATGACATGCTTTAACCCTTTCTTATTTCTGGTATTTTTTAAATGGTTAAAGAAAACGTGAAAAATACCTCTTATCGCTTCGTTCTGGAGCCCGCTATTAGCGATGGTGGCGGCTACCACTCGTGGGAATTGCTCACTAAAGACATTATAGCACCCGCACAAAATAACACCTCAGCGCCCACGTTTTCTTTCTCCACGCTCACCGAAAGCGATAAGCTTGCACTATTTACCCGACAAATCGAGTTGCTTTCCGTATTTGATTTTTCCCAGGTCGATAATAAGCCGATCTCTCTGAATATTGATGATTTATTAAGCCATTTTATTCTGACCGACCGCTATCTCTGTGATTTTCTGCGCTCCTGTAAATACATTGCTCTGGAAATAAATGAGAATTTTCATGAATTTATCGCCGGCCGTGAACTGACGGCGCTGAGCACGCTGGCGGCGCTTTGCCCGGTCTGGCTGGATGACTTTGGTCGCGGACGAACGACGTTCCGGCTGCTGGAGCGATTTCGCTTTGATTGCGTCAAAGTGGATAAAGACTATTTCTGGGACAAAGAAAACGATCCCGCTTTGCCCGGGCTGTTACAGGCTATTCATACCCTGACCGGGCATGTGATTGTGGAGGGGATCGAAACCGAAAAGCAAAAACGGCTCATCACTGCGGCCGGGGATATCATTGGTCAGGGCCGTTACTGGAAGGATGAATATATCTTTCTTTGCTGCTGAGCCCCCGCCGGGGCCAGGTTTCGGTTACCTGCCATTCTTTTCTTATCCAGTTTTAAACGAATGCTTTGTTACAGATAGTCTTTATTCCCGCGATGATAATCCAGTCTCTTTTACTTGCCTGAAGGATAACTCATTGTGAATACACGCTTGCGTAACACCCTGATCGCCATTGCGCTGACCACCTGCTTCACCGCCGCCAGCCAGGCGTCGACCTCAGCTGACGTGCCGTCTGTCTCGCAGGACCCGGTCGTCCAGCACCTGAAGCTGAGTGAGGATCAGATTGCCAAAATTCAGGCGCTGCGTCAGGGCTTCGAAAACAGTGTGAGCCAGATTAAAATCAGCGGCTATCAGGACGGCGCCCTGGCCGACGTGATTCACTCCGGGAAATGGGATGAAGCCAAAGTCAAACAGCAGCTGGCTGCCTTTAGCCAACTGGATCAGCAGGTGCGCTATTATCGCGTGAAATACTACTTCGATGTCAGCCAGGTGCTGACCGCCGAGCAGCGTGAGCAGGTGAAAAAAGACCTCGCCGCGGCGATCAACTAACCCGCCTTCGCCATCCGCTCCGGATGGCGCTGAATCGGGCGACAGACGCCGCGTGTCCGGCGCCTGTCGCCCCGCTTGACTGACTTACTGACCGTGGCCGTTTTCCAGACGGGCAAAATACTCCGGGGCAAACGGACGCGGGTCGACATCGGCAAACGGCGCACGCTCAAAGTGCGCTTTCAGCGCCCAGGGAACCGTACAGTCAAAAATCGTTTTGCAGCTGATACCTTCCCCGCGGATCGACGGACTGTATTCCGGCGTCTGGGAAGGATCGAGCTGGTGACCGCGGATACCGGGGAGGGTGGTGATGCTGACATCCCCCTGCATGCGGGTGGTCATCGCCCACAGGATATCGTCGCTGTCAAAGATATCGACATCCTCATCAACCAGAATGATGTTTTTCAGTTCGGAATAGGTCGCCTGCGCCAGCAGCGCAGCCTGTCCCTGACGTCCTTCGTCGGCGGGCTGACGTTTTTTCACCTGCAGGATCCCCAGAAATTTACCGCCGCCCGCGGTGTGGGCGTAGACGTTTTGTAAAAAGCCCGGGATGGCGGCCTCGACGGCATTCCAGATACTGGCTTCGGTCGGCAGCCCGGCGAGGGTGGTATGTTCTTCCCCCGGTCCCACCAGCGTCTGCAGGATGGCATTGTGCCGCATGGTTACCGCTTTGACTTTGATCACCGGCAGCGACGGGTTGGCGCCGCCGCAGTAGCCGGGAAATTCCGGCATCGCGTGGCCGCTGTTGGTGTGTTGATCTTCTCTGACGCGCACGCCGGGCAGCAGTTCGCCTTCAATGACGATCTCGGCCCGGGCGATGGCTTTCTCCGGGACGCTGACGCCCTGCACCAGCTCCACCGGGCGCTGACGCAGCGCGCCGGCGACGCCCAGTTCGTTATAGCCAAACGGCGTGGTAGGGGCTTCGAAGCAGGCGCCAATATAGATGGCCGGATCGAGACCCATATTGATGGTTATCGGCAGCGGTTTGCCGGCAGCCTCGGCTTTCTGGCGAAACACTTCGATATGGCGGCCGGCGGCAAGAAACATCGACAGCTCATCCCGGCCCTGCACGCACAAGCGGTGGATGGTGACGTCGGTGAGCGAGGCGTCGTCAGGATCGCTGGCCAGCGCCAGGCCCAGGCAGAAGAAGGGGCCGGCGTCGATCGGGGTGTTGGTGGGCGCCGGGAGCAGGGTGCGCAAATCAAAGTCCGGATCGTCGGCCAGAAAAACCTGCTCCTGACAGGGGGCGCTGCCGGCCGGAACCACCACCGGCGCGACCGGTGTTTTCACCGCTTTACCCACCTCCAGCGCCAGCTGCGAAGCTTCGCAGCCCAGCAGCAGCGCCGCCCGCTGGCGGCTGGCGTGCATGCCCACCAGAATGCGCGAATGCGGATAGCCTTTAATATTGTTAAACATCATCGCCGGGCCAATGCGGGTGGGGCGCTTCACGGTGCCGCCGGCGCCGATATGACGATAGACGCCGGCCAGCTCGGCGTTAGGGTCCACCGGATGATTGGTTTCGAGGTATTGATTGTCATGCTGTTGCAGCAGTGCGATGGCGTCGCGCAGATCCTGAATCGGTGCGGTCATGATGTTCTCCTTAGCGTGTCGATGCGCACAGTATGCTTCGCAGGCTAATGGTTATCAATTGCATCATTCATGCGTTATTGATAAGATTTTTATTATCAATAAAACCCTGGAGTCCGGCCATGTCCTTGCGAGCGTTACGCCATTTTGTGGTCGTTGCCGAAGAGTTACATATGCACCGGGCGGCGGAGCGGTTACATATCGCCCAGCCCGCCCTCAGCCAGCAGATTAAACAGCTCGAGCAGCGTCTGGGGGTGGTGCTCTTCTCCCGCGCCAACCGCCGTCTGACCCTGACCGCCGCGGGCGAGGCCTTTTGGCAGAAGACGCGGCTGGCGCTGGAGATGGTCGACCAGGCGGCACTGGACGCCCAGCGCACCGCGCGGGGCGAGCAGGGAAGGTTGCATCTGGGGTATGTCTCCAGCGCGATGTACGACAGTAAACTGCCGGGGCTGCTGCGCGAGCTGCGCGCCGACTGGCCGGGGATTGAGCTGTCGCTGGTGCATGGCGATGTGCAAATGCTCTACGAAGCGCTGCTGGATCTGCGCCTGGATATCGCCATCATCCGGGCGCCGCTGGCCTCGCCGCCGGAGGCGTTGGTGGTCAGGCCGTTTGTGCGGGAAAAGCTCTGCCTGGCGCTCTATCAACAGCATCCGCTGGCGGGCGTGGGGGCGCTCAATCTGGCCTCATTGCGCGCGGATAACTGGATCTCGCTTGACGATCCGCAGGGCACCGGGCTGGAGCAGGTGTTTATTGACGCCTGCCGCGTCGCGGGCTTTACGCCGCAGGTGGCGCAGCGGATTAACGACGTCACCTCGATGATTAGCCTGGTCTCCGCCGGGGTCGGGGTGGCCCTGGTTCCGGTCTCGGCGCGGGCCTTACGCCTCGATAACGTGGTGTATATCGATCTTCAGGACCGGCTGGCGGAGAGTGAGCTGAGCATGGTTTACCACCGCCATATCCGTTCGGCGGTGGTGCGGAAAGTTATCTCGCTGCTCAATGCGACCGAGCAATCACCCGGTTAGCTGGTCTTCAGGCGGCCAAAGCTGACAATCCTTGAGCGGCCCAGCTCTTTCGCCCGGTACAGCGCGGCGTCCGCCGCGCGCAGCAGGCTGTCGCTTTGGGTATGCTGCGGGTAGCTGGCGATGCCAATCGACACATCCACCTGGCCTATCTCGGTCAGACCATCTCGCAGCGTCATCGCGTGCACCTGGGTATAGATCTCGCTGGCGCACTGGTGCGCCTCGGCTTCGTCAAGGCCGGGGAGCAGCACCAGAAACTCTTCGCCGCCGTAGCGGAAAGCCGTGCCGATATCGCGCACCGCGCGCTGCACGATGGTGGCGACGCTCTTAATCACCAGATCGCCGGCCTCGTGGCCGTAGCGGTCATTGATGGCTTTAAAATGATCGATGTCGATCATCAGACAGCTCAGCGGGGTGTGGGTATGGACCGCCAGCGCCATCTGTGAATGCAGCGCTTCGTCCAGATGATGGCGATTACGCAGGCCGGTCAGGGAATCGAACAGCGCTTTTTCCAGCAGGGCGCTGCGTAAGCGCTGATTGGCCAGCGCCAGGCCCAGCGCTTCCGCCATCAGCTCAAGGTAGGCCCGGGAAGGAGCGTCACTGGCGGTAACGTTCTGAAAGGTCAGCAGCCCGATGGCTTCGCCCTGGGCGATGAGCGGTACGCAGAGCGACTGGCCGGCATACGCCTCCGGCAGATGATAGCAGGTGATATCGGGTTCGCCCTGCACCGGCGGATGGCTGAGTCCCCGACGTATCGCCCAACAGTCGTCGGGTGAAAAGGACGTCGTCTCCCCGGCGGGCGCCAGCCACTGCGCCACGCAGCGCATCTGCCAGGGATCGGTATCGAGAATATACAGTTTCCCGGGGATCGTCGGGGCGATATTCGGCGCAAACAGTTCCGCCACCTTAATCACATCCTCAATGGTTTCACAGCCCTGCAGACGCTGGGTCATGCGCGCCAGCAGTTCGCGGATCGCCCAGTCAGCGTCGCGCTGCTGCTCCAGCTGCTGGCGGGCCAGGCCGTTCTCGCGAAAAATGCGGATGGCCTGGGCCATATCGCCAATCTCATCCACCTGAGTAAACTGCGGCGTCTCCACCGCATAGTCCTGGGAGGCGAGACGCTGCACCACGTCGCTCAGGCGAACCACCGGGTAGAGCACCCGCCGCTTGAGAATAAAGCCGAGGACGAACAAAAACATCAGCGCGGTCAGGCCGACCATGATTTCCGACAGGGTGCGCCAGATCCGCGAGCGTTCGGTGGCCTGGTCAATGGCGACGGCGGCGCGATTTTCGAGCATCTGGCGGAAGCGATCGATCTGCGTCTGCATGCGTTCCAGCTCGGTCTCGTATGCATTGCCGTACAGCACGGCGATGGCCGCTGGCGCATCGCCGTGGGCGACATGCGTCAGGGCGGCCTGTTGTTCATCCTGCAGTTCAGCGGCAATCTGCAGGCCATCGTGCAGCAGCGCCAGCTCCTCGCGGCTGGCGCCGTTATCTTTCAATCTGGCCAGCCGCAGCTCAATGCTTTTGTCGGTCCGCTGCAGCTGCTGGTACTGCTCCAGCGTCTCCGGCGAGGGCTTAACCACGTATAGCCGGGCGAGGTCAGACAGCGCCCAGGCGTCGTTTTCCACCTCGTCGGAGAGGGTATCAAAGACCTGGCGCTGCTGTACCGCCTGGCGTTCGACGCGGTCGGCGCTGGAGGCCATGAGCATGGCGCTCCCGGATGCCAGCGTCAGGCCGACGGTGATCCCGTAGGCCCAGTTGGTGATGGTGGCGATTCTCACCCTGTGTTTCCTTGCATGCAGATGAAGCTGTTTTAATTATAGAACCCGTCCCCGTCACGACGGCGGTCCGCTTCAGGGACGGTGCTCGCTGCGGGGGTGTTCGAGGGTCTGAAGAATGATGGCGTGTAGCGTTTCCGCATGGTGGCGCAAAACGAGAAAGACATCGCGATCCAGAGCGCCATTTATAACATCCGTTTCCATAATCTGTAAGGCCTCCTGCCAGGCCATCCCTTTACGATAAGGGCGATCTTCGGTCAGGGCGGTGAAAATATCGGCGATGGAGATAATGCGGTCGGCGAGGGTCAGGTGATCCTTTTCGAGATGCAGAGGGTAGCCGCTGCCGTCCAGTTTTTCATGATGATTCGAGGCCCAGTTGATAATGTCGCCAAGCTCGCTGTAGTCGCTAAGGAGATCCCCGGTCATGTAGCTGTGCTCGCGTACCTGGCTCAGCTCGTCGTCATCCAGCTCCCCCTCTTTTTCCAGAATAGAAAGAGGGATATAAACCTTACCAATGTCGTGCAGATAGCCGGCAACCTGTATTTGCTGGCAGATGGGCTCCGGCAGCTGCATCCAGTGGGCAAGCTGGCGGGCGATTTCCCCCACCATAATACTGTGGCTGGCGGTAAAGCTGCTGTAGGTGTCGACAATTTTGGCAATCAGCAGGCAGACATCTTTCAGACCGTCAATATCCAGATACAGCGTGTTGATGGGGGCAATAATTTCCAGCAGCCGTTGAATATGCCCGGGATGCAGGTGCTGCCAGAAGCTCGCATTTTCAGCGACCTCGCACAGGGTATCGCAGAGTAACGGATCGATCTCCCGGTGCAGGGTGACGAACTGCTCCACCACTGCCCGCGTGGGCCAGGCGGTCACGCGGCTATCCGCCGGCAGCAGCCGTTCAAAGGCATCGGCGAAATAGACAATATGCTGTTCGCGGCTGCCGCGGTGCTCCGGGCTAAAGTGGTGGTCGCGAATAAAGGGGACGATGGGCCGGAAGGTTGCTAACCCCTCGAGCATCGCCGCCCCCTGGCGCTGATGCGGATCGTGGATATTATCGATAGCATCCAGCGAATGAATGGTGCGTCTATCACCCAGTACGCCGATATCGTGCAGCAGCGCGGCGCAAAAGATGGTCTGCTGCCGCTCGGCAGGCAAGCCCAGCCTTTGCGCCAGTGTCAGGGCGATTAAGGCCGTTCGTTGCATATGCCGGTGCAGATCAGGGTTAATGATCTGAATGACGTTGGTGGTCAGCATCAGGGCCGACTTCAGGGCAATACGCATTTCTGTTCTCCGTTCGCGTCACCCGGCGGGCATAAATGACCTCGGGGGTGACGGAAGTGTCGATAATCTGATCCCAATGCGTGTTGTGTGTTGCTGAAAGGGTAAAAACTCATAATGTATGGGTTCATGGCGCTTGCCCGGTTCAGATCCAGTCATGCACCAGATTTGGGCGATGTTGATGCGAGAACCTTATTATTGTCTGATAGTTAACCATTTACCCCCCGTAAAAGATATCAATTCTGGCAAGCCCTTTGCATTAAGCAAGCGTAAGTTTGATTAATGTCTATGAAGGGAGTGACTTGTATGAATTTTAGAGCATTACTTGCCATTGCGTTACTGACGATGAGCAGCCTGGCGTTTAGCGAGACGCGCTTACCGCATATTGTCATTTTAGCCACCGGTGGGACGATTGCCGGCTCGGCGGCCAGCAATACCCAGACGACGGGCTATAAAGCCGGGGCAATTGGCGTGCAGACGCTGATTAACGCCGTGCCGGAAATAAGTAAAATCGCCCACGTCGAAGGTGAGCAGGTGGCGAATATCGGCAGTGAGAATATGACCAGCGATATTATTCTGCAGCTCTCGAAGCGGGTGAATGCGTTATTAGCCCGGGATGATGTCGATGGCGTGGTGATCACTCATGGCACCGACACCCTCGATGAAACCCCTTATTTCCTCAATCTGACGGTGAAAAGCAATAAACCGGTGGTCTTTACCGCCGCGATGCGTCCGGCGACGGCGATCAGCGCCGACGGGCCGATGAACCTGCTGGAAGCCGTCACCGTCGCCGCCGACCCGGATGCCCGTGGGCGCGGGGTCATGGTGGTGCTTAACGACCGCATCGGCGCGGCGCGCTTCGTCACCAAAACCAATGCCACCTCGCTGGATACTTTCCGGGCGCCGGAGGAGGGTTATCTTGGCGTCGTGGTGGGGGGAAAACCCCAGTTTGAAACGCGGGTGGATAAAATTCATACCCTGCGCTCGGTCTTCGATGTGCGTCAGCTGAAGGCTCTGCCGAAAGTGGTGATCATCTATGGTTACCAGGACGACCCGGAGTATATGTACGATGCGGCGATCGCCCATCATGCCGACGGTATTATTTACGCCGGCACGGGGGCGGGTTCTGTATCGGTACGTAGCGCCGCTGGTATTAAAAAAGCGCAGCAGGCGGGTATCGTGGTGGTGCGCGCCTCCCGCACCGGCAGCGGCGTGGTGCCCCCGGACGACAGCCAGCCAGGGCTGGTGGCCGATTCCCTCAACCCGGCGAAAGCGCGTATTCTGCTGATGACGGCGCTGACGCAGACGAAAAATCCGCAGCTGATCCAGCAATACTTCCACACCTATTGATCCTCTACGGCCAGGGCGTGGTTCGCGCCCTGGCCGCGTTGTTCTCTCAATCACCCGACGCGAGTGCAAACCGGCGGCGGATCATTGTCCGTCATTCACCCCCGCCTGTTTTTATGCGCGAGGCGTAAAGAAATATTTTTTTAGCAGCCGGCGAGGGCGCCATTAAAATGCCTCCGCAGGAAAAGACGAGTATTTTTAAAGCAGGCTTAAATAAGCCTATTCTTAATTATTGTCTTAAGGCGAATTTAATCTTCCTTATGCTGATAGATTAAACATGATACATTCCACGGCGCGCGCGCTTTAATTATCACGCCCACAAATGACGACGCGACGCGATGCGCCACGCCGCTGGCCGCGCGGCTTAGCGGACGACATCTCCCCGCAGGCAGGGCGCCCCCGATGAAGAATTCGGTTTTTTCTGCTAGTAACGCGGATGATTAGCGTGAAAATGATATACATGATGAATATATTAAAAGGGTCGCAAGATTTAAGTTTACATTTAGTAACATTTGTGCCGCAATTATGTTTTTTTGTCAGCACGCAGTTTTTTACTTGCCGGAAGGAATTTCGCCGGATTAGTATTGTCGAACTTGCTGTACGTACCGCCTAATGATGATAAATGGACTCTGTTTTCCTTAAGCGTTACCACATAATTAATGTTTACAGGAAAAATCATGGCCTGCGTATTTCATAAACAACTTTTACACCCGCGCAACTGGCTGACCTGGTTCGGGCTCGGCATTCTCTGGTTGATCGTGCAACTGCCTTATCCGCTGCTGCATTTTATCGGCACCAGCGCGGGTCGTCTTTCCCGACGCTTTCTCAAACGCCGCGAACATATCGCCCGGCGCAATATTGAGCTCTGCTTCCCGGAGATGTCGCCGGCGGCGCGCGAGACCCTCATCGATCAAAACTTTATGTCGCTGGGAATGGGACTGATCGAAACCGGCATGGCCTGGTTCTGGAGCGATGAGCGGGTTAAAAAATGGTTTGATGTCGAGGGCTTTGCCAACCTTAATCATGCGCTTAGCGGCGGGAAAGGGGTGATGGTCGTCGGCATACACTTTATGTCGCTGGAGCTGGGCGGGCGCGCCATGGGGCTGTGTCGTCCAATGATGGCCACCTATCGTCCGCACAACAGTCCGCTGATGGAGTGGGTGCAAACCCGCGGTCGCCTGCGCTCGAACAAAGCGATGATCGATCGCAACAACCTGACCGGCCTGGTACATGCCTTAAAATCAGGCGAAGCGGTCTGGTTTGCTCCGGACCAGGATTACGGCCCCAAGGGCAGCGTGTTTGCGCCGTTTTTCTCCGTCCCGCAGGCGGCTACCACCAACGGCACCTATGTGCTTTCCCGTTTATCGGGGGCGAAAATGCTGAGCATCAGCATGGTGCGCAAGCTGGATCGCCAGGGCTACAGCCTGCACATTAGCGAAGTGATGAATGACTATCCGGGTGAGGATAAGCAGATCGCCGCCGGCTATATCAACAAGGTGATTGAGCGCGAGATCCTGCGCGCCCCCGAGCAGTATCTGTGGGTGCATCGCCGTTTTAAAACCCGCCCGCTGGGTGAACCCTCCGTCTATTAACCTTCCCGCACAGGCTGCGCTTTCAAAATCCCGACAGTTGGGGTAACGTGAGCCGGATCATGTTTTAGTCGTGCGCGAAGGAGTGCAGAGTGTTCGCTGAGTTTGGTGTTCTGAATTATTTGACCTACCTGGTCGGGGCGGTGTTTATCATCCTCGTCCCTGGCCCTAATACGTTTTTTGTGCTGAAGACGGGCATTGCCCACGGCGTGAAGAAAGGCTATCTGGCGGCGGCGGGCGTCTTTATTGGCGACGCGGTGCTGATGTTTCTGGCCTTTGCCGGCGTGGCGACGCTGATTAAGACCACGCCGGTGCTGTTTAACGTCGTCCGTTACCTCGGAGCGATTTACCTGCTGTGGCTGGGGGGCAAAATGCTCTATGCGGTGCTGACCCAGCGTGACGGCCAGGCCGACGCCAGCGCAGAGCCGGCGAGCGCAATCCTCAAGCGCTCCCTGACACTGAGCCTGACCAACCCGAAAGCGATTCTGTTTTATGTGTCGTTTTTCGTGCAGTTTATCGACGTCAACGCCAAAGCACCCGGGGTGGCGTTCTTTATTCTGGCGCTGACCCTCGAGGTGATAAGCTTCTGCTATATGAGCTTTTTGATCCTCTCCGGCTCGTTTGTCACCCGCTACGTCAAAACCCGCAAGAAGCTGGCCAAACTTGGCAACAGCCTGATTGGCCTGGTTTTCGTTGGGTTCGCCGCGCGCCTGGCTACCCTGCAGTCCTGATCCCCACGGGCCGGTTACCCACAGACCGGCCCGCCGCCTCTTATTCTGCCCTGTAACAAAAACCCTTCATTTTTTATTGCATTGGTGTTACATATACAGCCGTTTATCGCTCAGCAAAAAGGAAGCCCGGATGATTCTGCAAAAACTCCTCAGCAATAAAAACTGCAAAAAATACTGTCTGTCGCTCGCGGCGGTGTTTGCTATCGCGCTGGCGGTGGTGGGACGGGCGACCTTTGGCGGCGTGGTGAGCGAGTACAATATGCCGTACTCGGAGTGGACGACGTCCATGTTCTTCCTGCAGGGGGCGATGGTGACGGTTTACAGCATCGTCTTTACCGCGCTCTTCGCTATTCCGCTCGGCTTTATTTTCCTCGGCGACGAGCGTCAGGATTAAGCGTCAATGGGCGAACCAAAGTTCGCCCTGTTTTATCGGCTCATCAACAGCGTGAAGCATTAATCATCGTCATGATAGTGATGATGGTGGTGATGGCGATGGTGGTGATAGCCATCGTCAACAATGCATCCCGATAACAGCGTGCACAGCGCAATAATCAACGGTAACACGATCGGTTTTTTCATCCTTACTTCTCCCGCTATTTTTCTTTCCCCGGGGCCGAGAATGCCGCGGCGGATAACGTGAGTGTAAAGCGTTAACTTATTGATGGGATAGGACAACTCCGCAATATCGCCGCGGCGATCACCACCAGCCGAACTGGGCGCCGGCCACCGCCACGATGGCGACAACCAGCATAATAATGGTGCTTTTTTTCATTATGCTCCGCCCGGCGCCGCATAGCCGCCGACAAAAAACCAGCCGAGAAAGACGACGGCGATGATAAAGATCGCCACCGGGAAAAGAATACCCAATTTCATGATAGTGTCCCTGTACCCACGAATGATGCCCAGCATGATACTGGATATCGCGTGACTTTAGTCAATATGAATAAAATTCTCCTGCCGGCGAGACTTCTTATCCTGATACATCGCCTCATCGGCAGCGCGTAAGGCCGCTTCAACATCGATACTCTGCGGATCGCAGATGACCACCCCGAAGCTGGCGCCCTCATAGTTGATACGCTGTTCGCCGAGGAAGTAGACGCCGCACAGGGCCTGGCGCAGGGTGGTGACATACGCCTGCTGCGCCGCGGGCGGCTGGGCGCTACCGACGATCAAAAACTCATCGCCGCCAAGGCGGCCAACGATATCTTCCCGGCGCGCGACGGCGGTGAGTCGTTCGCCGACCTGCACCAGAAAGCTGTCGCCGCACGGATGGCCGAACCGATCGTTAATGGCTTTGAAACCGTCGAGATCGATAAAAATGAGCGCGACCTGTTGCTGCTGAGCGCGGGCGGAGGCAAAGCGTAGCGCCAGCTGCTTAAACAGCGCGCGGCGATTAGGGAGCTGGGTGAGCTCATCGGTCGACGAGTGCAGCTCCAGCGCGACGTTTGCCGCCTGCAGCTGTTGCACCAGGGTGTCTTTTTCCACGTAGTGGGAAATGAGCTTCGCGAACAGGCCCATGACCTGTTCACCTTCAAGGTTATAAGGCTGTTGTTGCCGGCTGGTGGCGCAGAGGGTGCCGAACAGAGAGCCGTCGGCCAGGCGCACAGGAATGCTTAAAAAGGTGGCGATCCCCAGCTCCTGGGCGGCGATGCAGGAGTGCCAGCGACGGGCGACGTCATTGCTAAACGTACACTGATCCTCAAGGGCGCGTTTGCACAGAGATTCATCCCAGGGGACGGAAAATCCTTCCGGGATCTGCATTTCGCTGCTGTTGTGGGCGAACATGATCTGCTGCCGCTGGGCGTTGATATCGATGCGGGTAAGGTAGGTGGACTCCATTCGCGTCACCGCCTCCAGCATCTCCAGCAGCTGGCGCACCAGGGTTTCCAGGGACTGTTCCGTAGCGAGGGTTTGCGACACCCGGGCAAGAATAAAATCTGACATGAATAATACAGCTCCAGCACGCCAAACGTCACCCCAGCATATTGGGCTGCAAACGGACATCAGCGTCGAGTAAACAGTGATATTTTTAAATTTATCACATCTGTCTGGGGAATACTTGTCGACACGGCGGGAAAAAAGCCCCGTCGGGGGCGACGGGGAAAAACTCATTGATTATGGAATGATCTGTTCTCTGGTCAGTTCGAGAACAGGGGCTACTCTACGGGGGAAAAGTGCAGGCAAGATGGAGAAAACGTGGAGATTCAGGCTAAAATCCCCGGGAATTGAAGAAAGGGAGAAAAGATGAAAAAGTTACTGGCTATTTTGCCCCTGGCGCTGGCCGGCTGCGCCCAGCCGCAGCCCACCGCGCCGACGAAAACCATCGGCATGGCCAATCCCGCGTCGGTCTACTGCCAGCAATCCGGCGGCACCCGGGTGCCGGTGCAAACGCCGCAGGGCGTCAGCACCCAGTGCAAGCTGCCCAGCGGCGAAACCCTCGATGAGTGGGCGCTATGGCGCCGGGACCATCCGGCTAAATCGTAACCGGCAGGGCCGCCAGCCAGGCGGCCAGCACCCGGGCATGATTCTGCTCGGTGTTCTTCGCGGCGTACAGCAGCGTCAGCGGCTGGCGCTGCGCCAGCGCCGCCAGCCGCAGGCCCGTTTCGCGATGTGCGTCGAGCTCCTGACGATAGCGCTGGCTGAAGTGGTCGAAATCGATCGCCTCGCCGTGAAAGGCTTTCCGCAGCTCAGCGGACGGCGTTAACTCTTTACACCACTCATCGCAGGCCAGCGCCTCTTTTTTAATCCCCCGCGGCCAGAGACGGTCGACCAGCACCCGATAGCCGTCGCTGCTTTCCTGTGGATCGTACACCCGTTTACATTGAATCATCATCCTGCTCCCTCTGTGCCATCCAGGCGAGCAACTGCGGGATCTGCCCGTCGGAAAATACCGTGATGCCGTGAGCGCGCAGCAGGTCGGCGGCCACGCCGGCGCCCGCTTTGCGCCGCCCGCGAAAGGAACCGTCATAGATAAACTGACTGCCGCAGGTGGGGCTGCCGTCGGTGAGTAATGCCGCCTGACATCCCGCTTCCCGGGCGGCGCTGAGCGCCAGCCAGGCGGCCAGCTGATAATGTCCCGTGACGTCGCGGCCGTCGCTTTCCACGATCCGCGCCCGTCCGGCAAGCACATCGCCGCCGGCGCCGCCGAGGATCTCCGCCGGCAGGCGGGGCGTCGGCAGACCGGCCGCCAGCTCCGGGCAGTGGATCACCAGACGATCCGCCTGCTGCCAGCGGGACAGCGTCGCCGCCAGCTGCGCTTTCTCGCTACCGTTATATCGCACCTGGAATCCCATCAGGCAGGCGCTGACCAAAAGCTTACTTTTCATCCTTTCTCCCTTTTGCGCTTGCTCCAGTATACCTCACCCGCCGGCCACGGCGGTGGGGTGAAAATAAGGATTGTGTTCCGCGGAGGGGATCGCTATCCTGACGTTCCTTGTGCTGCTCGTCTCGTCCAGACATAAGGAACCTGCTATGAAAACCCCTTTACGCCTCGCCCTCGTCGGCGATTATCACCCCGATATTGTTGCCCATCAGGCCATTCCCCTGGCGATAGACGATGCTGCCGCCGTGCTGGAGCAGCCGGTGAAATATGACTGGCTCGCCACCCCGTCGATCGCCTCCGGCGACGCGCTGGCGGAGTACGATGCCGTCTGGGTCGTTCCCGGCAGCCCGTATCGTCACCCGGAAGGCGCGTTTGCCGCTATCCGCTATGCCCGTGAAAACAGCATTCCTTTCCTCGGCACCTGCGGCGGCTTTCAGCATGCGGTGATTGAATACGCCCGTAACGTGCTCGGCTGGCAGGACGCGGGTCATGCGGAAACCGACAGCGAAGGGCGGATGGTGATCGCTCCCCTCAGCTGCTCGCTGGTGGAGACTTCTGCCGTCGTCGAGCTGCGGGCGAATACGCTGATTGCCCGCGCCTATGGTCGGGAGAGCATTGAAGAGGGCTACCACTGCCGCTACGGGGTGGACAGCGCGTTTGCCGCGGAGCTGGAGCAGGGCGATCTGCGCGTCACCGGCTGGGATGAAGAGGGCGAGATCCGCGCCGTCGAGCTGGTGACGCACCCGTTTTTTGTCGCCACCTTGTTTCAACATGAACGCCACGCGCTGGACGGGCGTCCTGCGCCGCTGGTGCAGGCGTTGCTGCGCGCCGCGGCACAATAACCCTACCGGCAGCGGGCGCTGCCGGTCATCTTCAGGGATGAATCTCCCGGTCGCGCCCGGCGAGGGCGCCGCAGACCGCCATCACCAGCGAAATCAGCGCCACCGCCAGCAGCGGAATATGCCAGTCGCCATTGGCATCGTGGATCCTGCCCATCAGCGGCGGTCCGCAGGCGGCCAGCAGATAGCCGACGCTCTGCGCCATCCCCGACAGCGCCGCGGCCTGGTGCGCCGAGCTGGCGCGCAGGCCGATAAACGTCAGGCCGAGGATCATCGTGGCCCCGGAGCCAAAGCCGAACAGCAGCGTCCAGCCGATGGCCAGCCCTGGCAGCAGCCACAGCCCGGCGGCGCTGATGGCGCACATCAGGGCGACCAGCACCGCGATCCCGCGCTGGTCGCGCAGCCGATGCAGGATCAGCGGTATCGCCAGGCCGGGCGCGGCGGTCGCCAGCTGCAGCAGGCCATGCAGCGAGCCGGCCTGCGCTTCGCTATAGCCCATACTCTGCAGAATCGACGGTAGCCAGCCGATAATCACGTAATAGACCAGCGAGTTGATGCCGAGGAACAGCGTCACCTGCCAGGCCAGCGCCGACCGCCAGATCCCCCGGTTATGCATGGCGCCTGAGCCGGTCAGCGGCGCCTCCGCTTGACGCCGGGACTGCGGCAGCCAGCTGACGAGCGCCAGCAGCGGGAAGATCATCAGCAGCAGCAGCGCCCCGCGCCAGCCGAATCCGGCCATCGCCACGGGGACCACCAGCGCCGAGCCAAGCGCCGCCGCGCCGCCCATCGTCAGGGAATAGGCGCCGGTCATCCGGGCGACATGCTGCGAGAAATCCCGTTTAATCAGCCCGGGCAGCAGCACGTTACCCAGCGCAATGCCGCAGCCGATCACCGCCGTGCCGATAAACAGCCATGCAGCGGAGGGCAGGGAGCGCAGGGCAATGCCGGCGCAGATCAGCAGCATCGCCAGCAGCAGGCTGCGCTCCATGCCGAACCGGCGGGCAACCCCAGCCGCCAGCGGCGAGACAAGGCCAAAGGCCAGCAGCGGCAGGGTGGTGAGCAGCCCGGTCTGCGCGGTGGTCAGGCCATAGTCGCTACGAATCGCGTCCAGCAGCGGCGCCGCGCCGGTAAAGACCACGCGCAGGGTGGTGGCGATGAGCAGGATACCGGCAATCAGCAGCGCGGGGCGGCGGCCGGTGGAGGAGATCACAGAAGACATATCATTCTCAAGGTAACTAACGAGGGGGGTTACGATAGCGACTTTGTCCCCTGTTTAAATCAAGCTAAAATGACAGATTATCGCTAATATCGGACAACATGATGATCGGACTGGGTCTGGATGGTTATGAACCGGACAGTGGCCACGAATCGGCTATTGCCTTTCGTATTCGGGTGGTGGAGGCGGAGCAGTATATTCCGGCGCATTCCCACCGTAAGGGGCAGCTGATCCTCGCCCTGCACGGCGCCTTGACCTGCGAGGTGGAGAACGCGATGTGGATGGTGCCGCCGCAGTATGCGGTGTGGGTCCCGGGGCAGCTTTCCCACAGTAACCGCGCCACCCCCGGCGCCCAGGTGTGCTTCCTGTTCATTGAGCCGGGCGCCGCGCCGATGCCGGACCGCTGCTGTACGTTAAAGATTTCCCCGCTGGTGCGGGAGCTGATCCTCACCCTGGCGGAACGCGGCGGCGAGTCGCTGGCCGCCCCCGCCACGGCCCGGCTGGTGCAGGTGCTGTTTGATGAGCTGCCCCGGCAGCCGCAGGAGCACCTGCAGCTGCCGGTATCGAACCACCCGAAAATTCGTCAGATGGTGACGATGATGGCCGAGGATCCGGCGCGCTGGCAGACCCTGAGCCAGTGGGCGGCGGAGTTCGCGATGAGCGAGCGCAATCTGGCGCGGCTGGTGGTGCGTGAAACGGGGCTGAGCTTTCGCCGCTGGCGCCATCAGCTGCAGCTGATCCTTGCGCTGCAGCAGCTGATCCGCGGGCAGACGGTGCAGCAGACGGCCCAGGCGCTGGGCTACGATTCCACCACCGCCTTCATCACCATGTTTAAGAAAGGGCTCGGACAGACGCCGGGCCGCTATCACGGCAGCCTGGCTACGACTTCCCAATAAACAACGAGATGATCCCGGCGGCAATCAGCGGCCCGACCGGGACGCCGCGAAACAGGGCGACGCCGAGCACCGTACCGACCAGCAGTCCGGCCACCAGATGCGGCTGGGAGCCCATCAGCGAGACGCCGCGCCCGCCGAGCCACGAAACAAACACCCCGACCGCAATCGCCAGCAGTGATTTCCAGTTCATAAAGGAGTGGATCAGGGTCGACGGCGGCAGCGTGCCGCTGGCGATGGGCGCCATCACGCCGATAGTCAGAATGATGATCCCGACGGTCAGTCCCTGTTTCTCAATCCAGGGAAAGAAGGCGTTCAGCGGCGTGACGCGCACGATAATCAGCACGAGGATGGAGATCGCTACGGTGGTGTTATGGCTGATAAAGCCGAGCGCCGCCAGACCCAGCAGGATCAACAGGGTGGTATCAAACATGTACAGAGGTCCTTGCCAAAAAAAGAATGCCAAAAAATATCCCGCTTACTCTACGCATCGTGTCGTGAATAAACAGGATTTTTGCGCCATGCGGCGGAAATCAGGGCCGATGCCCGGTTAGCTAAGACGGCGAAAGGTCGCGATCTCCGGTCGGGCGATATGTAAATAGTCTTCGGTATCGAGAATGATCGACCGGTCCAGGCGCCCGGCGTTAAAGGCGATTTGTGGAAAGCGCTCAAACAGCAGCGGGTCGGCCAGCAGGCGCAGCGCCGGATGGAAGCTGAAGGGGGGAATGGCGCCGAACACGCAGGCGGTGAGCGCCTCCACTTCCGCCGGGCTGGCCAGCGAGGCTTTGCTGCCGCCGATATGCCGGGCCAGGCTGGCCAGATCGGCCTGCTGATCGGCGGCGAGGATCGCCAGCACATGCTGGTTGACGCCGTTTCCTTTTACTTTACAGACTAACGCTTTCGCGCCCTGGCCAAGCGCGGTGCCGCGGATCGCCGAGACGGCTTCGCACTGGCCGACCGCGTCGTGCGCCATCACCCGGTAGCGCGCCTGGTGTTCGTCGAGCAGCGCGCACAGGCGCTGGTGGATATTACCTTCTACTGCTTCAAGCATAGCGTCCTCCTGACAGCATAAAGCAGCCAGCTTAGCGCTGTTGCGCCAGCCTGCCAACGGTGGGCCGGGAAATTCACCATTCGCTCATTATTGCTTCACAGTGCTGTGTTGCAATCCCGCAGGGCTGGATGAGTTTTGTAAATAAAAAAAAGAATGATTTTCATTTTCAATCGAACTTTTTTTATTTCGCTCAGTCTTTATCGGACGACACAGAATATTAATGATTGCCGTAATGAGGTTAGGATGATGCACGATGCAACCATGCAGGGTTCCCCACGCAAGAAGTTTAATAAAATAAGGGAGCTCAACAGACGGCGAAATTACTTTACTAAGAAAGTACGTAATGCCCTGCGGGTGGGAGTGGCGAAAGCGCTCTGGGATCGCCGACGCCGTCAGCCGGTGGATTTGTCGTCCGCGAAAACCGTCTTACTGATGCGCAATGAGGGGGCGGTCGGCGATGTGGTAGTGGATTCCGCGCTGGTGAAATGCCTGCATCAGTCAGGCTATATCGTTGATTTCCTGCTGACGACCTCTAATAGCCAGGTGATGCGTTATAACCCGCGGATCCGCCATATTTATGAAGCTGACCCGGTCACGTCCGCCGATTTTTTGCGAAAATTTAATCATAACGTTCCCCGCGACGTTATTAATGAACTGGCTAATAATAAGTACGATATTATTATTGACCCTTCGCTGTTCGATATTCCCGTGCATCGTCTACGGCTTTTCCGACAAATAAAAGCGAAATCGGTGCTCGGGTTTAATAAATGGCCGTCGATTAAGCACTACTCCCACTCTTTTGATTTTGACTGCCAGCGCTGGCACGTGACGAAAACGTTCGAGTTGATCGCCGATTATCTCAAACTGGACACCTGCGGGCTGGATGCTTACGACCTGGCGATCCCCGGGCCGATTATGCAGGAGGTGGCGCAGTATCTGGCGTCGCTGAGCGGAAAAGCGGTAGTGATTAATATTTTTGCCGGCCATGCCGACCGGAGTCTCTCCCAGACGCAGCTGGCCGAACTCCTCGACAAACTGCTGGCTCGCCATCCGGGGATCGCGGTGATTCTGCTCGATCACCGGCGCGAGATCCGCATCCCGCTGCCGCCGGAGGTGGTGGTTAATCCATTTAACACGTTGCACCATGCGATGGCGCTGATTGCCCAGGCGGAGCTGATTATCTCCCCGGACACCTCGGTGGTGCACATGGCGGCGGCGTGGAACAAACCGCTGATCGCGGTCTACAAGGACGTTCTGCTCAACAACCGTCTGTGGGCGCCGGGCTATGACAACGCCAGGCAGGTTATCGTTAAATGCGGGAAGGTGCATCAGCATCGCGAGCTGGTGGATCGGATAATGGCGGCGCTGCCGGAGACGCTGTGAGGCGATGAGGGGAGGCTCACCTGCTGGCCGTATGCAAGAGCCAGCAGGTGAGCGAAGGTTGCATTGCCAGTCTGCAACCGCCGCTATTGTACTGTTGCCCGCTGCTCTGCCACATCCGGGAAAGCTCTTAAAGAGGGGGGCGCCGCCAACGACGGGCGGCATCACTCTTCAGTGAGCCACATATCCGCTTCTTCAAACATCTCCTGCACCGTACGGCTGATCAGCTCTTTTTCATGCTTGCTGGCGTCGGTGTTGATCGCCGGGAGCGTCATCATCGGCTTCACGCGCACTTCCGCCTCCGGAAAAATGCGCTGCATGCGTTTGGTCAGCTCGTTAAGAATGGTCTCTCTGGCGCCCGGCAGCCCGGCAAAATTGCGCTTGTCATAAATCAGTTCCACAAACATATTCTGTCCTCTGTATGCTGATCGCGGGCGATAGTTTTACTGTATTAATGTACAGTGTCAAGCGATTGCCGCGGCGCTGCGTATCCGCCACCTCGCGCGGGAGAGGGGCTGCGCGCAAAAGCAGCAAACGGTTCGCCACCGACGACGGTGACCTTCAGTGACATCAAGGAGTTATTTCAGTGCTGGAGATTGATAGCTGGAGCCGATATTGACCGGCAAAACCGGCAAAACTACTGTATATATATTCAGTATTATATGGTGGGTTGAAAAATGAACTTTTACACGCCGGTTGAGCTACGTCAGATTGTCTCCTTTCCCTTTTTTGCCGACCTGGTGCAGTGCGGCTTTCCCAGCCCGGCTCAGGACTATGTCGAGAAGCGAATCGACCTCAACGAGCTGCTGGTGCAGCATCCCAGCGCGACCTATTTTGTCAAAGCCGCTGGCGACAGCATGATCGACGCCGGCATTGACGAAGGCGATCTGCTGGTGGTGGACAGCGCGCGCAAAGCGGAGCATGGCGATATCGTGATTGCCGCCGTCGGCGGCGAGTTTACCGTAAAAAAGCTGCAGCTTTTGCCGCGGGTGCAGCTTAACCCGATGAACCCGGACTATTCGCCCATCGTGGTCGGCCGCGAGGAGACGCTCGATATTTTCGGCGTGGTGACCTACATCATCAAGGCGGCGGGCTGATCATGTTCGCGCACTGTGATGTGAACGCCTTCTATGCGAGCTGCCAGACCGCCTTCCGGCCAGACCTGAAGGGGCGGCCGGTAGTGGTGCTGTCGAACAACGATGGCTGCGTGATCGCCCGCTCGGCGGAGGCGAAGCCGTTTGTGAAAATGGGCGAACCCTACTTTAAGCAGAAGCAGGCGTTTCTTCGCCACGGCGTCGTGGCGTTCAGCAGCAACTATGAGCTGTACGCCGACATGTCCAGCCGGGTGATGTCCACCCTGGAAGAGCTCGCCCCGCGCTGCGAAATTTACAGTATTGATGAAGCCTTTTGCGATGTCAGCGGCGTGCGCCACTGCAGAGATCTGACTGACTTTGGCCGGGAAATCCGCGCCACGGTGCAGCAGCGCACCCATCTGACGCTGGGCGTCGGGATCGCCCCGACCAAAACCCTGGCGAAGCTGGCCAACCACGCGGCGAAGCAGTGGCAGCGGCAGACGGGCGGGGTAGTGGATTTATCTTGCCCGCAGCGGCAGCGAAAGCTGATGGCGCTGCTGCCGGTGAGTGAGGTCTGGGGCATCGGGCGGCGGATCGGCAAAAAGCTCGAGGCGATGGGGATCGGCACGGTACTTCAGCTCGCGGAGAGCGATATCCGCTTTATCCGCAAGCACTTCACGGTGGTGCTCGAGCGAACGGTACGGGAGCTGCGCGGCGAGCCTTGCCTGGCGCTGGAGGAGTTTGCCCCCGCGAAGCAGGAAATTATCTGCAGCCGCTCGTTCGGGGATCGCATTACGGCCTATGAGGATATGCGCCAGGCGATCTGCAGCTATGCCGCGCGGGCAGCAGAAAAGCTGCGCGGTGAGCATCAGTACTGCCGGTTCGTCTCCGCCTTTGTCAAAACCAGCCCCTTCGCGCTGAATGAACCCTATTACGGCAACAGCGCCTCGCTGAAGCTGCTGACGCCGACGCAGGATTCCCGGGATATTATCGCCGCGGCGACAAGCTGCCTGGACGCCATCTGGAAAGCGGGGCACCGCTATCAGAAGGCCGGGGTGATGCTCGGCGATTTCTACAGCCAGGGCGTCGCCCAGCTGAACCTGTTCGACGAGCTTGCCCCGCGGCAGAACAGCGCCAGGCTGATGCAGGTGCTCGACCAGCTGAATGCGAAAAACGGCAGGGGGGCGCTCTATTTTGCCGGCCAGGGGATCCAGCAGCAGTGGCAGATGAAGCGAGAGATGCTATCGCCGCGCTACACCACGCGATACGGCGACCTGCTCCGCGTCAGATAACGCGCGCTATCCCTGCACCGCAGCCGGAAAAACCGCCGCCAGCCATTCAATAAAGACGCGGAGCCGGGGCGGCACGTGCCGGTGCCGGGCATAGACGACGTGAAAGGGATAGGGGGCCGGGCGCCAGGCGGCGAGGATCTCCACCAGTTTGCCGCTTGCCAGCGCGGGTCTTAGCGAATAGGTAAAGGTCTGCACAATGCCTAAGCCCGCCTCGACGGCGGCAATATGCGCGTTGCTCTCATTGATGCCGAGATGGGGCTCTGTCTTGAGCTCGGTACTGACGCCGTGACGCGTAAAGCGAAACGGAAACGCTCTGCCGCTGGCCGGCGACAGATAGCTGATGAGCTGGTGGCCATGATGGAGTTCATCCGGCGAGGCGGGCGTGCCGCAGCGCTGAAGATAGCCCGGGGTGGCGCAGGTAACCAGCGTCGCCTCGCCGATTTTACGGGCGATCAGCGTCGAGTCTTCCATCGGCCCGCCGCGGATGGCGCAGTCAATATTGCCGCTGATGAGGTCCGCGGGTTTATCGGCCACCTGCAAATCAATACGGATATCCGGCCAGGAGGTCATAAAGTCCGCCAGCAGCGGGATCAGCACATCGCGCGCGGTCGACCCGCCGATGGCGATCCGCAGATGGCCCTTCGGCTTATTGTGGGCGGTATTGAAGGAGGCGTCGATCTCTTCCAGGTCTTCCAGCAGGCAGCGAGCTTTTTCATAGTACTCCCGTCCTTCCGGCGTTACGGTAATACGCCGGGTGGTGCGCTGCAGGAGGGAAACCCCCAGGTGCGCTTCCAGTTGCTTGATGGTTTTGCTGAGCGTGGCGTTGGGCATATCCAGCGAGTCCGCGGCGCGGGTAAAGCTGCCGGCTTCGACAACGCGGGTGAAGGCTTTGAGGGCTGAAAACCGGTCCATTATTCGCAGTATCCTGGTTAGCGGGCGTCCATTATCCACGGAGGGGAAAAGTGTTTTTCAGATTAGGCCATTTTTCCGCCTCTCTGAGGCGATTACAGTGCTTTCCATACCCGGCGGGACGCTTTCGCGAGCCTGGCCTGTTTATACTCTAACCAAGGAAATGCACCATGAGCAAAAAACTTGCGGATAAAGTGGCGTTAGTGACCGGCGGCAGCACCGGGATTGGCCTGGCGTCGGCGAAAGCGCTGGCGGAGCAGGGCGCGAAGGTGTATATCACCGGCCGCCGACAGGAGGAGCTGGATGCGGCGGTAAGATTCATCGGGCCCGCCGCCCGCGGGATCCGCGCCGACGCCGCCGTGTTAAGCGACCTTGACGCGGTATTTGCGACCATTGCCGACGAGTCCGGCCGCCTGGATGTGCTGTTCGCCAATGCTGGCGGCGGGGATATGCTGCCGCTCAGCGCCATCACCGAAGCGCACGTCGAGCGGATTTTCGCCACCAACGTGCGCGGGGTGGTGTTCACCGTCCAGAAAGCGCTGCCGCTGCTCACCGACGGCGCCTCGGTGATTTTGACTGGCTCTACGGCGGCGGTCAAAGGGACGGCGAACTTCAGCATCTATAGCGCCAGTAAGGCCGCGGTACGCAGCCTGGCGCGCTCCTGGGCGCTGGAGGTGAACGATCGCGGGATCCGCATCAATGTCGTCAGCCCGGGTCCGGTGCGTACCCCGGGTCTGGGCGGGCTGGTGGCGGAGGCGGACCGCCAGGGCTTGTTCGATGCTCTGGCCGCCAGCGTTCCGCTCGGGCGGCTGGGCGAGCCGGAGGAGATTGGCCGGACGGTGGTATTTTTAGCGTCGGATGAGTCGAGCTTTATTAACGCCGCAGAGATCTATGTCGACGGCGGGCTGGCGCAAATTTAAGCGCCGGACTCCGCCAGGCGAGCCGTCCTGGCGGAGTCCGGGGCGGCTCGTGGTTTTGCCGATCGCTTACTCACCGTCCGGGTGGGCAGCTTATTGCGCGCCCAGCTGTTTCATCAGCGTCAGGTTATCTTCAATATGCCAGTTGGCGGTAATTTTACCGCCGCTGATCTGATAGATATCGGTGGCGATAAAATCGATATTTTGTCCTTTACCCTGCCGGGTGCCGAAGGTCCCGGTAAAGTGGCCATGAAAATGTAAGTGTGAGACCACCCGGTCACCGGCCACGATCATTTGTTCGACATCACAGCGTAAATCCGGCACCGCCTGGCGAAACGCTCTGGAGGCGAGGATCGCTCCTTCCGGCCCCTGTCGGCGCCCTTCCGGGGGCGTTTTATCGATAAAATTCCCCGCCAGCGCCGCCCGGGCCAGCGCGTCATCGCCGGTATTCCAGAACGTGGCGTATTGCCTGGCGACATATTCATTGGCGACGCGTGTGGCAGGGGGAAGGCCGCTATCAACGATGAGCTGGGCTGGCTTCAGCAAACCCTGCGGGGCTGAAAACGCGGAGCCGGATATCCCGGCAAGCAGCAGCGCGGTGGCGCAGCGACGGCGCGTGAGGCCGCGCCTGGCCAGCGTGCGGGCAACAGCGACACCACGCCCGGCAGGTAACATTTTGTCGATCAATTTCACTCTTTATGCTCCGTATAGAAGGGATAGTCGGTATAGCCCGCCGCCGTTCCGCCAAACAGCGTGCCGGGATCGCTGACGGTCGCCAGCGGCCAGCGGTGCTGAAGCCGCTGCGGCAGGTCGGGATTGGCAATAAACGGCCGGCCGAAAGCCACGAGGTCGGCGAGACCGGCGCCAAGAATGCGCTCCGCCTTCTGCTGATCGTAATTCCCGGCCACGATCAGGGTGCCGCTGAAGGTCGCGCGCAGCGTGTCGCGGAAGTGCCGGGGAACGGCTGGCGCATCGTCCCAGTCCGCCTCCGCCAGGTGGATAAAGGCGATACCCTGCTGTTCGCACCAGGCCGCCAGGGCAAGGATGGCGTCGATCACCTGCGGGTCATTCATCCCGCGCTGGGTAATGAAGGGGGAAAGGCGGATGCCCGTCCGCTCGTGGCCGATAGCGTCGCCGATGGCGGTCAGCACCTCCTGGGCAAAACGGATCCGGTTGTTCAGGCTACCACCGTACTCATCGGTGCGCTGGTTGGCGGTACGCCGCAGGAACTGGTCGATCAGATAGCCATTGCCGCCATGCACCTCCACGCCATCAAACCCCGCCGCGATCGCATTGCGCGCCGCCTGGCGGTAATCGGCGACAATACGCTGGATATCCGACCGGGAGAGCGCCCGCGGCGGTGGGCAGTCCACCATCTGGCCCCGGCCCTGCTCATCCACCACCCAGACCTGGGCGTCCGGCGCCAGCGCCGAGGGGGCCACGGGTTGACCATCCGCATGAAAACGGGCGTGCGACATGCGTCCCACGTGCCAGAGCTGAGAAAAAATAACGCCGCCGGCCTGGTGTACGGCCCGGGTCGTCAACTGCCAGCCGGCAATCTGGTCTGCGGAATGCAGGCCGGGCGTCCAGGAGTACCCCTGTCCCTCAGGAGAGATTTGCGTCGCTTCCGTGACGATCAAACCCGCGCTGGCGCGCTGGCGGTAATACTCCGCCATCAGCGCGGAGGGGATATTTCCCGGCTGCAGGGCGCGCGCCCGGGTCATGGGGGCCATGACGATGCGGTTTTTCAGCGGCAGCGTACCGATGCGATGACGATCAAAAAGTGAGAGCGTATTCATAATGATGTCCCTTGCGAGTGGAATGGAAATCACTTTACAGTCGGGATCTGATTTTGATAATTAGACGAAAAACAGATTCACTTTTCGGGAAATGCGAAAAATGGGCAAACTGGAAGATATGGCGCTGCTGGTGGCCGTCGCCGAGGCGGGGGGACTCTCCGCCGCCGGCAGACGGTTGTCGCTCTCGCCGGCCACCATGACTGCACGTCTGAAGGCGATGGAAGAGCGTTATCAGACCCGCCTGTTCCATCGTTCCACGCGGGCTATCACCCTGACCAACGCGGGGGAAGATTTTTATCATGCCGCGCGGCGCGTGCTGGAGGAGGCGCGCCACGCCGAGTCGTTGCTGACGCAAAAAGAGGGGGTCCTGAGCGGCGATATTCGCCTTTCCGCCCCCTCCGACTTTGGCCGACAATACCTTAGCCCGGCCATCGTCGACTTTACCCGCCGTCACCCGGAAGTGACCTTTTCCGTCTACTTAGGCGAGCGCGTGGAGGATCTGGTCGCCAACCGGCTGGATATGAGCATTCGCGTCGGTAACCTGCCGGACAGTAGCCTGGCCATCCGCCACATTCGTCCTAACCATCGGGTGCTGGTGGCCTCGACGGCTTACCTTGCCGCCCGTGGAATGCCTGCTTCGCCCGAGGCGCTGCATAATCATCGCTGCCTGGCGCTGGAGCGGCACGGCGTGGTGATGAACGAGTGGCGCTTTGAGGAGGCGGGAAAAGAGCAGGTCATCCGGGTAACGCCGGCGATGGTCTGCGACGATGGGGCACTGCTGCGGCAGTGGGCGCTCAGCGGGGCGGGGATCGCCGGTAAATCATGGTGGGATGTGAAGAGGGATGTCGAGGAGGGGCGGCTTCAGGTGCTGTTTGCCGACCGCTTCACCGGTTTCAGCCGGTTAGACCGCAAGGAGGTTGGGCTGCAGTTTGTCTTTCCCCAGCGAAAGCTGCAGCCCCCTCAGGTATCGGCGTTTATGGCGTTTTTTATCGACTGGCTGGAGAGGTGACGGGCACGGCGGTTAGTCATGCTCAGAACCGCAAAGGATGGCCCCCGGGTGTTATGCCAGCCTATAGAGTCTTGATCTCAAATATGATTAGATAGCTTTCACTTAAAACCAGTCAGTGGCTGCCATGAATCTCAGGGAAAAAATCATTAATGAATTCGGCGGGTTGTCGCCCGAGCTGCAACGCGCCGCCGAATTCTCACTGCAAAATGCCAGTCAGCTGGTGGTGTTATCCATGCGCGCCTTCGCGGCGGAAGCCGGGGTAAAACCGGCGACGCTGCTGCGTCTGGCGCAGCGGTTGGGCTACCGCGGCTGGAGCGAGCTGAAAAGCGATTTCATTGACGACCTGGGGCTGCGCAATGATACATACGTATCAAAAGCGGAAAAAATGATGGCCCGCGGCACGCAAACGCAGCTGTATAAAGAGGTATTTCAGGCGCATCAGGCGAACCTGATCTTTACGCAAAACGAAAATGCCCAGCAGATGGAGCAGGCGGTGACCTTGCTCGATAGCGCGGAGAATGTCTATATCTGCGGATTCCGCGCCAGCTTTCCGATCGCGTGGTCGCTGTTCTATGTCTATCGACTGTTCAACCGCCAGGTATCGTTAATCGATGGCCTGGCCAGCAATATCGAAGTCTTTACCCGCGAACTCACCGCCCGGGACTGCGTCTTACTCACCAGCTTTGCGCCCTATTCGCGCGAATCACTGGATGTTTTACAGGCAGCCCGGCAGGCAGGGGCCAGGATCCTCGCCATTACCGACTCGCCGGTTTCCCCCTTAGCGCAGGCGGCAGACTGCACGCTGCTGTTTTCCATCGACAGTCCGTCATTTTTCCCTTCCGTGGTCTCCGGCATGGGGCTGGCGGAGTGTCTGCTGGCGATGCTGGTGGTGCGCCACGGCCGGGAGGCGGTGAGTAAAATTGAAAGTGCCGAACGCTATCTCATTGAGTCTGGCGCCTACGTGATCCCCGGTAAGTCCTGATAAATGATTCAAATGTATCAGTTATAAGTATAATAGATGCATTTATATCTTTAATTCGTTGACGTGATCCAAATGGATCCTGCAAGATACGCTCAATTAATGTAGCGGATTCAGGAGCAGAACCCAGTATGAGTCATGTCATTCACCGCAGCCTGCGTAGCACGCCGATGGTGGCCTCACGTGCGCAAGGGGCCTATATCTTTGATGCCCAGGGAAAACCGTATCTTGATGCCTGTGGCGGGGCGGCGGTTTCCTGCCTCGGACACGCGCACCCTGATGTGCTGGCGGCGATGCACCGCCAGATCGATCGGCTGGCCTATGCGCATACCAGCTTTTTCACCAGCGATGCCGTCGAGCAGCTTGCCGAACATCTCACCCGCACGGCGCCCGGCGAGCTTAACTACGCCTACTTTGTCTCGGGCGGTTCTGAGGCGGTAGAGACGGCGCTGAAGATGGCGCGGCAGTACTTTGTGGAGATCGGCCAGCCATCGCGCACCCGCTTTATCGCCCGTAAACAGAGCTATCATGGCAATACGCTGGGCGCGCTGGCGGTGGGGGGGAACGAATGGCGCCGTCGCCAGTTTGCCCCCTTATTAATGGATGTTATCCGCGTCTCCGCCTGCAATGAGTACCGCGATCGCCGGGCTGACGAGACCCAGCAACAGTATACCGAACGTCTGCTCAATGAGCTGGAGCAAGCCATCCTTGAGGCCGGCCCGGAAACGATCATCGGTTTCTGTGCGGAAACCGTGGTGGGAGCGACGACGGGAGCCACGCCGCCGACGCCGGGCTATCTGCAAGGGGTCCGCCGCCTGTGCGACAAATACGGCATCCTGTACATCGCGGATGAGGTGATGTGCGGTATGGGGCGGACCGGGACGCTGCATGCGTTTGAACAGGACGACGTGGTGCCCGATTTAGTGACCATCGCCAAGGGACTCGGCGGGGGTTATCAGCCGATTGGGGCGGTGCTGGCGAGTGAGACCATCGTCTCCGCGCTGAAGGCGGGCAGCGGATTGTTCCAGCACGGTCACACTTACATTTGTCATGCCACCGCCGCGTCGGCAGCCCTGGCGGTGCAGCAGGTGATCGCGCGCGATAATTTACTGGACGCTGTCAAACAGCAGGGCGCCTATCTGCACAAGGCGCTGCGCGAGGTGCTGGGGGAGTTACCGCATGTCGGTGATACGCGCGGACGTGGCCTGTTTGCGGGGGTCGAACTGGTGCGCGATAAAGACGACAAAACGCCGTTCGATCCTGCCCTGAAGCTGCACGCCGCGATCAAAGCAAACTGTATGGCGCGCGGACTGATGGTCTATCCCATGGGCGGCACGATCGATGGCCAGTCTGGCGACCACATCCTGATTGCACCGCCGTTTATCATCACCCCGGCGCAGCTCGATTTTGTGGTCGATACCCTGGACTGTGTGATCCGCGAAGAGACGGGGAAATTATGATCAATCGTTTACCGCCCCTGGCGGAACAGGAATGGGACGATCGGCAGCGTCAGTTAGCGGAAGAGATCATCAACGGACCGCGCGGCGCCTTGCTGCCGCCCTTTGAACCGCTGTTGCGTAGCCCCGAGCTGATGGCGCATGCCCAGCGTATGGGGGAGTACCTGCGCTATCGCAGCGCGCTGGGCCAGCGTCTTTCTGAACTGGCGATTTTGCTGACCGCGCGGCACTGGTCGCAGCCGGTAGAGTGGGCGATCCATGCGCCGATAGCACGCGAGAAAGGGATCTCTGCCGCGGCGGTGCAGGCGATTAAGGAAAGGCGCCGGCCCGCGGATCTGCGGCCCGATGAGCAGGCGATCTATGACTTCTGTCAGCAGCTGCATCAACAGCAAAAGGTCAGCGATGAGACCTGGCAACAAGCCATTGAGTTATGGGGCGAGAAGGGCGTGGTGGATCTGATTGGAATAAACGGTTATTACAGTTTTCTCTCCATGGTGATGAACAGCGCGCAAACGCCAGTACCGGATACCTCTGACTCTCTGTTTTCTGAATAAGTTATCGATTTTATTCGGGCGCATAAAACTGCGCCCGGCATATCAGCTCTTATTATTAATTCTTCCGGCGAGATATTTCGCAGGATGACGTTCGTTGTAGGCTATTTCACTGACGCTGAGGGTAATTATGAGTGGATTATTTAAGAAATTAAAGCTGACGCTGGCATTAGTTATTTGTTCAGCCAGTTTTGTGACAGCAGCAGAAGATAAAATAACGGTGGGTGTCGATACTGCCTTTGTTCCATTTGAATTTAAACAAGGCGATAAATATGTCGGCTTTGATATCGATCTGTGGGACGCGATTGCGAAGAAAATGCATATCAGCTACGAATTAAGGCCGATGGATTTCGGCGGCCTGATCCCCGGTCTGCAGTCACGTAATCTGGATGTGGCGATGGCGGGAATAACGATTACCGATGCGCGCAAGCAGGTCGTGGACTTCAGCGAAGGATATTATAATGCCGACCTGCTCATGGCCGTGAAAAGTACCGACAACTCCATTGTTAAATTCAGCGATTTGACCGGGAAAAAAGTCGGCCTTAAGCAGGGGACAGCGGCAGCCAGCTTTATGAAAAGCAAATATAAAGCGAATTATATCGAGTTCCCGAATATCGATAACGCTTACCTTGACCTGCAGGCCGGTAATCTCGATGCCGTGGTTCATGATTCACCGAATGTCCTTTACTACGTGAAGACGGCGGGTAACGGCAAGGTCAAATCCACCGGTGAGACGGACAGCATTCTGCCACAGCAGTATGGCTTTGCGATGCAGAAAAACAGCAGCCTGACGCCAAAAGTCAACCAGGCCCTGCAGGCCCTGCGCGCCGATGGCACCTACGACAAGATTTACGTAAAGTGGTTTGCTAAACAGCCGAAATAACCCTGCCAGGTCGGAGCGATCCGACCTCATATTTTCTTTACGGGTAGAAGCATGAATTTTGACAGTCGCTATATTTGGGATGCATTGCCGCTGCTGATGCAAGGTTTGCAGCTGACGCTGATTATTTCGTTATCAGGTTTATTAGGTGGATTAATCATTGGCTTGCTGGCCGGCACCTGCCGCGCATTAGGCGGAACAATATCCAAAACGGTATCGCTGGTGTTTGTGGAAGTCATCCGCGGGACGCCAATTATGGTGCAGGTGATGTTTATCTACTTCGCCCTGC
This sequence comes from Klebsiella sp. JB_Kp042, assembly GCF_040065275.1. NCBI lineage: Bacteria > Pseudomonadati > Pseudomonadota > Gammaproteobacteria > Enterobacterales > Enterobacteriaceae > Klebsiella > Klebsiella sp. JB_Kp042. Next base: position 61,014 of record NZ_JBEAJL010000027.1, read on the forward strand.
CGATGGTGTTGCCGGTGCGTATTGATCCGGTTCCCGCCGCCATTATCACCATTGTGATTAACTCCGGGGCTTATATAGCGGAGATCACCCGGGGGGCGATTCTGTCGATTAATAAAGGATTTAAAGAAGCCAGCCTGGCGATGGGATTATCGCCGCGCAGCACCCTGTGGCATGTCATTATGCCGCTGGCTTTTCGGCGGATGATCCCGGCATTAGGCAATCAGTGGATTATCAGTATTAAAGATACCTCGCTGTTTATTGTCATTGGCGTGGCAGAATTAACCCGTCAGGGACAAGAGATTATTGCCGGCAATTTTCGGGCGCTGGAGGTGTGGACGGCGGTGGCGATGATTTATCTGTTTTTGACATTGTGCCTGAGCTTCCTGCTGAAACAACTTGAGAAAAGGATCCATATTTTATGAGCATGGTTGAATTTAGCGCGGTGGCGAAAAACTTCGGCGCCACTCAGGTGCTGCACGATATCAATTTAAAGATTGAAGCGGGCGAGGTAGTGGTGATCATTGGCCCGTCCGGTTCGGGAAAATCGACCCTGCTGCGCTGTATTAACAAGCTGGAGGAGATCTCTTCGGGAACGCTGCTGGTGGCGGGCATGCACATTACGGATCCGCACGCGAATGAGTGTGATATTCGCCGCGAAGCCGGTATGGTGTTTCAACAGTTTCATTTATTCCCGCATCTGACCGCCCTTGAGAATGTTATGTTCGGTCCGCTTCGCGTGCGCAAGCAGAGCAAGGCCGCGGCGCGGGAGCAGGCGCTGGCGTTGCTGGACCGCGTGGGGCTGCGTGAACGCGCCAACCACTATCCGGCAGAGCTCTCGGGCGGTCAGCAGCAGCGCGTGGCGATAGCGCGCGCCCTGGCGGTGAAACCCAAAATGATGTTATTTGATGAGCCAACATCCGCCCTCGATCCCGAACTGCGGCATGAGGTGTTAAAGGTCATGCGATCCCTGGCCGAAGAGGGCATGACGATGGTGATTGTGACCCATGAGATTGGCTTTGCCAGAGAGGTGGCTTCCCGGTTGATCTTTATTGATGGCGGCACCATTGCCGAAGATGGTTCACCTGAGGCGCTGCTCACGGCCAGCAGCAATCCGCGTCTGCAAGAGTTTTTGCAACACGTATCCTGAACATAAGTGAATGATGACAATATGAAAACAATCGCAATCCGTGGTTCCGCCTATGCGGTCGGTCAGCAGCTTGGCGCGTTTGGGCGTGAGGCCTGGCATACTAAAATCAGGCAAACGGCGCTGTGGCAAACCGTAACCGCCCTGAAAACGGCGGAACAGACCCAGCGCATGCGTGCAGCCGTGCAGGCGCAGTTCCCGCTGATTTGGCAGGAGCTGGAGGGCATGGCGGAGGGGCTGCAGGCGCCGGTGGATGAGGTGTTCGCCTGGAACTGTCGCGGCGATCTGGTACGTTCGACGTCAGATGGCTGCACCACCCTGGCGGGGAGAAGCCCGGAGGGCGCGTTGATCATTGCGCACAATGAAGACGGCTTCCCGCAGCTGCGTGAAGAGTGCGCCATCGTCAGCGTAACCCCTGAGGTGGGCCTCGCCTTCACCAGCTTTGCCTATCCCGGCTCCCTGTGCGGGCATACCTTCGCGGTGAATGAGAAGGGGATAGTCAATACGGTCAACAATATTCGCGCCGTGCATCGTCCGGACGGCATGCCGCGCCAGATTGTGGCCCGCGCATCGCTGAACGCCGCCACCTTAGAGGAAGCCGTCACTTTGCTGAGCGCCACGCCGCGCGCGGGCGCGTTTCACCACACCCTGGGCCAGATGGGCGATAGCCGTCTGTTTAGCGTGGAAGCCACCGGCTCCGGCAGCTCGGTGCTCGAGTTGTCCGCCACCGGCGGGCATGCCAACCATCTGATCCATCCCCAGCTTGCGGCCATTGAACAGATCGTGACCGGGAGCTCCGGTTCGCGCCAGCGGCGCCTGGACGCGTGGCTGGCGACGAACCCGCCGCTGGATGGCGTGACAGCGAAAGCGATGCTCTCCGACCAGCAGGATCCGCTGTTACCGATTTACCGGCTGTCTCCCGACGATCCGGATGAGGAAAATACGCTGGCGACGGCTATTTTTACCTTGAGCGCGACCCGCGTCGTGTGGCAGGTCTTCACTCTGGACCGTGAAAACGCGGTTTTACAGGGCAGCGTTTAGCGGGCCGAGGGCGCTTTCAGCAGGGCGATCAGCAGCGTACTACCCACCATGATCCCCGCCGCCAGCCACACCATTCCCGACAGGCCAGCTGAGGCGATCAGCTGGCCGCCGACAAGCGCCCCGGTGCCGATGGCGGCATTAAAAATGGCCACGTAAATGGCTGACGCCGGCTGGGCGACCGCGCCCGCGCTGCGCAGCAGCCAGGTCTGTAAGCCGACGAACACAATCGCGATGCCGGCGCCCCACAGGGCTAACAGTAGCCCGCTAAAACAGAACGGCAGTGGCGCAAGACGGGCGGCGCCAAGGATCGCCAGCGCGCCCCCGCTCAGCAGCAGCGCAGCGAAAATCAGCCCCTTCAGATGACGATCGATAAGCTTACCCGCGATAACGTTACCCAGCAGCCCGGAAACCCCTGACAGCAGCAGCAGGCCGGAGAGGGCGGTCGCCGGGACTCCCTGCAGATTTATCAGCAGCGGTTCAATGTAGGTGAAGGCGGCAAAGTGAGCGGTAATGATGCAGGCCGTGGCGCCATACAGGCCACCGAGCAGCGGATTGCGGAAAATATCGCGATAAACACGCAGCCTGACGGAGGCAGGGGCGGCCAGCGGGGGCAGCGTTGAGCACAGCGCCGCAGCGGCGGCCAGTGACAGCAAGGCCATCGCCATAAACGCGTGTCGCCAGCCCGCCAGGGTGGCGATAAAGCTCGCCAGCGGTACCCCCACTACGCTTGCCGCCGACACGCCGCCAAAAATGATCGCCGTGGCCAGCCCCAGCCGGTGCGGCGGCACCAGCTGCGCGGCGACGATGCCAATTAAGGCCCAGAAGGCGCCATGGGCCAGGGCGCCAATCATGCGAGCGCTCATCAGGGCGAACATCGAATAAGACCGGGTTGCGGCGAGGCAGGAAAGCGCCAGGATCAGCATCAGCCCGACCAGCAGCGCCTTGCGGGAAATACGCGCCGGCATCGCGCCGGAAAGCAGAGCCGCCAGGGCGCCCACCCAGCCATAGGCGGTGACGGCGAGGCCCATGCCGGATTCCGTCTGGTGAAAATCCGCCGCCAGGGCGCTGAGCATGCCCACCGGCGCCGGGTGGAGGGGTAAAGCAATCTCTTTCATATCAGGTGTATCCTTAGGAAAGGTGCGTTCCGCGCGGTGCGCGGACGTTCAGGTGAGGAGCGAGCAGGCGACCGGATGGCCTGGTTGTCTCCGCGAGTGGCGTGCAGTATCATCCCTGTGAAACTGATAAAAAAGAGCGGAAAACGGAGAGTCGTTTTCCGTAAATGGAAAATAGATGACCGCAGAATTTAACTGGGATGATGCGCGCATATTCCTCGCCATCGCCCGGGCGGGAACGCTGAGCGGCGCCGCCGACAAGATGAACATGGGGATTGCCACGGTCTCCCGCCGGCTGGATCGGCTGGAGCAGGCGTTGAACGTTCCGCTCTTCAGCCGCCATCAGAGCGGCTATCGCCTGACCGACGATGGCGAAGCCCTGCTCGCGCGGGCTGAGGCGCTGGAATACGCAGGCCTGGCGTTCGGCGAAGCGGCGCAACTGCAGGGGCATGTCGCCGGGGTTGTCCGCCTGGCCACCGCGGACAACCTGGCCACGCATTTTATTCTGCCCTCCCTGAAAGGGCTCCTGGACCAATATCCCGAGCTGCGGGTGGAGGTGCTGAGCGGCGTGCAGCCGGTGAACCTGCACCGTCGGGATGCCGATCTGGCGATCCGCATGGTCAAGCCTGAGGCCGGGCATCTGACGTTAAAGCGTCTGGGGACGGTGGGGTTTGGCGTCTATGGCGCCGCCGGCTATCTGGCCGGGGCGGACGGCCTGTCGCTGAGCGAGGCGGACTTTGTGGGGTGGCCGGAAACTCACCAGCACCTGCCGGCCGCCCAATGGATCACGCGCACCCAGCGCGGCAGGCCCTGTAAAGTCGAAGCCAATACGCTCGTGGCCCAGGTTTCCGCGGTATCCGCGGGCCTCGGACTGGGCGTCCTGCCGCACTTTATGGCGCGGGCCAGCGGCCTGCAGTGCCTGCAGCCGGAGATCGGCGCGGATCAGACCCTCTGGCTGGTGATGCATTCCGACCTGGCCGGATCAAGACGCGTGCGGGTTCTCGCCGACCATCTCATCGCTCTCTTTGCGGATCATCAAGAGCGGCTGGCGATGCCCTGAAGGGACGCGGCTTGGGCGTGTATCGATAAGACCCCCCGGGGCTGACGAGCCACGATTTTTTCCGCGCCCGCTAACAGTCATACTCACCGCGCAATATTCGGCCCAATGCTGCGCCGCAGTCGAAAATACTGCAGAGTGAGGGGATATCCCCGTCCGGCAAAATAATTTTGTGTTGTTGCCAGCACCGCCTTGTTGCGCTCCCCCAAAAATGCCTGTCGATGTTAGGGTGAGAGGTTGATTACCACAGGAGAACGCAAATGATTGTCAGGACCTGGCACGGCTGTGTGCCATTGCAACATGCCGAGGGGTTTGCAAAGCACCTTGAGCTGACCGGCGTGGAACACGCCCGGGGTATCCCCGGCAACAGGGGCGCGCTGGTGCGCCGGGAAAACCAGGGCGAATGGGCGCATTTCTTTCTCGCCACCTACTGGCAGGATCTCGCGGCGGTCAAAGCCTTCGCTGGCGAAGACTATCACGTCGCGGTCACCTATCCGGACGACGAAGTATTCGAACTGCTCTCCGACCCCTACGTGTTTCAGCATGAGGTTGAGGCCGTGTCGCCGCTGTAGGCTGCGTGTCGGGCAGGCGGAAGTTAGGCCAACCACAGACGGTTGCTGGCCGCGTGAGATCGACCTCTATCTTGCATGGGCAGCCAGCCACCGTTGGGCGAACGTGGAATGACAGGAACACTTAGCGTTTGAGTGCGGCAACAATGGCGGCTTCCATTTTCTCCGGCGTCGTGAACGGCGCAAAACGCGTGAGGGGAGTGCCGTCGCGACCGATGAGGAACTTGGTGAAATTCCACTTGATCCGTCCGCCGAGCACGCCGGGCAACGCTTGTTTCAAATAACGAAACAGCGGGTGCGCGGCGTGGCCGTTGACGTCCACTTTCTCAAACATCGGGAAGCTCACGCCGTAGTTAACGTGACAGGTCTGCTCGATTTCATCCGCACCGCCGGGTTCCTGCTTGCCAAACTGGTTGCAGGGGAACCCAAGCACAACCAGCCCCTGAGCCGCGTACTTTTTGTAGAGCGCTTCAAGGCCAGCATATTGCGGCGTGAAGCCACAATGGCTGGCCGTATTCACCACCAGAACCACCTTGCCAGCATAGTCAGCCATGGAGAGGGGCTGTCCGCGCAGGCGGGTAGCCGTCAATTGATAAAAAGGGGTCATAGCAGGCTCCTGAGAGTAGAAACAGTTCAACGCTGACGATCGCGCTGATGTTTGAAGCAGATTAGGCAGTTATGATACACAGGGTTAGGGATTTGTACCTGGAGTGTTAAAAAAACGCCAGATGTCATAGAGAAAATCGCGAACAGGAACGGCTGAAAATGGTGAAATATATCTTATCGCTGGTCGTAGTGGTGATGCTCGCAGGCTGTACCAGCGCGCCAAACTTGCCGCCTCGGGATACCATTGTGGCGGTGAAACCCACAGAGTCCGGTATTGTCGCCAGCTCAGCGAAATACAGTTACCGCTTTGTCCGTGACGGTGTGCCTGAGGAATATCAGCGTTATAAGACCTTTTATGAGCGCTTTCACCAACAGGCTTCCGGCGTGCGAGTTAACTTTGTCGTGGAACAACATGAGGTAACGGCGGAATATCTGATGGTGATGGATCAGCGCAAACTGGATGCCGGGCAGCATAGCGAGCTGGTGAATCAGTATCATGCGGTGCAGATTGATAACGAACGCCTCGGGGTGTTGTTTAAAGCGACAGGATTTTGGACGGCATCGGACGCATCAGATCTGGCCGCCGCCTACCAGTTAGCGCACCCCGTTGTGGTATCAATCAATGATAAGACCAAAACGATTAGCTCGCTTGGCGCCGTCGCCATGGCCCCGTTGTTTCCGTTTTACATGATGTATGGCTGTGCCATCGGGCCTTGTGTCTGAGGAAAATAGCCAGCAAGTCACTCGACTCACTGGCTGAGTATTTCACTACGCTTCACTTTTAGACGATTGTTTGTGAAACAGTTCACGGAATACCGGGTAGATATCCTCCTGGTCGCGGATATGCTGCATGGCGAAATTATCAAAGGTCGCCTGCAGGTGTTCATACTCGCGCCACAGGGTCTGATGCGCCCGGCGGGTAATTTCGATATAGCTGTAATAACGCACCACCGGCAGAATTTTCTTCGCCAGCAGTTCGTGGCACAGCGGGGAGTCGTCGGCCCAATTGTCGCCATCCGACGCCTGGGCGGCGTAGATGTTCCACTGCGCCGGGTCATAACGCGCCTGCACCACTTCATCCATCAGCTTCAGGGCGCTGGAGACGATGGTGCCGCCGGTCTCCTGAGAGTAGAAGAACTCGTGTTCATCCACCTCTTTCGCCTGAGTATGGTGGCGGATGTAGACCACATCGACGTTTTTATAGGTCCGGCTGAGGAACAAATACAGCAGGATATAAAAGCGCTTGGCCATGTCTTTGGTGGCCTGGTCCATCGAGCCTGAGACGTCCATCAGGCAGAACATTACCGCCTGGCTGGAGGGCTCCGGCCGTTTTTCGTAATTTTTGTAGCGTAAGTCAAAGGTGTCGATAAACGGCACCCGTTCAATTTTAGCCCGCAGTTCGGCAATCTCTTTGCGCAGGCGCTCCTCCTCCAGCAGCTGCACCGGTTCGCTGCGGCTGATGGTCTCCAGATCCTCCTCCAGGGCGCGCAGTTCACGGCGCTTGCCGGCGGTCATCGCCGTCCGGCGGGCCAACGAGTTCTGCAGCGAACGCACCACGCTGATGTTGGCCGGCACCCCGTTAGAGGTAAAGCCTGCGCGATGGGTTTTAAACTCGTTCAGCTGCCGGTGCTGATTTTTCTTCAGGTTCGGCAGGGCGAGATCTTCGAACAGCAGATCCAGGTACTCATCTTTCGAAATCTGGAAGACAAACTCATCCTTCCCTTCGCCATCGGCGCTGGCTTGCCCCTGACCGCCGCCCCCGCCGCCGCCGCCGCCTTGTGGGCGTTCGATGCGGTCGTTTTGCACGAAATGGTCGTTGCCCGGGTGGACGCGGTTGCGTAGCCCGCCGCGACCCTGATGAAACATCGGCTCGTTGATATCGTCCGTCGGGATCGAGACGGATTCTCCGCTCTCAATATCAGTCACCGAGCGCTTGTTGATGGCCTCGGAGATCGACTGTTTAATCTGCGCCTTATAACGGCGCAAAAAGCGCTGACGATTGACGGCGCTTTTGTTTTTCCCGTTCAGGCGTCGGTCTATGAACCAGGTCATATGCCCTCCTGTACTGCATTAGCCAACTTTACTTATCATCATTCAGCTGCAGTTGGCCCGGCGGCGCACCGCCGGGCTGGACGCATCAGGACGATTTACGAACCCGCAGGTACCACTCGCACAGCAGGCGAACCTGTTTGCGGGTGTAGCCTTTCTCCATCATGCGGTCGACAAAGTCGTCGTGTTTTTTCTGTTCATCGGTTGAGGTTTTGGCGTTAAACGAAATGACCGGCAACAGCTCTTCGGTATTGGAGAACATTTTCTTCTCAATAACCGTGCGCAGTTTCTCATAGCTGGTCCAGTTCGGATTACGTCCGCTGTTGTTGGCTCTGGCGCGCAGCACAAAGTTGACGATTTCATTACGGAAGTCTTTCGGGTTGCTGATCCCGGCCGGCTTCTCAATTTTCTCCAGCTCGGCATTCAACGATTCACGGTCAAACAGCTGCCCGGTGTCCGGATCGCGATATTCCTGATCCTGGATCCAGAAGTCAGCGTAGGTGACATAGCGATCGAAAATGTTCTGCCCGTACTCGGAGTAGGATTCCAGATAAGCGGTCTGGATCTCTTTGCCGATAAACTCGGCGTATTTCGGGATCAGATAGCCTTTGAGGAACTCCAGATAGCGCTCGGCCTGCTCCTGCGGGAACTGTTCGCGCTCAATCTGCTGCTCCAGCACATAGAACAGATGCACCGGGTTGGCCGCCACTTCAACATGGTCGAAGTTAAACACCCTTGAGAGGATCTTAAAGGCAAAGCGGGTGGAGAGCCCGTTCATCCCTTCATCCACCCCGGCATAGTCGCGATACTCCTGATAGGATTTCGCTTTCGGGTCGGTATCCTTCAGGCTCTCGCCGTCATAGACCCGCATTTTCGAGTAGATGCTCGAGTTTTCCGGCTCTTTCAGGCGCGACAGAATCGAGAAGCGCGCCAGCGTTTCCAGAGTGCCCGGGGCGCATGGCGCATGCGTCAGTTCGCTGCTGTTGAGCAGTTTTTCATAGATACGGATCTCTTCGGAGATCCGCAGGCAATAAGGCACTTTGACGATATAGACGCGGTCGAGGAAGGCCTCATTGTTTTTGTTATTACGGAAGGTCACCCATTCCGATTCGTTGGAGTGGGCAAGGATGATCCCGTTAAACGGCAGGGCGGAGATCCCTTCGGTCCCGTTATAGTTACCCTCCTGGGTCGCGGTCAGCAGCGGATGCAGCACCTTGATCGGCGCTTTAAACATCTCGACGAACTCCATGATCCCCTGGTTGGCGCGGCACAGCGCACCGGAGTAGCCGTAGGCGTCCGGGTCGTTCTGCGCATAGTGTTCCAGCTTACGGATATCCACTTTACCCACCAGCGCTGAAATATCCTGGTTGTTCTCATCGCCTGGTTCGGTTTTGGCGATGGCGACCTGCTCGAGAATCGATGGCCAGACTTTGACCACGCGGAATTTCGTGATATCGCCGCCAAACTCATGCAGGCGTTTGGCCGCCCATGGCGACATAATGGTGCCGAGATAGCGGGTAGGGACGCCATACTCTTTCTGAAGGATCTGCGCATCCTCCTGCGGATTGAACAGGCACAGCGGGTGATCGTTAACCGGGCTGCGCTCGCCGTTGGCGCTCAGCACATAGATAGGCACGCGCTGCATCAGGGCTTTCAGCCGTTCAGCCAGCGATGATTTACCACCGCCCACCGGTCCCAGCAGATAGAGGATCTGTTTCTTCTCTTCCAGCCCCTGGGCGGCATGCTTGAGGTAGGAAACGATCTGCTCAATGGCGTCTTCCATACCGTAAAACTCTTCAAACGCCGGATAGCGTGCGATGACCCGGTTTGAAAAGAGACGGGATAGCCGCGGCTCGAGAGCCGTATCAACCATGACGGGTTCACCAATGGCCATCAACAGACGTTCTGCCGCATTGGCATAGGCACTGCGATCTTGCCGGCAGATGGTAAGAAACTCCTGCAGTGTGAACTCTTCGTCCTTGGCAGCTTCATAGCGCTGGCGATAGTGATCGAATATATTCATGGCATGCCGTCCTTTCGTTTTTTAGCACAGGTTGAGAGCCGTTCATATGAATAGTGGGGGCCCCCGGAAGACATAAGCTGAACATCGCTCTCCTGGTATCCAGCAACCCTTATGCCAGGTTGCGGGTGGGGTAGCGTGAATGTGCCCTGCAATTACACCTTCTAAATTTAAGCGTAGATGCATTTAGAAATCTTGCATGCCGCAGAAAATCAATTTCAATGACATATCAATAACTCATCCTGAAAAAGACGCTTTTTGATTCGCCGGGACGTGAAGCTGTCATCGGGCTGTCACCAGATGGTAAGAGAAGGGTGGGAAAGTGAACGATTTGTGTCATATCGGGTAAAGAATTTGAGGCATGAGACCTACGACGGTAAACTGCACGGGCTGATTATTTGACAACGGGAATATGGATTGTGACTAAAATCAAACTTCTGGCACTCGGCGTGCTGATTGCGACCTCCGCCAGCGCGGCGCATGCCGATGGGAAGTTCACGCTTGGGGCTGGCGTCGGCATCGTTGAGCATCCGTACAAGCAGTATGATGCGGATGTTTATCCGGTGCCGGTCATTAGTTATGAGAGCGATAACTTCTGGTTCCACGGTCTGGGCGGGGGTTACTACCTGTGGAATGACACCAACGATAAGCTGTCGATAACGGCCTACTGGTCGCCGATGTACTTCAAGCCGGGCGACAGCGATAGCGAACAAATGCGTCGCCTGGATAAACGTAAATCGACCGTGATGGCCGGTCTTTCTTATGTCCACAACACGCCCTATGGCTTCCTGCGCACGACGATTGCCGGCGATACGCTGGATAACAGCAACGGTATCAACTGGGATCTCGCCTGGCTGTACCGCTACACCAACGGGAACCTGACGCTGACGCCGGGCATTGGCGTCGAGTGGAACAGCGACAATCAGAACGAATACTACTATGGCGTCTCGCAGCATGAGTCCCGTCGCAGCGGGATGCGCAGCTACGATCCGGACAGCAGCTGGAACCCGTATCTGGAGCTGGCGGCCAACTATCGCTTCCTCGGCGACTGGAGCGTATACGGTATTGCGCGCTACACGCGTCTGTCGGATGAAATTACCGATAGCCCGATGGTGGACAAATCCTGGAGCGGTCTAATCTCAACCGGGATCACCTACACCTTCTGATTGTGCATTATTACAGTGCGCTTTATGCATCAAAACAGGGCTTCGCGCCCTGTTTTGCTTTATGGTGGTGCAGGGCGCGAAGAAGGAGACGATGGTGAAAAAAACAGTATGCTTTGGCGAGCAGGCGGCAGTTCCGGCCATCGGGCTGGGAACCTGGTATATGGGCGAGAACGCGGCGCAGCGTCAGCAGGAGGTGGCTGCACTGCGCGCGGGCATCGACCATGGCCTGACGGTAATCGATACCGCGGAGATGTATGCCGACGGCGGGGCGGAGGAGGTAGTGGGCCAGGCGATCCGCGGCCTGCGCGACCGGGTGACGCTGGTCTCCAAAGTCTATCCCTGGCACGCCGGCGGAGCGGCGATGCGCCGCGCCTGTGAAAACAGTCTGCGCCGGCTGCAGACCGACTATCTGGATATGTATCTCCTGCACTGGCGGGGCGATATCCCCCTGCAGGAGACGGTCGAGGCGATGGAAAGGCTGGTGGCCGAGGGCAAAATCCGCCGTTGGGGCGTCTCCAATCTGGACACCGACGATATGCAGGCGCTGTGGCGCACGGCGGGCGGCGAACGCTGCGCCACCAACCAGGTGCTCTATCATCTCGCGTCGCGGGGCATTGAATACGATCTTCTGCCCTGGTGTCAGCAGCACACCCTGCCGGTGATGGCCTATTGCCCGCTGGCGCAGGCGGGGCGCTTACGCGATGGACTTTTTCAGCATACCGATATCATCAATATGGCTAACGCGCGGGGCGTGACGGTGGCGCAGCTGCTGCTGGCCTGGGTGATTCGTCATCCGGGAATGCTGGCGATCCCGAAAGCGGCGACTATCGAGCATGTGGTGCAGAATGCCGCCGCGCTTGATATCGTTCTCAGCCCGCAAGAGCTTGCGCAGCTGGATCGCCTCTATCCGCCGCCGCCGCGGAAAACCCGGTTGGATATGGTTTAACCCACAGCGCATCCAGGTGGAGAAGAGAAAAAGCCCCGTGATAAACGGGGCTTTTTGCGGTTAGCGTTTTTTCACGCTGATGGTTTGTGCCAGGCGAGACGGGGTCTCTTCACTGGCTTTCTGCGGCTGGGTCACGCAGCAGGTTTCGACGCAGACGAAGGTTTTATAGCCATCGTCCGGCATGTCGCCCATGCTGACGGACAGCGCCGGGCCCGGGTTCCAGGCCACCACGTTGTGCTGATGATGATGCACCACGTCGATCGTGCGGCTGAGCGCGTCGTCGTGGATCACGCTGCAGCCTTCGGCGTCGAGATAGACGCGGTCGGTACGATCCGGGAAGGTCTGCACGCCGTTGTTCAGAACGCCTTCTTCGGCGTTCTTCACTTTATCGATATAGCGCTCGCCAAGACCGCTCACTTTCACCGCCGCGATATCGCCAACGTTGAAGTAGCTGTGCAGGGCAGAGGTGGTCTCGAATTCGCCGTGGGCTTCCAGCTCGATTTCGCAGGTCTTGCCCAGCTTGAAGCGGGCATAGAGGGTGAACTCATGCGGCCACAGCTTCATGGTTTCAGCGCTGTTCTGCAGCGCAAAGGTCAACATCACGCCGCTGTCGTCTTCATCATGCCCTTCCAGGGTCCACGGCAGGTTGCGGGCAAAGCCGTGCGACGGCAGGCCCTGCTGCGCCGATGGGCCAAACCACGGCCAGCAAATCGGCACGCCGCCGCGCAGGGCGACGCCCTGTTTAAATGGGGTGTTGTTGCTCAGCCACAGGACTTCTTCTTCACCGGCGGGTTTCCAGGAGAGCAGGTGCGCCCCCTGCAGCGCCACAGAGGCTTTCACCTGCGGATGGTCGATGACAATCAGCTCCAGGTCGTCCAGCTGGCGACGGGAGATAACGGGCGAAATGGTTTCATTCACCGGGAGAGCAAAAATTTTATTTATCATTGTGCAATCCTATCTCTGCAGACAAAAAAAAGAGCGACCGAAGTCGCTCTTACAGATTACTTTTTCATCTCAACTTATTTGGAGATGTGGGCAATCAGGTCCAGAACTTTGTTGGAGTAGCCAGTTTCGTTGTCGTACCAGGAAACCAGTTTAACGAAGTTGTCGTTCAGTGCGATACCTGCTTTAGCATCGAACACGGAAGTGCAAACTTCGCCGTTGAAGTCGGTAGAAACAACGTCGTCTTCGGTATAACCCAGAACGCCTTTCATTGCGCCTTCAGAAGCGGCTTTGATAGCTTTCTTGATTTCTTCGTAGGACGCTGCTTTTTCCAGACGAACGGTCAGGTCAACAACGGATACGTTCGGAGTCGGAACGCGGAACGCCATACCGGTCAGTTTGCCGTTCAGTTCTGGCAGTACTTTACCTACTGCTTTAGCAGCGCCGGTAGAGGACGGGATGATGTTCTGAGCTGCGCCGCGGCCGCCGCGCCAGTCTTTGTGAGACGGGCCATCAACGGTTTTCTGAGTAGCGGTGGTTGCGTGGACGGTGGTCATCAGGCCTTCAACGATACCGAAGTTGTCGTTGATGACTTTAGCCAGCGGTGCCAGGCAGTTGGTGGTGCAGGATGCGTTGGAAACGATGTCCTGGCCAGCGTAAGTGTCGAAGTTAGCGCCGCGAACGAACATCGGGGTGTTGTCTTTGGACGGGCCAGTCAGAACGACTTTTTTCGCGCCAGCGGTGATGTGTTTACGAGCGGTTTCGTCGGTCAGGAAGATACCGGTTGCTTCAGCAACAACGTTAACACCAACTTCGTCCCACTTCAGGTTAGCCGGGTCACGTTCAGCGGTAACACGGATTTTTTTACCGTTAACGACCAGATGACCGTCTTTCACTTCAACGGTGCCGTCGAAACGACCGTGAGTGGAGTCATACTTCAGCATGTAAGCCATGTACTCTGCGTCTAACAGGTCGTTGATTGCAACGATCTCGATGTCAGAACGTTTCTGAGCAGCACGGAAAACAATGCGACCGATACGGCCAAAACCGTTGATACCTACTTTGATAGTCATATATTCCACCAGCTATTTGTTAGTGAATAAAAGGTTGCCTGTAAAATTACAAAAACCTTACGCAGCGTCAAGCGGAATCGTGTCAATCATTGCGACAAATCAATCCTGAGCACACCTTGCGCGATTGATTTGCCTCACTCTCCCTTTGAGCCCAATTCCATATGGGGGCTGCGCGCGGAATTTTAAAGGGCATTTAAGATAAAAACGTGATTTAAGTCACAATTATCTGGCTGCCTGTGGGCACCGGATAAGTTTAGAACAAAAGTGTACGCTTCATTGTTAATGTTTTGTTAGAATTGGGGCGAAAGTTGTCCATTGCAAAGCGAGATGTAAGCCCATGGCAAATAAACCCTCCCCGGAAGAGCTGAAAAACGGCTTGAGCGAAATGCAGTTTTACGTAACCCAACATCATGGCACCGAACCGCCTTTCACCGGACGGCTGCTGCACAACAAGAAAAATGGCGTGTATCACTGCCTGGTGTGCGATGCGCCGCTGTTCAACTCCCAGACCAAATACGACTCCGGCTGCGGCTGGCCGAGCTTCTACGAGCCGGTAAGCGAAGAGGCCATTCGCTATCTGGACGACAGCTCCCACGGCATGCAGCGCATTGAGATCCGCTGCGGAAATTGTGATGCCCATCTCGGTCACGTGTTTCCGGATGGCCCGCAGCCGACCGGCGAGCGCTATTGTGTCAATTCGGCGTCGCTCAGCTTCACCGATGAGCAGAACGGCGAGCAGATTGAGGGCTGAAGAAACGATTCAGCAAATTATTCCAGGTGGAGGTGAGCGGAAGATGGATATTGAGCAAATTATCGACAGCATGACCCCGGAAGTGTATCAGCGTCTGGCGACGGCGGTAGAGCTGGGAAAATGGCCGGATGGCGTGGCGCTGACGCCGGAGCAGAAGGAAAATAGCCTGCAGCTGGTGATGCTGTGGCAGGCCCGGTATAACACCGACGCCCAGCATATGACCATCGACACCCGCGGGCAGATGGTGATGAAGAGCAAACAGCAGCTGAAGGAAGATTTCGGCATCGTGCCGAAGCCGATCGCCACCGTGAAGTTGCAATAAACCGCCGGCCGGCGGGGAGACGTTCCGGCGTCGGGTGATCCGGCGCCGGACAAGGGTAGCGTCAATGACCGCGCCCGGCGGTCAGTCGCTTCGCTTACTTTTTATTCATCATTGCTTTCAGGTCGGCAAACGGGTTGTAGGTGGCCTCGCCGACGCTCTTTTGCGCATCTTCGCCCGCTACCACCGTGGAGCCATACTGATCGGCTTCGGTGTACTTGGAATGTTCGTGATCGTGACAGTAAAGGCACAACATCTCCCAGTTGCTGCCATCTTCCGGGTTATTGGAGTGGTCGTGATCGATATGGTGCACCGTCAGCTCGCGCAGATTGGAGTAGACAAACTCCCGTGAGCAGCGTCCGCATACCCAGGGAAAGAGCTTGAGCGCCTTTTCGCGGTAACCCACTTCCAGACGTGCGTAATTTTTGGGGATATAGGCCATGGCCCCCTGCCTCCTGTCAAACGGTTAAGCTGCGCCAGCCCCTGGCGCAGCGGATAACAGGCATCATAACCTATCCCGGGCGGCGCGATATACCTGCATTGCCGGCGATGCTGCCTGCGTCACGCCGCCCGGCGGCGGCGATGCGGCGGAACAGCCGCGATTAGTGTTTGATCCCCAGCGATTCCGCCAGCTGGCGGGCCAGCTGGTTCTGGTCATCGGCGCCATACTCCCAGAACATCGCTCCGGCGAGGCCTTTCGCCTTGATGTAGTCCGCTTTAATGGCCACCGAGCGCGGGTTCTCGTAGGAGAGGGCGAACAGCGGCTTGCCCTCCGCGGACTGCACCGACAGCCACGGGACTTTCGCCTCATCGTCCCAGTGCTCGGTAAAGCGTTTCTGCGGATCGTTGAGCAATTTGCCCACGATATCATTGTATTTCACGTAGGTGTCTTTGCTCAGGTCATAGCCCAGCGAGGCAAACAGCGCGATCTGCTGTGGACCAAAATAGGGCTGGGTGACCGGGTTCTTTTGCGCATCCGCTTTACTCCAGTCAATCCCCGGCTCGACCGCCCGTTTCGGCACCCGGCCATAAAAACCAATTCCGAGGTTCATCTGGCTGGGTTTAAGCCCGGCGGCCAGGTAATTGTTGACCACAAAATCGGCGCTGTATTTATCCGCCGCGGCGACCGTCGGCCAGTGGCTGGAGTCATACAGGTTCGAGTTGAAGTACTGCGTGCCGTAGGCCATGTCGTAGGTCATCAGGTTGATGTAGTCGAGCGATGACGCAATCGCTTTAACGTCCACCCAGCTTTTCGGGCTTTCGGCGTTGGCGCCCACGGCGATAGTAACCAGTTTCCTGGTACCAAACGCTGCGCGCAGCTCTTTTAACAGCGCGGTAAAGTTATCGCGATCGGCCGGTTGACTGGCAACCAGCCCCCAGGCGCCGTTGACCGGAAACTCCCAGTCGAGGTCAATCCCATCCAGACCATATTTTTCAACAATTTCCTGCGCAGACTGAATAAACACCTTCCGGGTTTCTTTGCTTGCCGCCGCGCCGGAGAAACCGCGCGCTCCCCAGCCGCCGACCGACAGCAGGACTTTGAGGTCCGGGTTCTGTTTACGCAGGGCCGGGAGCTTTTGCAGATCCGCCTGCACCTTCGGCGACAGCCAGATCTCGTGCAGATGAGCAGGATCCTTCAGAGCTGCGTTGGTCTCGTCTTTTTCATCGTTATAGATAAGGCCAAACGAGTAGTTGAGATGGGTGATCTGCCGGACGTCCAGCTTGTCGATATCCCCGCCCGGCCCGGCAGTGACGTCGCCGCCGCCGTTGAAATAGCCGACGGACATCAGCGGTTGGGCAGAGAGCGCGGAAGCGCAAAGCAGGGGCAAGGCTGCCAGCAAGGGCAAACGTTTCATAGTGGTTCCTCTTTGACATAAAAAAAATAACCGCGCCACGGAAATGGCGTGGCGAAAAAACAACCTTGCCAGACTACCAGCAATAACCTGTTGAAACTGCGAGAGAGTTCAATTTATGGACGATAACGAAGCGGCAGAAGAAGCCCCGGCGCGGGCGCGCCGGGGAAGGGATCAGGCGTGGGTTTCCCGCCAGTCGTCGAGGGTATAGAGCGTGGCGCCTGCGGCGGCCATCTCCATAAACGCCTGGCTGCTGTCCTGCGGCTGAAGATTCACCCCGCGGCAGCCGTCGGTGATGACGTTGACCGCGTAGCCCAGCGCCAGGGCATCCAGCACGGTGAACTTAACGCAGTAATCGGTGGCGAGGCCGAGCACGGTCAGCTCTACGATCCCCTGACCACGCAGCCAGCCGTCCAGTTCAGTTTTCTGCCGGTGACCGTTGTCAAAAAAAGCGCTGTAGCTGTCAATGACCCGGTTTTGCCCTTTGTGGAACACGGCGGCGATGGCCTGCTGCTTGAGCAGGGGATGCAGCGCCGCGCCTTCGCTGTGCTGAACGCAGTGATCCGGCCAGAAAGTTTGCGCCAGGCCATCCAGGTCGCCCACGGTGTAGGGCTCCACCTGGTGCTGGCTGGCGAAGCTGCCGTGATCCGCGGGATGCCAGTCCTGGCTGGCGACGATGGGCTCGCCGCGCGCCAGGCTCCAGTCGATAAGCGCATTGGCCACCTCGACGGTGCTGTCGCCTTCGGGAACCGCCAGCGCGCCGCCGGCGCAGAAGTCGTTCTGCAAATCAACCAGTAACAGCGCTCGATGCGCCATACGTCCTCCTTAAGCTTCGTCAGGGGTCAGTTCGCCACGCAGATTCTGCTGCATCGCCGCGCGAATGGCGTCAACGTCAAGCTGCTGGCTCAGCAGATAGTGTAGCTTGGTCAGCGTCGCTTCCACCGTCATATCGAAACCACTGATGACTCCCGCCTGGGCGAGGGCATTGCCGGTGGCATAGCCGCCCATGTTCACTTTCCCGGACATACACTGCGTCAAGTTGACCACCACAATGCCGCGCTGGCTGGCTTCCGCCAGCACCTGAATAAACTCGCCATTCTGCGGCGCATTGCCGACGCCGTAGGAGCGGAGGATCAGCGCTTTCACCGGCTGGCGCAGGAAATTACGCACCACGTCGGCGGAGATGCCGGGGTAAATCGTCACCACGCCAATCGGCTGCGGGGTGATGGGGTGCACGATAAGCTCTCCGCAGCCCTGCGGCGCCGGCGGGGTACCGAGACGGCGGATATGGATCCCGGCCTCCAGCAGCGGCGCGAGGTTTGGCGAGGCGAAGGCGTCAAAGCCGTCGGCATGGGCTTTAGTGGTACGGTTGCCGCGGAACAGCCGATTGTTGAAGAACAGCGCCACTTCGTTAATCGGATAGTTGGCGGCGACGTACAGGGCATTGAGCAGGTTGATCTGGCCGTCGGAGCGCAGCTCGGCCAGCGGGATTTGTGACCCTGTCACAATCACCGGTTTGCCGAGGTTTTCCAGCATGAATGACAGCGCAGAGGCGGTAAACGCCATGGTGTCGGTACCGTGGAGGATCACAAAGCCATCATACTCCTCGTAATGGCTGCGGATATCGTCGGCGATGTGCTGCCAGTCCTCAGGAGTCATATCGGATGAATCCATCAGCGGATGGTATTCATGGATCGTGAAGTCCGGCATCTCCGGGCGATGGAACTCAGGCATCAGCGCCAGCTGACGCTGGAGATGGCCGGAAACGGGTACATAGCCGTGTTCAGAGCGCTGCATACCGATGGTCCCACCGGTGTAGGCAACGTAAATCGATTTTTTTTGCATAGCATCGCTTAGGTTGGTCGTAGACAGGCGCAGTATAAAGAGACGGAGGAAAAAATACAGTGTTGGCCGCTCGCTTTGTGGCGGCGCTGGCAGGTGCGGAAAAAAGGCTGCCCCGGGAGACGGGGCAGCCGCTGCGTATTAACGGATGTTGGCGCAGGTCAGGCAGAAGGCATAGCGGTTCTGCGGGTCGTTAAACGCCGCCAGCTTGTCGCTTTCGGCTTTCACCGTCTCGGCTGCCGCGGCCACCGGCGCAGGCAGCCAGGCCTGAATGGCGGCCGGCAGCGAGGCGCGTACCGAACCGGTCAGGCTGTCCAGCACCATCGAGAAGAAGGTGGGCTCTTCCTGATAGTAGTTGAGGTGCCAGGTTTTCAGCTTCGCCAGCTCGGCGGCCTTGGCCACCGCGTCGTCGAAGTCGCCGAGGCTGTCGACAAGACCGTTGGCTTTGGCATCTTCCCCGGTCCAGACGTGGCCCTGGGCAATCTGGTCGATTTTCTCCGGCGTGCTCTTACGCGCGTTAGCCACCAGGGTGATAAAGCGTTGATAGCCGTTCTCAATGCTCAACTGCATCAGCTGCTGCACTTCCGGCGGCAGCGCTTTGGTGCTGGAGATATCCGCCAGCGGCGACGTGGCGACGCCGTCGGTATGGACGCCAATCGACCCAAGGGTGTTTTCCACGGTGTTGATCACCCCAAAGATGCCGATGGAGCCGGTGAGGGTGCTTGGGTTCGCGACAATGTAGTCCGCCGGCGTGGAGATCCAGTAGCCGCCGGAGGCCGCCATGCCGCCCATTGAAACGACCACCGGTTTACCCGCGGCTTTGGCTGCCGCCAGCTCTTCGCGAATGATTTCCGAGGCGGTCACGCTGCCGCCCGGGCTGTTGACGCGCAGGACGATGGCCTTAATTTTCGGGTCGAGGCGCGCATCGCGAATTTGCGCAGCGGTGGTGTCGCCGCCGACGTTGCCCGGGGTCTCCTCGCCGTCCATGATGGCGCCGTTGGCGAAGATCACCGCGATGGCGGAACCCTGGTCAGACGGTGTCTTCACGTTGTAGTCGTAATAGCTGATCGCCCGGTAATTGTTATCCGCTTTGCTCCAGCCAAACTGTTTGGTCAGCGCCTTTTCCACTTCCGTGGAGGTCGCCAGCTCATCTACCAGCTTATTGTCCAGCGCATATTTCGCCGTATCGCCGCCCACCTTACGCAGGCCATCGATAATGCCCTGGGCGCCCGGGAAGAGCTGCTGGGCGGTGATCTGCCGGTTGGCGGCGATGGTGTTGAGGTAGTTCTGCCACAGTTCGCCAATCCAGCGGCTGTCCGCTTCGCGGGCGGCAGGGGACATGTCATCGCGAATGAAAGGCTCGACGGCGGATTTATAGGTGCCGACGCGGAAGACATGGGTGGAGACTTTCAGCTTATCCAGCAGCGACTTGTAGTACAGCCCGTTGGTGGCGAAGCCGTGCAGGTCCACCTCGCCCTGCGGAGAGAGCCAGATTTTGTTGGCAAAGCTCGCCAGGTAGTACTGGCCCTGGCTGTAGCTGCTGCCGACGGCATACACCGGTTTGCCGCTGTCGCGGAATTCGCGCAGCGCTTTACCGATGTACTGCATGGAGGGCTGATCGCCGCCGACGAAGTTTTTCAGATCCAGCACAATACCGGTGATATTACGGTCATCCTTCGCCTGACGGATGGTCTGCACGATATCGAACAGAGAATTCTCCTGCAGACGGTCCGAGCTGGCGCCAAACAGCTGGCGGCCAATTACGCCGAGCTTGCTGCTGGCGGACGGTTTATCCACCACCACGCCGGTAATATCCAGCAGCAGCGCGCCGCGCGCGGCATGTTCGCTGGTGGTGCTGCTGAACTGGCTCCAGATGCCGATACACACCAGCACCAGCACCAGGAAGATCGCATTGAGGGCCAGTTTGCGAATAAAGTTGAGTATCCGCCACGTCCATTTAAAAAAGCTGGCAATCAGTCGCCAAAGGGTTCGCATGTATTCTCCCTAACGTTATCTAAAAATGGGCAGGCCGCAGGGGCCGCCGCGTCTGGCTATCCTAAAGAGTGAGCCGTCGGTTGTCAGCAGGAATCACCGACCGCGCTGTAACAAAATCCTTGTGCATGTTAATTTTATGAAAAATGACATCACAGGAGTTATACAGATGGATGCTCTCGACCTACTGCTTAATCGCCGCAGCGCTTCCCGCCTGGCGGAACCGGCCCCGGCCGGCGAACAGCTGGAAAACATTCTGCGCGCCGGGCTGCGCGCCCCGGATCATGGCGCCCTGCAGCCGTGGCGCTTTTTCATTATCGCCGATGACGGCCGCGAACGCTTTAGTCAGCTGCTGGAAAAGGGGGCCCGGGAGGCCGGCCAGGATGAGAAGGGCATAGAGAAAGCCCGCAATGCGCCGTTTCGCGCGCCGCTGATCATTACCGTAGTGGCGCGCTGTGAAGACCACCCGAAGGTGCCGCGCTGGGAGCAGGAGATGTCCGCTGGCTGCGCGGTGATGGCGATGCAGATGGCGGCCCTGGCCCAGGGATTCAACGGCATCTGGCGCAGCGGAGCATTGACCGAGAGCCCGGTGGTGCGGGCCGGCTTCGGGTGCCGCGAGCAGGATAAAATCGTCGGCTTCCTCTATCTGGGCACGCCGCAGCTGAAAGCCTCAACCACCATTGCCCTGCCGGATACCGCGCCGTTTGTGACGCGATTCTGAGTCAGCGCGTGTTACGCCGGGTGGCGGCTGCGCCTTACCCGGCCTACGTTCGTACGACCTGTCGTTAATTTATTCACCATTGTTGCTGAAACTGCCGGTGCTGGCCCCCTGTGCGCTCCCTGCGCTATGCCAGACATAACGCAGAGGATATATCGGGAGCGCCATCTGCCCGGACATAACACAGGAGTGGTAGCCCTGCTAAGCGCAGCGCGAGCAGGGAAATTTACGATTGTGCCGTTATTTCGCCGGGTGGCGGCTGCGTCTTACCCGGCCTACATAACGATCCCGATATCAGACGGTTACCCCTCAATGTAGGCCCGCTCAAGCACAGCGCCGCCGGGCGATGGCAGCAGGCTCGGAGCCGCATCTATGCCGGGCGGCGGCGTGCGCGTGACCCGGCCTGCAGCCCCAAAGGTAGCCCGGACAAGGCGCGCCAGGCGCCGTATCCGGGAGTTCAACGGCGATGACGTTACTTCTGTGTTTTGGCGAATTCGTCTTTGGCTTTCTGCAACTGCTGCTGGAAGGCCGGGTTGGTGTGCAGCGTGGCGACCACCGCGGAGCCGACGATGCGCGCCGCATCGACATCGCTCTGCCAGTGATAGCCGCAGATCACCCGGCTCTCGCCGAGCTCATAGCCGCGCTTCAAAATTTCGTTCTGCCGCTGCGGGTTGATCTCTGCCAGCACCAGGGCGGTGGCCCAGCCGATGGAGGTATGCCCGGATGGGTAAGAGCCGTTTTTCGACAGCTTGTCCTGCTCGGTGGTGTTGCAGGTGGAGACACCGTAGAAGGCAAACGGGCGAATGCGCATATACTTCTCTTTCGCGCCGCGGGTCGCCAGATCGCCGGCGTCTTCAATCATATTGGTCAGCAGCTTATGGAGCTGCGGCGCGTCCTTTTCGGTGATCGGCGAGCCAAAGGCGCTGGAGAAAGCGTTAGCCACGCCGCCCGCGCTGAGGTTGGCATCCTCTGCCGCCAGCTTCCCGCGCTCGGTGTTGCGCAGCAGGCGCCCCTGCTCATACATCGCCTGATCGTTTAAGAACGCGATACTGCCCACCGCCGGCGGCGGCGGCAACAGCGCCAGGCTGTCGATGGCCTGGGCATTGGTCAGATAGTAGAGATCGGGCTTGGTGGTGACATCGTTACCGGGGGGAACCAGCGCGAAGGCGTTAACGGAGAAGAAACTGGCCAGGCAAAGGGCAAGAACACGCTTTTTCATTAGAATTTCCTTACGTCATAATCATTCCAGAGAAGACAGTCCTGGGTTGTCACATTTCTGTCATCTTTAAGTAAAAGTGAAAATGGTCGGGAAAAAATTGCCGCGTCTCGCAAAAACGGCTTTTTGTCTGCTTAATGAGCAACCATACGCGATTTCAGACTGTCGTACTTACCACCCTGACGTTTGGGCGCTAACATAGCGGGATTGCAATGACAGGAGATGTCCATGAGCGAGCAAGCCATTCGTTTAACGCAATACAGCCACGGAGCCGGTTGTGGTTGTAAAATTTCCCCGAAAGTGCTGGAAACCATCCTGCATAGCGAGCAGGCGAAGTTTGTCGACCCGAACCTGCTTGTCGGCAACGAAACCAGCGATGATGCCGCCGTTTACGATCTTGGTAATGGCACGTCAATCGTCAGCACCACCGACTTCTTTATGCCGATTGTCGATAATCCGTTCGACTTTGGCCGCATTGCCGCCACCAACGCCATCAGCGATATTTTCGCCATGGGCGGGAAACCGATTATGGCGATTGCCATTCTCGGCTGGCCGATCAACACCCTGGCGCCGGAAATCGCCCGCGACGTGGTGGAGGGCGGGCGCTTTGCCTGCCAGCAGGCCGGGATCGCGCTGGCGGGCGGCCACTCCATTGACGCTCCTGAGCCGATCTTTGGTCTGGCGGTCACCGGCGTGGTGCCCACCGAGCGCATCAAGAAAAACAGCACCGCGCAGGCGGGCTGCAAACTATATCTCACCAAACCGCTGGGGATCGGCGTGCTGACCACCGCGGAGAAAAAATCGCTGCTCAAGCCAGAGCATCAGGGGCTGGCGACGGAGACCATGTGCCAGATGAACCTCGCCGGCGCCGCGTTTGCCGCTATCGACGGGGTGAAGGCGATGACCGATGTCACCGGCTTTGGCCTGCTCGGCCACCTCAGCGAGGTGTGCCGCGGGGCCGGCGTGCAGGCGCAACTGCGCTATGCCGATATCCCGAAACTGCCGGGGGTGGAGGAGTATATCGCCGCCGGCGCGGTGCCGGGCGGCACCGGGCGCAACTTTGCCAGCTACGGCCATTTGATGGGCGAGATGCCGACGGCGTGGCGCGATCTGCTGTGCGACCCACAGACCTCAGGCGGTCTGCTGCTGGCGGTGACCCCGGAGGCGGAGGCGGAAGTCCAGGCCGCCGCGGCGGAGTTCGGTATTAAGCTGGCCGCCATCGGCGAACTGGTGACCGCCCGCGGCGGGCGACCGATGATCGAGATCCGTTGATTCGATGCGGTTGTTTATTGCAGAAAAACCGAGTCTCGGTCGGGCTATCGCCGATGTGTTGCCTAAACCGCACCGCAAAGGCGATGGCTATATTGAGTGCGGCAACGGGCAGGTGGTCACCTGGTGTATCGGCCATCTGCTGGAGCAGGCGCAGCCGGACGTCTATGACAGCCGCTATGCCCGCTGGAATCTCACCGACCTGCCGATTGTGCCGGAGAAATGGCAGTTGCAGCCCAAACCTTCGGTCACCAAACAGCTGAATGTGATCAAGCGCCTGCTCGGCGACGCCGAGGAGGTTATCCACGCTGGCGACCCCGACCGTGAAGGGCAACTGCTGGTGGACGAGGTCCTCGACTACCTGCAGCTGGCGCCGGAGAAGCGCCAGCAGGTGCAGCGCTGTCTGATAAACGATCTCAACCCGCAGGCGGTGGAGCGGGCGATCAACCGCCTGCGCGCCAACAGCGAGTTTGTGCCGCTTTGCGTGTCGGCGCTGGCGCGGGCGCGCGCCGACTGGCTGTACGGCATCAATATGACCCGGGCGTATACTCTGCTGGGGCGCAACGCTGGCTATCAGGGGGTGCTCTCCGTGGGACGGGTGCAGACCCCGGTGCTCGGCCTGGTGGTGCGCCGCGATGAAGAGATTGAAAACTTCGTCGCCAAAGATTTCTTCGACGTCAAAGCGCATATCGTCACGCCGCAGGAGGAGCGCTTTGTCGCGACCTGGGTGCCGAGCGAAGCCTGCGAACCTTACCAGGATGAAGAAGGGCGCCTGCTGCATCGTCCGCTGGCCGAGCACGTGGTTAAGCGTATCGAAGGCCAGCCGGCGCTGGTGACCGGCTATAACGATAAGCGCGATTCCGAACCCGCGCCGCTGCCGTTTTCGCTGTCGGCGCTGCAGATTGAGGCGGCCAAACGTTTCGGCTTCAGCGCGCAAAACGTGCTGGATATCTGCCAGAAGCTGTATGAAACCCACAAGCTCATCACCTATCCGCGTTCGGACAGCCGCTACCTGCCGGAAGAGCATTTCGCCGGCCGCCATGCGGTGCTGAATGCGATTGCCGTCCATGCGGCGGATCTGCTGCCGCAGCCGGTGGTGGATCCGGAGATCCGCAACCGCTGCTGGGATGATAAAAAGGTCGACGCGCACCATGCGATTATCCCGACCGCCCGCAGCAGCCAGGTCAAACTCACCGATAACGAAGCGAAGGTCTACACCCTGATCGCCCGGCAGTATCTGATGCAGTTCTGCCCTGACGCGGTGTTCCGTAAATGCCAGATTGACCTTGAGATCGCCAACGGCAAATTTGTCGCCAAAGCGCGTTTTCTGGCCGAGGCGGGCTGGCGGACGCTGCTTGGCAGCAAAGAGCGCGATGAAGAGAACGACGGCACGCCGCTGCCGGTGGTGGCCAAAGGCGATGAACTGCTGTGCGAGAGGGGCGAGGTAGTGGAGCGCCAGACGCAGCCGCCGCGCCACTTTACCGACGCCACGCTGCTGTCGGCGATGACCGGGATTGCCCGCTTCGTGCAGGATAAAGATCTGAAGAAGATCCTCCGCGCCACCGACGGCCTCGGCACCGAAGCGACCCGCGCCGGGATTATCGAACTGCTGTTTAAGCGCGGTTTCCTGAGCAAAAAGGGGCGCTATATTCACTCCTCGGAGGCCGGAAGGGCGCTGATTCATTCCCTGCCGGAGATGGCCGGGCGACCGGACATGACCGCCCACTGGGAGTCGGTATTGACGCAAATCAGCGAGAAACAGTGCCGCTATCAGGACTTTATGCAGCCGCTGGTGGGGACGCTGTATCAGCTGATCGAGCAGGCGCGCAGCACGCCGGTGCGCCAGTTCCGCGGTCTGGTGGCGCCTGGCGGGGCGAAAAAATCCTTCAGTAAGGGCAAAGGCAAAGCGAAAGGCAAAAAAGCGGCAGACGATGCCGCGCCGCCGCCGCAATAACCCGCCCGGCGGCCGCGAGGATGCGCTTCCCCGCGGCCGCCGTTTCTCCCCCCGCCAGGTCAATGGTCTACACTAAACAGCCGGGAAGGGGTGACGACCCCCTCAGAACAGGGATGCCCATTGCCCTTCCCGATGCCGTTGCTCATTTCTCTCCCAGGCGATAAGGAGGACCCGTGAAATATATCGCTATCAGCCAACCGGGCGGCCCGGAAGTATTGCAGATCCGCGAAGGTGAGATCCCCACCGTCGGGGAGCATGAGGTGCTCATCGAGGTGAAAGCGGCGGGCGTCAACCGGCCGGATATTCTGCAGCGCCAGGGGCTGTATCCCATGCCTGAGGGTGTCACCCCCGTGCCCGGCCTCGAGGTGGCGGGCGTGGTTGTGAAGGTCGGCGCGCAGGTCACAACCTTTGCCCCCGGGGATCGCGTCTGCGCGCTGACCAACGGCGGCGGGTATGCCGAATACTGCGCCGTCCCGGCAGGCCAGACGCTGCCGATCCCGGCGGGCCTCAGCTTTAGCGAAGCGGCCGCCATTCCGGAAACCTTCTTCACGGTGTGGGCGAACGTTTTCCAGCTCGGTAAGCTGCAGTCCGGCGAGAGCATTCTGATCCACGGCGGCGCCAGCGGGATTGGCACCACCGCGGTCCTGCTGTGTCACGCGCTGGGGATGAGCGTCTATGCCACCGTCGGCCAGGACGAAAAAATTGCCGCGCTGCGACCCTACGCCACGGCGATCAACTACAAAACCGAAGATTTCGCAGAGAAAATTCACCAACTGACCAACGATGAAGGGGTGGATGTCATTCTGGATATCGTGGGCGGCCCTTACTTTAACCGCAACCTGGGGTTACTGAAAAAGGATGGACGGCTGGTGATCATCGGCTTTATGGGCGGGCGAATCGCTCATGAGGTGGATATTCAGACCCTGATGCTCAAGCGGGCGACCGTCACCGGCTCCACCATGCGCGGCCGGACGACGGCGGAGAAACAGGAGATTGCCGAGGCGCTGCGGCGCCACGTCTGGCCGCTGCTTGAGGTAGGGAAATGCAAGCCGATGATCTACGCCAGCTACCCGATGGCGGAGATTGCCGAAGCGCATGCCTGTCTGGACAGTGGTCAGCATCTGGGGAAAGTGGTGATCACGATGACGTCGTGAGACGCCTCCCGGCGGGCAGCCGCCGGGAGGGCGTCAGGGGAGGTTAAATCACGCCCTGGGCGAGCATGGCATCCGCCACCTTCACGAAACCGGCGATATTGGCGCCGCGCACGTAGTTGGTCTGCTTCGCTTCACCGCCGTACTGCACGCAGGCGTGGTGGATATCCAGCATAATGTGATGCAGGCGGGCATCCACTTTTTCCGCTTTCCAGCCCATGCGTGCGGCGTTCTGCGCCATCTCCAGACCGGACGTCGCCACGCCGCCGGCGTTGGCCGCTTTGCCCGGGGCAAACAGCACGCCAGCTTCAAGGAACAGATCGGTCGCGGCGATGGTGGTCGGCATGTTGGCGCCTTCCGCCACGGCCTTCACGCCGTTGGCAATCAGCTGGCGGGCGGCATCGACGTCCAGTTCGTTCTGAGTGGCGCAAGGCAGGGCGATATCCACCGGCACTGACCATGGCTGCTGGCCTTCGAGATAGGTGAGGCCAAACTCGCGGGCGTAGTCGGCCACCCGGCCGTGGGCACGCTCTTTGATGTCGATCAGGCGGGCCAGTTTTTCTTTGGTGAAGCCCGCCTCGTCAACGACGGTGCCGTTGGAGTCGGAGGCGGTGACCACCCGCGCGCCGAGCTCCATCGCTTTCTCAATGGCGTATTGCGCGACGTTGCCGGAGCCGGAGACCGCCACGCGAGCGCCTTCGAAGCCGAGGCCGTGACGTTTGAGCATTGCTTCGGTGAAGTAGATCAGGCCGTAACCGGTGGCTTCCGGACGGATCAGGCTGCCGCCGAAGGAGAGGCCTTTACCGGTGAAGACGCAGGCGCTGTTGTTAGAGAGTTTGCGCATCATGCCGGCCATAAAGCCGACCTCGCGGCCGCCGACGCCGATATCGCCCGCCGGTACGTCGGTATCCGGGCCAAGATGGCGATAGAGCTCGGTCATCAGCGCCTGGCAGAAGCGCATCACTTCGCCATCGCTCTTGCCTTTAGGATCGAAATCGCTGCCGCCTTTCCCGCCGCCCATCGGTAGGGTGGTCAGGGCGTTTTTGAAGGTCTGCTCGAAGCCAAGGAATTTGAGAATCGACAGATTCACCGACGGATGGAAGCGCATCCCGCCCTTATACGGGCCGATGGCCGAGTTGAACTGCACGCGCCACGCGCGGTTGACCTGGACCTGATTGCGGTCGTCCACCCACACCACGCGGAACTGGATCACGCGCTCCGGTTCCACCAGACGTTCCAGCAAAGCAAGCTGACGATAGCGCGGATTTTCCTCAAGGAAAGGCCACAGGGTGGTCATGACCTCCCGGACGGCTTGAGCAAATTCGGTTTGATGAGGATCGCGCTGTTGAACGCGGGTGAGAAAGCCTTCCAGAGTGCACGTCTGATCCATAGATATAAGTTCCCCTTATGGTTGTGGTTGCGTGTATTTATTATGATTCGGTCCTTGAAAAAACCGATTTTCCGACTATAACACCGCTAATCCTTAGGCAAGCAAGGAAAAATTAAGCCGTCAGCAAAATTTATAATTGCCCGCCCGTCATAACTAAAAACGATGACGAGGCGGCGAGCCGATCAGCGGGGAGAAAGGGACGGGCGCTGGGCGATAAAGGCGTGCAGGAGGGGGATATCGGCCGGGGCGAGATCGAGGGTTAAGGCGTCGGCAGGAAGGCACCAGCGCAGCTGGCTGTGATAGTGGGCCAGCGGCACGCCCTGAAAGTTCGGTACCCACCAGGCGTGCAGATGGATCTGGCGACCGGAGACTTCTCGCTGATGGCTGGCGATATAGCATGCCGGGTGGGCGATGATGCCCATCTCCTCCCGCAGCTCCCGGGCCAGCGCCTGCGGCTGGCTTTCGCCCGGCTCCACTTTGCCGCCGGCGAATTCCCACATTCCCGGCTGGTCGGCGTGGGGCGGGCGCTGCGCCAGCAGAATTTTGCCATCCTGTTCAATAATGGCGGCGACAACTTCAATCATTTTTAGCATAAGCATCAACGTTAATAAGACCAAACTGGCCTATTATCACCGCCATAGACCTTTACTGACAACCGCCAACTCTGCTGGAGACCCCCGTGCTTGATAGCCACTTGCATCCTCGCCTCAAACCTCTGCTTAACGCTGCCGCCGGCGCGCTTGACCGCCCGGGTATTTCGCCAGACGGGCTGACGCTGCTCGGTTTTGCCATCGGTGCGCTGGCTCTGCCATTTCTGGCATTAGGATGGTATGGCGCGGCGCTGGCGGCCATTCTTCTCAACCGCCTGCTGGACGGCCTGGACTGCGCCCTGGCGCGGCGGCGCGGGCTTAGCGACGCCGGCGGTTTTCTCGATATCTCTTTGGATTTTCTCTTCTATGCCCTGGTGCCGTTCGGTTTTATCCTGGCGGATCCGCAGAATAACGCCCTGGCGGGCGGCTGGCTGCTGTTTGCCTTTATCGGCACCGGCAGCAGCTTTCTCGCCTTTGCCGCGCTGGCGGCAAAGCACCAGATCGCCAATCCCGGCTATGCCCATAAATCGCTGCACTATCTCGGGGGGCTGACGGAGGGGACGGAGACTATCCTGCTGTTTGTCCTCAGCTGCTTGTTTCCGGCGCATTTCGCCTGGCTGGCGTGGCTGTTTGGCGCGCTATGCTGGCTGACGACGGCGACGCGTATCGCCAGCGGCTACCGGACCTTAAAGCGGGTGGCGTGAGCGGAAAATCGCGCGTCGCCGGCAGGGGGCGACGCGCGCGGGTGGGACGCGTTACTGGCTGCTTTCCGGGCCGCGCTCGCCGCGGGCGACCGGATTGTGCGGGTTGCTGCTCCATTCGTACCAGCCGCCGTCATAGACAGCGACGTGCGGCCAGCCCATGGCCCGGGCATACATGAAGGTTTCCGAGGCCCGCCAGCCGGTCCCGCAATAGAACGCCACCTGCTGGTTAGGCAGGATGTTCCACTGGCGCCACAGGGCAGCGATATCGTCGGCGCTGCGCATGGTGCCGTCCGGGTTATGGAAGTCTTCCATGTGCGTGGAGTCGCTTCCGGCATGGCCCCAGCGGGCGCCGGCGATATCGCCCTTCGGTTTGATATAGCTGTAGCCGCTGGTGGTGCCGATAAACTCCGGCCACGAGCGGACGCTGACCAGCGAGGCGTCCTGACGGTGGAGCAGGCCGCGGGCCTGCTCGGTATCCAGCATCAGCTGCGGCTGGCCGGGGATCGGCGCGCCAAAATCTGGCGCCGGCTGCGGCGTCGGCGGCATGCCGCGCTCCACTGGCAGACCGGCGTCGGACCAGGTCTGCCAGCCGCCGTCCAGCAGGCGCACGTCTTTGACGCCGGCGTACAGCATGATCTGCGCCACCCGCGCCGCGGCGTAGACGTCGCGACCGTAGAGGATCACCGTGGTGTCATGGCGGATGCCGTGCTTCGCCAGCATCGCCTTCAGCTGCGCATCGGACACTTTATTCCAAAGGGGTTCGCTCTCCACCTCATTGGTGTCGATATAGCCCGCGCCCGGGATATGGCTCAGCAGATAGAGCTTCGGCGCTCCCCAGGCGGCCTCAAACACTTTCCAGTCGCCGGCCGGGGCGGCAGCCACGCTTTTCCCTTGCTGCAGATCGTGCAGCCACTGCGGGTAGACCAGCTGTTCAAAGTGCGGCAGCTTTTGCAGACGGTCGCCCTGGCTCAGAGCGTCGCTCAGGACGTTGAGCCGGGTGAAGCCCGCTTGTTTCAGTCGCGCCGCGACGCTGGCGTTATCCTCAGGACTGCCGTACAGCGCGATGGGGGTATCGGGCTGGAGCTGGTGCTGCTTAGCCCAGCCCTGGAGCTGCTCGTCGCTCATGGCGCCGAGCCAGCGGGCGGAAAGGTTCAGCGCCTGCGGCTCATGCCCTTCCGGGCCGTTGACGTGCTGCGGCCAGCCGTTGTAATAAGCGCTCAGGCGGGTGTCGATGGCCACGCCGTGCTGCTGTTGCAGGTGGGAGAGGGTGAGCGCTGGCATGGTTTCAGCGGCGCAGGTGGTGGTAGCAGCAAGCCCCATGAGCAGGGCGAGTGCGGTCAATTGAGAAACACGTTTCATCGAAATGCCCGACGGTAAAAAGTGGAGGGCGTATTCTCCGCTTGCCAGGCGTTGATTTCTTTGCGGTAACGCAGGTTTGCACGCTATTGCGCTTCATTGCCAGCGCTCCATCGCCAGGCACCGCCCCGTCGGCGGACAGTCCTCGCGATCGTGGGTCACCAGGATTGCCGGAATGGCCTGGCGGGCCAGTTCCTCAAATACCCAGCGGCGGAACGCGGCGCGCAGGGTAGCATCCAGGCGGCTGAAGGGCTCATCCAGCAGCAGCGCCTCGGGGCGCGCCAGCAGGGCGCGTAGCAGACTCACCCGCGCCCGCTGTCCGCCGGAGAGCGTGGCCGGGTCGCGCGCGGCGAAGCCATGCAGCCCGGCGCGACTGAGCGCCTGCTCCACCGCGGCTTTCCGCGCCTCGCCGCGCACGCTTTCCGGTAGCGCCAGCTGTAAATTTTGCCCGACGCTGAAATGGTCGAACAGCAACGGGTCCTGAAACAGGATGCCGATGCGCCGGCGCTCCGTCGGCAGCGTATCGCAGCGCCGATCGTTGAGCCACAGCTCGCCCTCGGCGCGGAAGTCGCCGGCCAGAGCGCCAATCATCCATGCAAACAGCGTCGATTTTCCGCTGCCGGAAGGGCCCATCAGCGTCAGCACTTCACCCGGGGACACCGAGAAGGCGACCTCCCGCAGCAGCGGCTGACGTTTCACGCTCAGGGTCAGATGGTTTACGGTTAGCACTAGCGAAGTCCTCGTCGATAGCGGCCCGCCAGCCAGGCCAGCAGGGCCGTCAGGGTAAAGCATACCGCCGGCAGCAGTAATTGCCACAGCGCCTGGGCGGCGAGCGTCTGCGCCTCGCCGCCGCTGCTGAGCGCCACCGCCTGGCTGGTAAGCGTCGGGATACGGCCTGCCCCCAGCCATAGCGTTGGCAGATACTGCGCAATGCTTACCGAGAAACCCACCGCCAGGGCGGTTAGCAGCGGGCGGGTCAGCGAGGGCAGGGTCAGCAGCCAGAAAATACGCGTGGGATCCCAGCCGAGCGTGCGGGCGATCACCGCCATCCGCGGATCGCGCTGGCGCCAGGCCGGGCGCAAAATAAACAGCATCCACGGCACCACCCACAGCAGATGGCCCCACAGGACGGTCCACCATTCGCCGTCTAGCCAGGCGTACAGCGCCAGCCGGTACTGGCCGTCGGCCAGCGGCAGGGCCGGCAGCACCAGCGGCAGCCAGACCCAGCCATCTCCCCGCGCCGGGCCGCAGGCCAGCCACAGCAGGCAGACGGCCGCGCCGAGGGCGCAGGCCGCCAGCGCCAGACCAAGGCTGTTAATCAATGCCTCGGTCTGTGGCGGCGCCGAGCGCGCCAGCCCCGCCAGCAATAGCGCGCACAGCAGGCCGCTCAGCGGCAGGGCACTCGCCAGCAGGCGGCCGGGCAGGGCGTGGGGATGGGGATGCCGAACGCCGCGCAGATCGGGCAGACGTCGACGCTGTAGCCGCCATCCGCCCCAGGCGACCAGCGCCAGCCCGCCGAGGATCGCCAGCAGCAGCAGGCTGGCCAGCGCCCCTTTCGCCTGCTGCAGGTCATCGCCCTGGCTTAACCACTGCCACGCCAGCACGGCGAGGGTGGGCGGATTGCCGGGCCCCAGCACCAGGGCGACGTCTACCGTCGACAGGCTCCAGGCCGCGGCGGCCAACAGCACCATGCCGAGGGCGGGCAGCAGCCCAGGCAGCACCAGCCAGCGCAGGCACTGCCAGCGGCCGTAGCCGAGGCTCTTTAGCGCTGTCGCCTGGTCGGCGAGGCGCGCCTCCCCCAGCGGGCCGAAGGCCAGAGGGCGGCGACGATGGTCAGGGCGATCAGTAACGCGCCGCCGACGGACAGCAGCGTGGAAACAAGGGTGGCGGCCAGCGCCTGGCCCAGCTGCGGGTCGGCGAACAGCGCCCGCCAGTGGACCGGGGAGAGCGCCGGCCACACCAGCCCTGCGGCGGCGGGGAATAAGGGCAGATAGATTGCCGCCATCGTCCCCCAGGCCAGCAGGATCAGTGGGTACCGTAGCGGCGCAGCCATTCCTGCTCCAGTGCGTCAACCCATGCCGCGTGCGGCTCGGCAAGCACCGGCGGCAGATCCTGCGGCAGGGTGGCCGCCAGCGCCTGTCGCTGCTTGTCAGGTAGACGCTGCGGGTCCAGAACGCTTGGATCGCCCCAGACGGCGGCATCCGCCTTGCGCAATTGCGCCTC
The DNA here is from genome assembly GCF_040065275.1 of Klebsiella sp. JB_Kp042. Classification (NCBI taxonomy): domain Bacteria; kingdom Pseudomonadati; phylum Pseudomonadota; class Gammaproteobacteria; order Enterobacterales; family Enterobacteriaceae; genus Klebsiella; species Klebsiella sp. JB_Kp042. The sequence goes on from NZ_JBEAJL010000027.1 coordinate 94,067, forward strand.
AGGGGAGAGCAGGAAATTGGCCACCACTTTGGCGGCGGCGACGGCGCGCGCGTTGGCCGGGATAGTCACGAAATGGACGTTGCCGAGGGTCCCTCCGGTAAAGCCGAAGCTGTAGCTGTCCGCCGGTAACTCCCCGCTGGCGGCCTTCTGCCGGGCATGGAGCGGATTAAACGTCAGCGACAGGCGGAGGGTGCCCTGGTTGAGCATGGCGTCCATCCGCGCCGGCGACGCCGGGAAATCCTTGCCCGCCCGCCACAGCGTAGGGTGCAGCGCATCGAGATAGCGCCACAGCGGGGCGGTGACCGCCGCGAAAGTCGCCGTCTGCGGCGGCTGGCGCAGGGCGGCAGGCTGGTCGGTGAGGGCGATCAGCAGCTGCTCCAGCAGGGCGGTACCGGTGAAGTCCGGTGGCCGCGGGTAGGTTACGCTGCCCGGATGGGCTCTGGCGAAGGCCAGCAGCGCCTGCGGGCTGGTGGGAGGCTGCGGGGTTTGTTCGCGGCGGGCGATAAACGTCAGCTGGGCGCTGCCCCACGGCGACTCGGCGCCCTCGGTGGCGACAGAAAAATCTTCCTGAACCGGCTTTTGCCGATCGACATAGCGCCAGTTGGGCAGCGATTCGGCCCAGCCGGTGAGCAGCAGGTTGGCCTGTTTTAGGGTGTGAAAGTTTTCGCCGTTGATCCACAGCAAATCCACCGAACCGCCGCGGCGACGGCCAGCCTGCGCCTCAGTCTGGATGCGTTTCACCGCGTCGGCGGCGTCGGCGATGGGGACAATACGCAGGTCGATCGCGTAGTGGCGTTTGACCTCCTCGCTGACCCACGCCAGATAGCGGTTGACGGCCGGGTCGCCGCCCCAGGCGTTAAACCAGACGGTCTGGCCACGGGCTTCCGTCTGGGTCTGCCGCCAGCTGTCGTCGGCATTCACCACCAGCGGCCAGAGCAGCAGCAGGTACAGACAGAGGCTGAAATCACGCAAACGGCGCATCATTACTCCTTATTGTGCGGGGAAGAGGGGGGGATCTTGCACAGCCCCTGGGCCGGGATCGCCATCGCGGCGTTGAACCGCGCTGATAAATTTTGCAGGCCAATCAGGGCGGTCAGCTCGGTGAGCGCCCGGGCGTCAAAATGCGCCGCCATCGCGCTGCGCAGGGCATCATCCACCTCCGGCGGCGTCTGGCTGGCGGCTTCGGCATAGGCCAGCGCCAGACGCTCTTGCTCGCTAAACAGCGTACTGTTGCGCCAGTCGGCGACCGCCGGCAGTTTGTCGCGGCCTCCGCTCCGCGCCGCGAGGGTCATGCTGGTGATATCGATGCAGAATTCGCAGTGGCACAGCTGGGCGATGCGGGCGCTGACCAGCGAGCGCAGCACCGGATCCAGCGGCGAGCGGCGGCGTTCAATATAGCCCACGAACAGCGAGACCAGGTAAAACAGCCACGGGATCCGTCCCCACCAGCGAATGGGGCTCAGTACCTGGCCGTAATGACGACGGTGCAGCCAGGCCTGCGGACGAAGGATCAGGGGGACAGTATCCAGCGGGGGTAAGCTCATGGCGACGATCTCTTATGACGTTCACGGTAAATATTTTTGGCGATGGAGATGACCACCGCCAGGGCAAAAAGCAGCGAAAGGCCAGTGGCCAGCCAGAAGGCGCCTCCGGTCAGCAGGCTCCCGGCCCAGGAATAGACGATGGTCGCCGGCAGCTGTCCCACGCCGGTGGCCAGCATAAAGGGCCAGAAGCGCAGCGAAGTCAGTCCGGCGGCATAGCTGACCGGATCAAAAGGGACAAACGGCAGCAGGCGACAGACCAGGATCGTCTGCGGGCCAAAGCGGGCAAAATAGCCGTCGACGCTGCGCAGCACCGTGCGGCCGGTGAGTTTCTCCACCACCTCGCGCCCCAGCGCTCTGGCGATGCAGAAGCAGAGCCCGGCGCCGACCATGGCGCTGAACCACGACAGCGCGCCGCCCCAGAAGGCGCCGAACAGCGCGGCGTTCGCCAGGGTGATCAGGAAGGCCGGCAGCGGGGCGACGATCGCCTGGAGGATCATCAGCGCAAAAGAGACCAGCGCCGCCTGCGCCCCCCAGGCGGCGATAAAGTCTTTAACATGCTGGGGATCCAGCGACGCTAGCGCCGTCAGGCTGTGCTGCAGAAAGGCTCGCCCGCCGGGGAACCACAGCCAGGCGGCCAGAGCGGCAACGGCCACCACGGCGAGGGCCAGCCGGGCGCGGCGCAGGTGACGGCGATCAGGTCGGGTCATGGCGCACCTCCTCGCCGGGCGTTGCCACACGGCGGGCGCGGGCAAACCGTTTGCCCATCTGCACCAGGGCAAACAGCAGCCCGCCGGCGAGGCTCAGCTTGAGCGCGAAGGCGAAGGTCGCCCCCTCGCGAGCCAGTTCGCTGGCCATCACCGAATAGATCACCAGGCCCGGCAGGGTGGTCACGGCGGAGATCAGGGTAAAAGGCCAGAAGGGGATCGCCGTCAGGCCGTAGGCGTAATTCTGAATGTTGTAGGGAAAGAGCGGCACCAGGCGGGTGAGGATCAGAAAATCGCTGCCGCTGCGGGCGATACCGCGCTCAATGGCCTGGAAGACGGCGGTATGGCCCACATAGCGCTGCAGCAGATCGCGCCCAAGCCAGCGGGCGATCAAAAACGATAGCGAAGAGGCGACAGTGGCGGCGGCAAACGAGAGCAGAGAGCCGGTCAGCGGGCCGAAGAGCATCCCGCCGGCGATCACCAGCAGGCTGCCGGGGATCAGGCACAGGGTGGCAATGATAAACAGCGCTGCATAGACCAGATAGCCCCAGGCGCCCTGATGGCGCAGGGTCTCCTGCAGCAGATGCAGGTGAGTCAGCAGATCGTGGAGACCGACGCGGTGGCTGATAACGGCCAGCGTGGCCGCCAGCGCGATGAGTCCCAGCCCTTTACCAATGGCCGGATGATGGCTTCTTTTTCATGAAGGGGTCTCCTGTACAGCCTGGACGCGGTGGACATTAAAAAGTGCGCGCGACAGTATCCTGTTCAGACGACGGCCACAATGGTTTACCGTCGCTTTGTTGATTTTGCTCAGGAAATTCTGCCCCCCGCGCGGCGGGAGGCAGGTCAGGACGTGGCTTACGGCCGGAAGGTGGCCCACACCGGCGCGTGGTCGGACGGTTTTTCCATCCCGCGGATCTCATAATCGATTCCGGTCTCCACGCAGCGCTGGGCCAGAGGCTGGCTGGCCAGCAGCAGGTCGATGCGTAGCCCGCGGTTATCGTCGAAGCCTTTGGAGCGGTAATCAAACCACGAGAAGTGCTCCTGATTGTCCGGGTTAGCCTGACGCCAGGTATCCACCAGGCCCCAGCCCAGCAGGCGGTCCATCCATTCCCGCTCTTCCGGCAGGAAGGAACATTTGCCGGTGCGCAGCCAGCGTTTGCGGTTCTCTTCACCGATACCGATGTCGAGATCGGTAGGGCTGATGTTCATATCGCCCATGATCAGCACCGGATTCTCTTTATTGAGCTCGGTCTCCAGATAGTTCTGCAGATTCTGATAGAACGCCGCTTTGGCCGGGAATTTGGTCTCATGATCGCGGCTTTCACCTTGCGGGAAATAACCATTAATCACCGTAACGTTACCGAACGGCGACGGGATCTCGGCCATGATGATGCGGCGCTGAGCCTCTTCGCCATCGTCCGGGAAACCGCGGCGGACGGCAATCGGCGTCTCTTTGGTCAGCAGAGCGACGCCATAATGGCCTTTCTGGCCGTGATAAAAGACGTTATAGCCGAGTCTGGCGACCTCTTCGAGAGGGAACATATCGTCGTGAACTTTGGTTTCCTGCAGGCCAATCACGTCCGGCTGGTGCTTTTCGACGATGGCGGCCAGTTGGTGTGGGCGGGCGCGCAGGCCGTTGATATTAAAAGAGACGAATTTCATAGTCGCTGCCACTGTGCAAGGTGAATAGTGCAGGGATGGTAGCAGAAATTCGCCAGGCTGGCTGCCATCCGATGCGTCATTCTGCCAATCGCTGCGCATGAGCGTGCCGTGGGTGCCCCTTTTGCGGGCACGCCGCGTCAAAAAAGGGCAAATAGCTACGATAAATTTCGCAGAAGATCACAATTACAGAATTATATCTTACCTTTGCATAACTTATCTTCTTTAATCACTGTTCATCCCCCTTTATCGGATACTTATTCACTAAGTATGCATTTTATGTGAATAGCGCCAGGTTGTAACTCATTGATATTTCGTTATCTCATCCGGTTTATGCATTTTTATCGCTGGCTGGCACGAACCGTGCAATCTACATTTACAGCGTAATAACTCATATTTATTAACATTATTGCTACTTTTAATTTACCGGAAGAGGTCGATATGTCTCAGTCAATTACGCGTAACCACTTTGATGAATGGATGATGCCGGTCTACGCGCCAGCGGCGTTTATTCCGGTGCGGGGCGCCGGGTCGCGGCTGTGGGATCAGCAGGGCAAAGAGTATATCGATTTTGCCGGAGGCATCGCCGTGAACGCGCTGGGGCATGCGCATCCGCGGCTGGTGCAGGCCCTCACCGATCAGGCTGGCAAGTTCTGGCATACCGGCAATGGCTATACCAATGAGCCGATCCTGCGTCTGGCCAAAATGCTTATCGATGCCACCTTCGCCGACCGGGTCTTCTTCTGTAACTCCGGGGCCGAGGCCAATGAGGCGGCGCTCAAGCTGGCGCGTAAATATGCCCACGATCGCTTTGGCAGCGAGAAAAGCGGCATTGTCGCCTTCCAGAACGCCTTCCACGGGCGGACGCTGTTCACCGTTTCGGCAGGCGGTCAGCCGGCCTACTCCCGCGATTTTGCCCCGCTGCCGCCGCAGATCCAGCATGCGGTGTTTAACGATCTCGCGTCGGCAAAGGCCTTAATCAATGACCAAACCTGCGCGGTGATCGTCGAGCCGGTGCAGGGCGAAGGCGGCGTGGTGCCGGCCAGCGTCGAGTTTTTACGCGGCCTGCGCCAGCTTTGCGACCAGCACAACGCCCTGCTGATTTTCGATGAAGTGCAGACCGGGGTCGGGCGCACCGGCGAACTGTATGCCTATATGCACTACGGCGTGACCCCCGATGTGCTGACCACCGCCAAAGCGCTGGGCGGCGGCTTCCCCATCGGCGCGCTGCTGGCGACAGAGGCCTGCGCCAGCGTGATGACCGTCGGCACCCACGGCACCACCTACGGCGGTAACCCGCTGGCGGGGGCGGTGGCCGGCGAGCTGCTGTCGATCGTCAATACCCCGGAAGTGCTCTCCGGCGTCAGACAGCGCCATCAGTGGTTTTGCGAACGCCTGCAGGCGATCAACGCCCGCTATGGTCTGTTCAAGGAGATCCGCGGCCTGGGGCTGCTGATCGGCTGCGTGCTGAACGACGCCTGGACCGGGAAGGCGAAAACCCTCAGCAACCTGGCGGCGGAAGAGGGTGTGATGATCCTGATCGCCGGCGCCAACGTGGTGCGTTTCGCGCCGGCGCTGAACGTCAGTGAAGAAGAGGTGAACAGCGGGCTGGATCGCGTCGAGCGGGCCTGCGCGCGATTCCTGGCGGGAGTTTCATCATGATGGTTATTCGACCGGTGGAGCCGGGCGATCTGCCCGGGCTGCTGAAGCTGGCGGCGGAGACCGGCGGCGGGCTGACCTCGCTGCCGGTGGATGAAGCCACCCTCGCGGCGCGGATCGCCCGCTCACAGCAAACCTGGCGCGGCGAGCTGCCGAAAAGCGAGCAGGGCTATGTCTTTGTGCTGGAAGAGAGCGAGAGCGGCGCAGTGGTGGGCATCTGCGCGATAGAGGTGGCGGTGGGGCTCAACGATCCCTGGTACAACTACCGGGTCGGCACCCAGGTCCATGCCTCGAAGGAGCTTAACGTCTATCAGGCGCTGCCGACGCTGTTTCTCAGTAACGACCACACCGGCAGCAGCGAGCTGTGTACCCTGTTCCTCGACCCGCAGTGGCGCAAAGAGGGCAATGGCTATCTGCTGTCGAAATCGCGCTTCTTATTTATGGCCGCCTTTCGCGAGCGCTTTAATGAGAAGGTGGTTGCCGAGATGCGCGGGGTGATTGACGAGCACGGCTATTCCCCGTTCTGGGAGAGCCTGGGCAAACGCTTTTTCGCCATGGAGTTTTCCCGCGCCGACTACCTGTGCGGCACCGGACAGAAGGCTTTCATTGCCGCCCTGATGCCCAAGCACCCGCTGTATATCGATTTCCTCACCCCCGAGGCGCAGGCGGTGATCGGCAAGGTCCACCCGCAGACCGCCCCGGCCCGGACGGTGCTGGAGAAAGAGGGATTCCGCTACCTGAACTACATCGATATTTTCGACGGCGGCCCGACCCTGGAGTGCGATATTGACCGGGTGCGGGCGATCCGCAAAAGCCGTCTGGTGACCACCGAGGCCGGCGAAACGCCGCCCGGCGACGGACCGCTGTGCCTGGTGGCGAACGAACAGTACCACCAGTTCCGCGCCCTGCTGGTGCATGCCGACCCGGATGGCGACACCCTGACCCTCAGCGCCCGCGAGCTGGATATGCTGAAGTGTCATGCCGGCGACCAGGTGCGCATGGTGCGCCTGATCCCTGAGGAGAAAACCGCATGAGTCTGTGGATTAACGGCGAGTGGCGGCCCGGCGATGGGCCGCGCTTCAGCAAACAGGATCCGGTCAACCTGAAGGTTGTCTGGCAGGGAGAGGCGGCGGACGCCGGGCAGGTCGCCGAGGCGGTGGCGGCTGCCCGCCAGGCGTTCCCGGCCTGGGCGCGGCTGCCGTTTGCCGACCGCCAGGTCATCGTCGAAAAGTTTGCCGCGTTGCTGGAGGCCAGCAAGGCGGAGCTGACGGCGATTATCGGCGCCGAGACCGGAAAGCCGCGCTGGGAGGCGGCCGGGGAAGTGACGGCGATGATCAACAAGGTGGCGATCTCGGTGAAGGCGTACCACACCCGCACCGGCGAACAGCACAGCGATCTGCCCGATGGCGCCGCGACGCTGCGTCACCGGCCGCATGGCGTGCTGGCGGTCTTTGGCCCCTATAACTTTCCCGGCCATCTGCCGAACGGGCATATCGTGCCAGCGCTGCTGGCGGGCAATACCGTGGTGTTTAAACCCAGCGAACTCACCCCGCACAGTGGCGAAGCGGTGGTAAAGCTGTGGGAGCAGGCCGGCCTGCCCGCCGGGGTGCTCAACCTGCTGCAGGGCGGTCGGGAAACCGGCGAGGCGCTCAGCGGCCAGGCGGATATCGACGGGCTGCTGTTTACCGGCAGCTCGACCACCGGTTTTCATCTGCATCGCCAGCTGGCCGGACAGCCGCAGAAGATCCTCGCGCTGGAGATGGGCGGCAATAACCCGCTGATCGTCGACGATCCGCGGGACGTCGATGCCGCGGTGCATCTGACCATCCAGTCCGCCTTTATTACCGCCGGCCAGCGCTGCACCTGCGCCCGGCGTCTGCTGGTCCGGCGCGGAGAGGCGGGAGATGCTTTCCTCTCCAGGCTGGTGACGGTGAGCCAACGGCTGATCCCCGCGGCATGGGACGCTGAGCCGCAGCCGTTTCTCGGCGGGCTTATCTCTGAACAGGCCGCGCAGAAAGTGCATCAGGCCTGGCTGCAGCGGGTCGCCGCAGGCGCAGCCACCCTACTGGAGCCGCGCTTATTGCAGGCCGGGACGTCGCTGCTGACGCCGGGGATTGTCGACATGAGCGACGTGGCCCAGGTCGAGGATGAAGAGGTGTTCGGCCCGCTGCTTGGCGTCTGGCGCTACGACACTTTCGAGGAGGCGATTGCCCTGGCCAATGCCACCCGCTTCGGGCTCTCCTGCGGGTTAATCTCCCCGGAACGGGAGAAGTTCGATCGGCTGCTGCTCGAGGCGCGGGCCGGGATAGTCAACTGGAACAAACCGCTGACCGGGGCGGCGAGTACCGCGCCGTTCGGCGGCACCGGGGCCTCTGGCAATCATCGCCCCGGGGCCTGGTATGCCGCCGATTATTGCGCCTGGCCGATGGCCAGTCTCGAATCGCCGACCCTGACGCTGCCCGCCAGTCTCAATCCGGGGCTCGACTTTCGGGCCGGGGAGGCGTCATGACCGCCCGCGAAGTCAACTTTGACGGTCTGCCCGGACTGACCCATCACTACGCCGGGCTCTCCTTTGGCAATGAGGCCTCCACCCGGCACCGCTTTCGGGTGTCGAACCCGCAGCTGGCGGCAAAGCAGGGGCTAAAAAAAATGAAAGCCCTCGCCGACGCCGGCTATCCGCAGGCGGTGATCCCCCCTCAGGAGCGGCCCAACGTGCCGCTCCTGCGTCAGCTGGGCTTTAGCGGCAGCGATGAACAGGTGGTGGCTCGCGCGGCTCAGCAGGAACCGGATCTGCTGTCGGCGGTGAGTTCGGCCTCGGCGATGTGGGTGGCGAACGCCGCGACGGTCTGTCCCTCCGCCGATTCGCTGGATGGCCTGGTACACCTGACGGTGGCGAATCTGCAGGATAAATTCCACCGCGCCAGCGAAGCCCCCACCACCGGAGCGTTGCTGCAGGCGATATTCCCGGACCGCACGCGATTTGCCATCCACCCGGCGCTGCCTGCCTCGGCATGGTTTGGCGACGAAGGGGCGGCGAACCATAACCGTCTCGGTGGCGAATATGGCGCCCCGGGCGTTCAGCTCTTTGTCTATGGCCGCCGCCGGGGAAGCGAAGAGGCGCCGCGTCGCTATCCGGCGCGGCAAACCCTTGAGGCCAGCCAGGCGGTGGCGCGCCTTAACCAGGTCAATCCCCGCCAGCTGATCTTCGCCCGCCAGCATCCGGCGGCGATCGACATGGGGGTTTTTCATAACGATGTCATCGCGGTGAGCAATCGTCAGGTCCTGTTCTGCCATGAGCAAGCCTTTGCCGACCAGAACGCGGTTTTGCAGCAGCTGGCGCAGCAGGTGCCGGGCTTCACCCCGCTGGTGGTTCCCGCCAGCCGGGTCACGGTGGAAGAGGCGGTTGCCACCTATCTGTTCAACAGCCAACTGTTGAGCCGGGCGGACGGCAGCATGGCGCTGATTCTGCCCCAGGAAGCCCAGGCGCATCCGGGCGTGTGGAACTATCTCAATGAGCTGCTGGCCGGGGATAACCCCATCGCCGCGCTGCAGGTTTTTGATCTGCGCGAGAGTATGGCCAACGGCGGCGGTCCGGCGTGCCTGCGCCTGCGGGTAGTGTTGACGGCCGAGGAGTATCAGGCGGTCAATCCGCACGTCCTGATGAACGATACGCTGTTTGCCACCCTCAATGATTGGGTGGATCGCTACTATCGCGATCGTCTCACCCAGGCCGACCTCGCCGACCCCCAGCTGCTGCGGGAAGGGCGCGACGCGCTGGATCGGTTGACCCAGATCCTGCAGCTCGGTTCGGTTTATCCATTTCAGCAATAAGGGGGCGCGGTGGAACACTTTCTGGCATTAACCCTGGCGGGGCGTTTGCCCCATCACTTTCACGGCGAGACGGCCCATTTTCGCTGGCACTGGCTTGGAGAGGGGATCCTTGAGCTGACGCCGCATGCGCGCTGCGAGCGGGGGCTGGTGCTCTCCTGCGCCATCCATGGCAACGAAACGGCGCCGGTGGAGATTGTCGACCGGCTGGTGCAGCGGCTGGTTCGGGAGGAACTCCCCCTGCGCTGGCGGCTGCTGGTGATCGTCGGTAACCCGCCGGCGCTGCGGGCGAATAAACGCTATCTGCACAGCGATATGAACCGGATGTTTGGCGAGCGCTGGCGGCAATTCCCGGCCAGCGAGGAGACGCAGCGGGCGCAGCGGCTGGAGCAGACGGTGGGCCGCTTCTATCGCGACCACGATGGTCCGCGCTGGCACCTCGATCTGCATACCGCGATTCGCGGGTCGCTGCATCCGCGCTTTGGGGTGCTCCCGGCCCGCGATACGCCCTGGGAGGAGGATTATCTTCACTGGCTGGGCGGCGCCGGGCTGGAGGCGTTGGTGTTTCATCGCCAGCCAGGCGGGACCTTCACCCACTTCAGCTGCGAGCGGTTCGCGGCGCTGGCCTGCACCCTTGAGCTGGGCAAAGCGCTGCCGTTGGGGGAAAACGATCTGACGCAGTTTGCCGCCGCCGAGGGGGCTATCTCCCGGCTGCTGGTGGGGGATCTGGCCATTGCCGACGCCCCGGCGCCGTTGCGCTACCGGGTGGTGCAGCAGATCACCCGCCATAGCGACGATTTCCGTCTGCATATGGCGGATCGGACGCTGAACTTCACCCCCTTCGCCCCAGGCACGCTGCTGGCGGAGGAGGGGGAGATGCGGTATGTGGTGGGGGCAGAGCCGGAGTATGTTCTGTTTCCCAATCCGGCGGTGGCGAGGGGGCTGCGCGCTGGCCTGATGCTGGAAAAATTACCCTGAGGGCAAGCCGTCCGCCGGGCGGCCTGCTTAATTTCGCGCGTCGTTTTACATCTTCTTATTTTTTCGTGCGCCAGCGTAAATTTGCAGATTATTCCTGGTAAAATGCTTTGTTTTTAATCTCTCCTCCTTTATACTCTCCATAATTTCTCTGCAAAACAGTAGGTTATTTATTTTTTATTGCAATTCCTCGTTCAAATTCCTTATTTTCTCCATAATTGGTGAGAAACTGTTTTTTACACTTTCATTGTTTTACTCTTGCTCTGACTAATTGACGATTAACGTCGTAAAGTTAATCTCGTCAACACGGCAACGCGCCGTAAGAATAACGTAAAGTAAGGATTGAATGATGAAGAAACTCACTGCACTGTTTGTTGCCTCTACTCTGGCTCTGGGCGCGGCTAACCTGGCTCACGCCGCCGATACCACCACCGCGCCGAGCGACAGCAAGCCGATGATGATGCATCATAAAGGCGGCCCAGGTCAGCATGACATGATGTTTAAAGGCCTCAACCTGACCGATGCGCAGAAGCAGCAGATCCGCGACATCATGAAGAGCCAGCGCGAAAACATGAAGCGTCCGTCCCTTGACGAACGCCGCGCGATGCACGAGCTGATCGCCAGCGATACCTTCGACAAGGCGAAAGCGGAAGCGCAGATCGATAAGATGGAGGCGCAGCATAAAGCGATGGCGCTGTCCCGCCTGGAAACGCAGAACAAGATCTACAACATTCTGACCCCAGAGCAGAAAAAACAGTTCAATGCCAATTTTGAGAAGCATCTGACAGAACGCAACGCGCCGGCAGGTAAAATGCCTGCACCCGCTGAATAATGTAGCGTACTGAATCAAGACCGCCGGTCTTGCCCAATAATGCCATCAGGCGTTGGGCAGGGCCGGCGGTTTTTTCTTTCTGGCTTCTCAGCTAAGCGGGTGCAGCGGGTAGTTGCCGCTGAGCAGAGGCTTACAGAGAATTTTGTAACCATCCTGGTCGAATCCGGCGGGCAGGCAGGTGAGCTCAGCGGCCTGGTCGAGCGAGTCGACGGCCCCCAGCCACAGCCAGTTATGAATGACATGATACTGCGTCATATCAGGGCCGCGCTCCTCCAGCGCCACCGGTCCTGCCCAAGGCCAGCACACCAGCTGCAGCTTGCTCATCTGCGCCAGCAGACGCTGGCGGTGCGCCTCCACGCTCTCCTTTCCACAGCAGGCGCCGGCGCAGCGGCCCAGCGCGGATCGAAAGCAGGCGCGACCGCGGCTGAGCGGCTCCAGACCGAGCAGGCCATAACAGAGGCGCTGTTCGTCAGCGAGGCTCTGCAGCATCTGCAGCGCCGCCCGCCGGTTGGCGAACAGACCATAGAGATGCTGCTGATGAGAGAAATCAACTTCGCGGGCATAGACAATCTGCGGCCGGTCGTCCGCAAGCAGCCAGGCGCAGAGTTGCTTGTTACGCCGTAGCCGCTTGTTAAACAGCGGCTGCTGCTCTTTAATTAACCGCGCCTCCAGCAGCAGCGCCCCCAGCTCGCCAGCGGTGCGCTGCCAGGTAATACGCCGGGACTGACGCAGCATCGCGGCCTCTTCAGGCGTGCGCAGGTGGGAGAGCACCCGGCTGCGCAGGTTAACGCTCTTGCCGATATAGAGCGGCATCGTGTCGCTGTCGCCGTGAAACTGATAGACGCCCGGCAGCTTCGGCAGCGCCTCCAGCCACGGGCGAAGGTGTTCGGGATATTCATAGATCGCCGCCGCCTCAAACTCCAGACGCGGGGCAGATTGCTTTCTGGCCACAATAACTCCTGATACTGTCTATCTATCCAGTATAGCAGGCGGTTTTTGCGGCGAAAAGCGCAAAAAATAACCCCGGCGCGGGCCGGGGCGGGGGAGGGACTATTTTTTCCAGAAATCGTCAAAGACGGTGATGGGCGGCCGACGCTTGTGTTCGGTTTTCAGATACCAGCCTTCGATCGTTTTGGCGATGCTGGGGTCCAGCGTTTTGCCTTCCAGATAGTCGTCGATATTCTCATAGGTGACCCCCAGCGCCACTTCATCCGGCAGGGAGGGGCGATCGTCTTCCAGATCGGCGGTCGGCAGCTTCTTATACAGATGTTCCGGGCAGCCGAGATGGGCCAGCAGCTGTTTGCCCTGACGTTTGTTCAGGCGGAAGATCGGGTTGATGTCGGTGCCGCCGTCGCCATATTTAGTGAAGAAGCCGGTAATCGCTTCCGCCGCATGGTCGGTGCCGACCACCACCCCTTTGGTCATCCCGGCGATGCTGTATTGGGCTTTCATGCGCTCACGGGCTTTTTCGTTGCCGCGAACGAAGTCGCTCAGTTCGATCCCCGCTTCGCGCAGGGCCTGTTCGCTTGCCAGTACCGAGGCTTTGATATTCACCGTCAACACGCGGTCAGGCTGAATAAAGGCGATGGCATCCTGGCAGTCCTGCTCATCCGCCTGCACGCCGTAGGGTAAACGGACGGCGATAAACTGCAGGCTGCTGTCGCCAGTTTCGGCGCGCAGCTCATTGATCGCCATCTGGCACAGTTTCCCCGTCAGGGTCGAGTCCTGGCCGCCGCTGATACCCAGCACCAGCGATTTAATAAATGGGTAAGTCTGCAGATAGGATTTCAGGAAATCGACGCTGCGGCGGATCTCGCCTGCGGCATCAATCTGCGGCTTCGCGCCCAGCGCCTGAATAATCTCTTGTTGTAGCGTCATCGCGCCCTCCGAAAGTGAATCTGTTTGGCAACCTGTTGGCTTAAAGCTACCTCTTTGCCGCTGAAACGACAAGGACCGGGGTTTTGACTGCCGGAAAAGAAGGCAATCAATGACATAGGATTTCATTATAGATGCCCGCGCGCAGGAGAAAGCGCCGGTCGTCGGCGGAGCGTCAATCCTGTTTACGCAATAACACAATCAGACATGATTTCGCTGTTCGGCTTGAAAAATAACACTATTTATTCCAGGCTTATCGTTACACAGTGGAAGAGAGGAACCAAAATGAACAAAAGCTTAGCAGGAATACTGGGCGTCACCGTCGCGTTAACCTTACTCGCGGGCTGTACCGCTTACGATCGTACCAAAGACCAGTTTACCCAGCCGGTGGTGAAAGATGTGAAGAAAGGAATGTCGCGTGAGCAGGTGATGCAGATCGCTGGCAAACCTTCAACGGAAGTGACGATGGTCCATGCCCGCGGCACCTGCCAGACCTATATCCTCGGTCAACGAGATGGTAAAGTGGAGACCTACTTTGTGGCCCTCGACGAAACGGGGCACGTGATGAACTCCGGCTACCAGACCTGCGCTGAGTATGATACGGATCCGCGCAACGCTAAGTAAGCGCCCTACTGTTGACTGAGTTGTACGTAAGCCCGACCACTGGTCGGGCTTTTTTACGAGTCCTGATGCTTATTTAATTGCGCGAATTATTTGGATGAAAATGTGAGGGTAGTCAAAACCGGAGGTCAATGAGAGACAATTCTGTTCAACAGGGAATTATCACGACGGCTCAGGTTGCCGTATACTCAACCCATAAACAGAATTAACCGGATGTTACCAGTCTTACCGGCTCTCAGCGGTTACTGAAGGCCCTGGTCTCACACATTGAGGAAGCGTTCATGGAAAAGAAACACATTTATCTGTTCTGCTCGGCAGGCATGTCCACGTCACTGCTGGTCTCCAAAATGCGGGCGCAGGCGGAAAAATACGAAGTCCCGGTCATTATTGAAGCCTATCCTGAGACTCTCGCAGGTGAAAAGGGACCGGAAGCCGACGTTGTATTATTAGGGCCACAAATTGCGTATATGTTACCGGAAATTCAGCGCCTGCTGCCGAATAAACCGGTAGAAGTCATCGATTCTCTTCTGTATGGCAAGGTGGATGGTTTAGGTGTATTGAAAGCCGCCGTCGCGGCCATTAAGAAAGCTGCAGCACAATAATTTTAAATTTTAAAACTCGATATATTTTGACGCCTGGCGGCATCCCGTTGCCGGACGTCAAAGAATAAAGAGTTTATTTTCCCGTCAAAGAGTAATTTCATACATCATCGCCGTAATAGTTTATTGCGGCTTTTAAGGGTATTGACTATGAGTAAAGTGATCGACTCGCTTGAAAAGGTACTCCTTCCTTTTGCAGTGAAAATAGGAAAACAGCCGCATATTAATGCGATTAAAAATGGATTCATTAAATTAATGCCGTTGACCCTCGCCGGGGCCATGTTTGTATTAATTAACAACGTTTTTCTGAGCTTCGGCGAAGGCTCTTTCTTTTATTCCATGGGCATTCGCCTGGATGCCTCCACCATTGAAACCTTAAACGGTTTTAAGGCTATCGGCGGTAACGTCTATAACGGCACCCTCGGCATTATGTCGCTGATGGCGCCATTCTTTATTGGCTCCGCGCTGGCGGAAGAGCGCAAAGTCGACCCGATGGCCGCAGGCCTGTTGGCGGTCGCGGCCTTTATGACCGTGACCCCGTATAGCGTGGGCGAAGCCTATGCCGTCGGCGCCAACTGGCTGGGCGGGCAGAACATCATCTCCGGCATGATTATCGGTCTGGTCGTCGCGGAGCTGTTCACCTTCGTGATCCGTCGCAACTGGGTGATCAGACTGCCGGACAGCGTGCCGGGGTCGGTATCGCGCTCTTTCTCCGCGCTGATCCCTGGCTTCTTGATCCTCTCCATCTTCGGCATTATCTCGTGGGCCCTGTCGAGCTACGGCAGCAACTTCCACCAGATCATCATGGACTCCATCTCTACGCCGCTGGCGGCGATGGGCAGCGTGGTCGGCTGGGCATACGTCATCTTTAACTCCCTGCTGTGGTTCTTCGGGGTGCATGGTTCGCTGGCGCTGACCGCGCTGGATAACGGCATCATGACGCCGTGGGCGCTGGAAAACATCGCGCTGTACAACCAGTACGGATCGGTTGATGCGGCGATCGAAGCGGGTAAACAGTTCCACTTCTGGGCCAAGCCGATGCTCGACTCCTACATCCTGCTGGGGGGTTCCGGGGCGACGCTGGGTCTGATCATCGCCATCTTTATCGCTTCCCGCCGCGCTGACCATCGTCAGGTTGCGAAGCTGGCGCTGCCGTCAGGCATCTTCCAGATTAACGAACCGATTCTGTTTGGCCTGCCGATCATCATGAACCCGGTCATGTTCATCCCGTTCGTGCTGGTCCAGCCGATTCTGGCGGCCATTACTCTCGCGGCCTACAGCCTGGGGATTATCCCACCGGTGACCAACCTGGCGCCGTGGACCATGCCAACTGGCCTGGGGGCGTTCTTCAACAGTAACGGCAGCGTCGCCGCTCTGCTGGTCGCCCTGTTCAACCTTGGCGTCTCCACCCTGGTCTACCTGCCGTTTGTGGTGCTGTCGAATAAAGCGCAGACCGTCATCGAGCAGGAAGAGAGCGAAGAAGACATCGCCAACGCACTGAAATTCTGATACCGCGCGGTACGGGCAGCGTCCCGTACCGCCTGAGAAATGAGGGAAATATTATGTTTGATCTGGACAACATCGACGCGGTAGAGACCCCGGAAAACGACCTCGAAGAGGTGGTGATGGGGCTGATTATCAACTCCGGACAAGCCCGTAGCCTGGCCTATGCCGCGCTAAAACAGGCCAAGCAGGGAGATTTTGCCGCGGCGAAATCGATGATGGAGCAGTCGCGTCAGGCGCTGAGCGAGGCGCATCGCGTGCAGACCCAGCTTATCGAAAGCGACGAGGGCGAAGGGAAAATGAAGGTCAGCCTGGTGCTGGTGCATGCTCAGGATCACCTGATGACCTCCATGCTGGCCCGCGAGCTGGTTGCGGAATTGATTGAGCTGCACGAGAAGGTACAATAGGCCATCACGACGATGAGGCAGCCCAGGATGATGACCACCGAGATCAGTACCGCCAGAGAACAGCAGTTGTTCAACGGGAAGAACTTTCATGTGGTCATCTATAACAAAACGGAAAGCGTGAGCGGGCTCCACCAGCATGATTACTACGAATTTACCGTCGTATTAACCGGGCGCTATTACCAGGAGATCAATGGCAAACGGGTGCTGCTGGAGCGCGGGGATTTTGTCTTTATCCCGATGGGCTCGCACCACCAGAGCTTCTACGAATTTGGTGCGACGCGCATCCTTAACGTCGGCATCAGCAGGCGCTTCTTTGAGAAACACTATCTGCCGCTGCTGCCGTTTGGCCTGGTGGCGTCGCAGGTCTATGCCGTGCAGAGCGCTTTTCTCGGCTATATTGAGTCGGTCATCGCCTCACTCAATTTTCGCGAAACGGAATTTGACGAATTTATCGAGCTGGTCTCCTTTTATGTCATTAACCGTTTACGTCACTATCGCGAAGAGCCGGTTGCAGACGTCGTTCCACAATGGTTAAAAAATACCGTTGAGGCCATGCACGATAAACTGGAGTTTGGCGAGAGCGCCCTCGAGAATATGGTTCGGCTATCGGGCAAAACGCAGGAATATTTAACCCGGGCGACCCAGCGCTATTATGGTAAAACGCCGATGCAGATAATTAACGATATCCGTATTAACTTTGCCAAAAAGCAGCTGGAAATTACCAACTATTCGGTGACGGATATTGCCTATGAATCAGGGTACAGCAGCCCGAGCCTGTTTATTAAAACCTTTAAAAAGCTGACCTCGTTTACGCCGAGCAGTTATCGCAAACATTTGACCAGTATTAATTAAACTCGCGCGGTATTAGCCGCCCGGCTTACACCGTAACTAATTTAAGTTAACTGTCCGCATTTATGCGGAGAGCAGCCTGCGCCCAGGCGCAGCGCCTAAGGGAGAAAAAAATGAGCCAGAAATTAAAAGTCGTCACCATTGGCGGCGGTAGCAGCTATACCCCGGAATTACTGGAAGGTTTCCTGAAACGTTATCATGAACTGCCGGTGACAGAGCTGTGGCTGGTGGATGTGGAAGAGGGCCAGGAGAAGCTCGATATTATCCATGCGCTGTGCGAGCGGATGGTGGAAAAAGCCGGCGTGCCGATGAAGGTTTATAAAACGCTGGACCGCCGCGAGGCGCTGCAGGGCGCGGATTTCGTTACCACCCAGCTGCGGGTGGGCCAGCTGAAGGCGCGTGAAAAAGATGAGCGCATCCCGCTGAGCCACGGCTATCTTGGCCAGGAGACCAACGGGGCGGGCGGGCTGTTTAAAGGGCTGCGTACCATCCCGGTGATTTTCGACATCGTGAAAGATGTGCAGGAGATCTGCCCGGACGCATGGATCATTAACTTCACCAACCCGGCGGGCATGGTCACCGAGGCGGTCTATCGCCACACCAGTTTCAAACGCTTTATCGGCGTGTGCAACATTCCCATCGGCATGAAGATGTTCATCACCGACGTGCTGCAGCTCAGCCCGAGCGATGAGCTGAACATTGACCTGTTCGGTCTGAACCACCTGGTGTTCGTCCGCGACGTGCTGGTTAACGGCGTCTCGCGCTTCGATGAACTGCTGGACGGCGTTGCCTCCGGCCGCCTGACCGCGAACTCGGTAAAAAATATCTTCGACCTGCCGTTTAGCGAGGGGCTGATCCGCTCCCTGCGCCTGATCCCATGCTCCTATCTGCTCTATTACTTTAAGCCAAAAGAGATGCTGGCGATTGAGATGGGCGAGTACTATAAGGGCGGCGCGCGCGCCCAGGTGGTGCAGAAGGTGGAGAAGCAGCTGTTCGAGCTGTATAAAAATCCGGATCTCAAGGTCAAGCCGAAGGAGCTGGAGCAGCGCGGCGGCGCCTATTACTCCGATGCCGCTTGCGAAGTGATCAACGCTATCTATAACGACAAGCAGACTGAGCACTATGTGAATATCCCGCATCATGGCCATATCGATAATATCCCGGCGGACTGGGCGGTCGAGATGAGCTGCACCTTAGGTCGCGATGGCGCGAAGCCGACGCCGCGCATCACCCATTTCGACGAGAAGGTGCTGGGGCTTATCTACACCATCAAAGGGTTTGAAGTGGCGGCCAGCCAGGCGGCGATCAGCGGCGAGCTGAACGACGTGCTGCTGGCGCTGAACTTAAGCCCGCTGATCCATTCCGATCGTGACGCCGAGCAGCTGGCGCGGGAGATGATTCTGGCTCATGAAAAATGGCTGCCGAACTTTGCGGCGACGATCGAAAAACTGAAAGCGTAACGGGAGCGGCAAATGGAACGCGTATTGATCGTCAACGCCGACGACTTTGGCCTCAGTAAAGGGCAGAACTACGGCATTATCGAAGCCTGCCGCAACGGCGTGGTGACATCGACTACGGCGCTGGTCAACGGCGCGGCTATTGACCACGCAGCCCAGCTGAGCCGCAGTACGCCGGAGCTGGCGGTCGGGATGCACTTTGTGCTGACGCTGGGCGAACCGCTGTCGGCCATGCCGGGGTTAACCCGCGACGGCCGGCTGGGCAAATGGATCTGGCAGCAGGCGGAAGAAGATACCCTGCCGCTGGAGGAGATTGCCCATGAGCTGGCGTGTCAGTACCGTCGTTTTATCGATCTCTTCGGCCATGAGCCGACGCATCTCGACAGCCATCACCATGTGCATATGATCGCCCCGATCTATCCCATCGTCGCCGCTTTTGCCCGCGACAAGGGCATCGCGTTGCGCATCGATCGCCAGGTGGCGGCGCAGAGCGGTCTCGATCAGCAGGCGGCGCGCAGCAGCGCAGGCTTCAGCAGCGAGTTTTACGGGGAAGCCGTCTCTGAGGCGCTGTTCCTGCAGACGCTGGACGCCTCAATCGCCCGCGAGGAGCGCTCCCTGGAGGTGATGTGTCATCCGGCCTTTGTCGACCAGACCATCATGGGCAGCGCCTACTGCTACCCGCGGCTGGGCGAGCTTGATGTGCTGACCTCTGCCTCGCTGAAAGCGGCGGTGGCCGACCGGGGTTATCGCCTGGGAACCTACCGCGACGTGTAAGCCCGACGGGGGAAAGGAAAGTGAGTCAAGCCCGGCACACCGTGCCGGGCTTTTTGCTACGCCGGAATAGCGGCGATTTTCGGGCTTCTCGACCACACCCGGTGGGCCGTCATCAGGGCGAGCAGTTTATCTGCCGCCGGGGTGTCGAGAGCATCGGTAACGATGACGCCCTCTTCGCCCTGGGCCGGGACCTGGAGAACCGACGTTAACTGCCGCGCATCGCCTGCCAGCAGGATCGGCTTCAGGTGCTTATAGGCCTCCAGCAGGTAGTAGCGCGCATCGCCGCTCTGGCTCAGGGCGCTGAGGTCGCCGCCGGGCACCACCACGGCATCCACCGTCAGCGATGGGGAACCGGCAAAGGTGCCGGCGATCGGCACGGGAGAACCATCGTCGGCGATGACCTCGCCCATCCGCGAATAGAGCAGTTTACTGTGCACGCCCTGGGCCTGTAGCGCCTGCAGGAGATGGACCAGGTCCTGCGCCGAGGTACGCTCATTGAGCAGCACCGCCACCACGCGACCTTTCACATCCCCTTCGGCGTCCGCATAGAGGCTGAGGGTGGGATCTTTCTCCACGCCGTTGACCGGGGAGGGCAGAGTGAGGCTGCGCTGCTCATCGCTCAGTTCAATACCTAAATTCGCCCCGACCGCTTCCGCCAGCCGGGTATCAATATGGGCCAGGTGATCGACCACCCGCTCGCGGATCCAGGTGCGGACCACTTTGCTGAGCTCGAAGCTGAAGCCATCGATAATATGCTGCTGCTCAATCGGCGTCTGGCTCAGCCAGAACAGACGCGGCTGGGCGTAATATTCGCCGAATGAAGGGCTGCGCTGGCGGATCTTCTCACCGTCGACGCGCTCGGCAAGGGACTCGAAACCGCCGCGTTTGGCGGCTGGCGGCGTCTCGCGCGGCCAGTTGTCGTTGATCGAGTTGGGTTCGTAGTTGGCCGGGTTGGTGTCAATCTCCATCCGGTGCATACCGTCGCGCTGGAAGTTGTGGTACGGGCAGGTTGGCCGGTTGATCGGGATTTCATGGAAATTCGGTCCGCCGAGGCGGCTAATCTGCGTATCGGTGTAGGAAAAGAGACGCCCCTGCAGCAGCGGATCGTTGCTGAAATCGATGCCCGGTACGATATGCCCGGGATGGAAGGCCGCCTGTTCGTTCTCGGCAAAGAAGTTGTCCGGGTTGCGGTTGAGGACCATTTTGCCGACCCGTTGCACCGACACCAGCGCCTCAGGGATCAGCTTGGTGGGATCTAACAGGTCGAAGTCAAAATCAAATTCGTTCTCCTCGGGGATCAGCTGCAGCCCGAGCTCAAATTCCGGGTAGTCCCCGGCTTCAATGGCCTCCCACAGATCGCGGCGATGAAAATCGGGGTCACGGCCGGTCAGCTTCTGCGCTTCATCCCACACCAGCGACGCCTTGCCGGCGACCGGTTTCCAGTGGAAGCGAACAAAGGTGGCTTTGCCCTCGGCATTGATCAGGCGGAAGGTGTGGATCCCGAAGCCTTCCATGGTGCGATAGCTGCGCGGGATGCCGCGATCGGACATCGCCCACATCACGTTGTGCAGCGTTTCCGGCTGCAGGGAAACGTAGTCCCAGAAGGTGTCGTGAGCGCTTTGTCCCTGGGGGATGGCCCAGTGGGGCTCAGGCTTCACGGCGTGGACAAAGTCGGGAAACTTCAGCGCGTCCTGAATGAAGAAGACCGGGGTGTTGTTGCCGACGAGGTCAAAAATCCCCTCGTCGGTGTAAAACTTGGTGGCGAAGCCGCGAATATCGCGAACGGTGTCCGCCGACCCCGCGCCGCCCTGCACGGTGGAGAAGCGCACAAAGACCGGGGTGATTTTATCGGCTGCCGAGAGAAAATCGGCTTTGGTCAACGCTGTCAGGCTTTTGTAGGGCTGGAAGTAACCGTGGGCCGCTGAGCCGCGGGCATGTACGATACGCTCCGGAATTCGCTCATGGTCGAAGTGGGTGATCTTCTCCCGCAGAATGAAATCTTCCAGCAGCGTTGGGCCGCGGGCGCCGGCGCGCAGCGAGTTCTGATCGTCGGCAATGCGCACGCCCTGGTTGGTGGTCAGCGGATAGTCTTCTCCGCCTTTGCGCTGCGGCTCCAGGGCGTCAAGTTTGCTGCTGTGGGTATCAGGCGCTTTCAGGCTGCCAGGGGCGGTCGGTTCAGCGCCAGGGGCGGTGGGTTTCGGCGTGGGGCGCCACTCCCGGTCATCCGGCGCCAGCGAGTCGAGACCCGGCTGCGCTTCCTCGCTGCCGTGAACCGGTGCCTGCTGGTGGTGCGGGTTTGGGTGCTTATCAGACATTGCTCGTCTCCTGCTTTCATTGCTAAAAGTGGTCGTTGATAAACCAAAACCCTTCTAACTATAGAACATTACGCTGGCTGCGCCCGGCGAGGGGGCAGGGAGTTATCCTAAAATGCGCATCGGCGGCAGGGGGGCGACGAACGGGGGCACGATCGGCTATGATAGAGGTTTCTGTTTCCCGCTTTGCTTAGTGAATCCATTTGTTATGAAACCATTGCGCCAACAAAATCGCCCTGTCATTAGCTACGTGCCGCGCGTGGAGCCTGCGCCCCCGGAACATGCCGTGAAAATGGACCATTTTCGCGATGTCTGGATTTTGCGCGGGAAGTATGTCGCCTTTCTGCTGATGGGGGAGCATTTCCGCCGTTCACCGGCGTTCAGCGTGCCGGAGTCGGCGCAGCGCTGGGCTAACCAGGTGCGTCAGGAAGGTGAGATTGAAGCCTGAATCTGCTGCAGAAATAAAAAAACCGCTGATTATCAGCGGTTTTTTTGTGCTTACCGTTTAGCGATGCGCCAGTTCGGCCTCTTCTTCGCTATCGAAAATCGACTTGTCGGTCTGGCGCAGCCACTGGCTGGTCAGCGTCCCGGCGGTCATGGAGCCGTTAACGTTCAGCGCGGTACGCCCCATATCGATCAGGGGTTCGACGGAGATCAGCAGCGCCACGAGGGTCACCGGCAGGCCCATCGCCGGCAGGACGATCAGCGCGGCGAAGGTGGCCCCGCCGCCCACCCCGGCGACGCCCGCCGAGCTGACGGTGACGATGCCCACAAGGGTGGCAATCCACATCGGATCCAGCGGGTTGATGCCTACGGTCGGTGCGACCATCACCGCCAACATGGCCGGGTAGATACCGGCGCAGCCGTTCTGACCAATGGTGGCGCCAAAGGAGGCGGAGAAGCTGGCAATCGACTCCGGTACGCCGAGACGACGGGTCTGCGCTTCCACGTTCAGCGGAATGGAGGCGGCGCTGGAGCGGCTGGTGAAGGCGAAGGTGATCACCGGCCAGACTTTACGGAAGTACTTCAGCGGGCTGATGCCGTTAATCGCCAGCAGCAGGCCGTGAACGACAAACATGATGCCCAGCGCGATGTACGAGGCCACCACGAAGCCGCCAAGCTTGATGATATCCTGTAGATTCGACCCGGCAACCACTTTGGTCATCAGCGCCAGCACGCCGTAAGGGGTCAGCTGCATCACCAGACGAACCAGCTTCATCACCCAGCCCTGCAGGGTATCGATGGCGGTCAGTACGCGCTGGCCTTTTTCCACATCCTCTTTCAGCAGCTTCAGGGCTGCGACGCCGAGGAAGGCCGAGAAAATGACGATGCTGATGATCGAGGTCGGGTTAGCCCCGGTGAGGTCAGCAAACGGGTTCTTCGGCACGAAGGAGAGGATCAGCTGCGGGACGCTGAGATCGGCCACTTTACCCACATAGTTGCTCTGAATGGCGTTCAGACGGGCGGTCTCCGCGCTGCCCTGGACCAGCCCCTCGGCGGTGAGGCCGAACATGTTGGTCACCAGCACGCCAACCAGGGCGGCGATCAGGGTGGTGAACAGCAGAGTACCGATGCTCAGGAAACTGATTTTCCCCAGCTGCGAGGCATTGTGCAGGCGGGCCACGGCGCTAAGGATTGACGCGAAGACCAGCGGCATAACGATCATTTGCAGCAGCTGGACATAACCGTTGCCGACGATATTGAACCACTGGATGGAGTCTTTCAGCACCTGGCTGTCAGACCCATAGATCAGCTGTAGCGCCAGACCGAAGATCACGCCAATCGCCAGGCCGACCAGGACCTTCCTGGCCAGGCTCCACTGTTTATGGCGAGTTTGCCCCAGCGCAAACAGCAATACGGCGAACACGACTACGTTCGCTATTAATGGAAAGTTCATCCCCGTTCTCCTGATATTTTTATAACCTGGGCTGGTGGATAACCAGCTCTTATGACCGCAAGGTTAGCAGAAGGCGTTATCAAGGACTTATATTCAAATGGAATGGGTTATAACCAAATGGCGTTTTCTGCCGGTTTATCGCCCACTCTGGTGACTTATGAAGCGATTGAAGGTGATCTGCAGGGAATTAATCACCCCGGAAGACCAGCGTATCGCGCTGTTGTCCGCCAGCGTCTGCGGCATCCAGACGGCATAGACGAACAGCGCCATGCATAAGGCGCGCTCCAGCTGGTTGCCTTTGCGCGGCGCAAGGATCGGCAGCCGGAAGCGCCAGCGGCAGGGCCATAGCAGCGGCACTCCGGCGGGGGTGAGCATATCGGCGAGAATGTGGCTGAGATAGCCCAGCACCAGGCCCTGGAGGGCGTCCGCCGGGACAATCCAGCTGTCAGGCACCTTGAGGTAGAATAGCGTCAGCGCGCCAAACACCGCCAGCAGGCTGTGGGTGAAGCCGCGGTGGCCAAAGGCCCGCGCCACGGGCCTGGAGATCCAGCTCAGCCGCTGGCCAAGAAACGACTTTGGGTGATCGATGTCCGGCAGCAGGCAGGTCAAGACCGCGGAGGGCACAATATGCCACCAGTCGCCCTGCGCCAGCACCGGCGTTAACTCTGCGTTTTTGGCAAATACTGCGCAGGCGATTGAAAAGAAGAGATGGCCTTCCGCCGTCATGATAACACACCCTAAACTGTCGATTCATACAGTATAGGGTTTTTATACAGTGCACGGAAGAGGTGACGGTGTAACTCTTTGTCACAAATTCTCAGCGCGCCAGCCATCCGCCGTCGACGGCCAGGGTATAGCCATGAATATAGTCGGCGGCGGACGAGGCGAGAAACACCGCCGGCCCCTGCAGGTCACCCGGCACCCCCCAGCGACCGGCGGGGATACGCTCAAGGATTGCCTGGTTACGCTCTTCATCTTCGCGCAGCGCCTGGGTGTTATTAGTGGCCATATACCCGGGCGCAATGGCGTTGACGTTGATACCCTGACCAGCCCATTCGTTGGCCAGCAGGCGGGTCAGGCCCAGCACGCCGCTTTTCGAGGCGGTATAAGAGGGGACGCGGATCCCGCCCTGAAACGAGAGCATCGAGGCGATGTTAATAATTTTCCCGCCTTCACCCTGGCGAATGAACTGCCTGGCGACCGCCTGGCAAAGGAAGAAAACCGCTTTCAAATTCAGATCGATGACCGCGTCCCAGTCGCTTTCCGTGAAGGTCAGGGCGTCATGGCGGCGGATAATCCCGGCGTTGTTAACCAGAATATCGACCCGGCCCATCGCCGCCACCGCCTGGTCGACCAGAACGGTCATATCATCCTGATGGCTGAGATCCGCCTGAATGGCATGAAAGCGGCGGCCCAGCGCCTCAACCTGCGCGGCCGTGTCGTGGGGAATTTTGCGGTTGATGCCGACGATATCGCATCCGGCCTGCGCCAGGCCCAGCGTCATTCCCTGTCCCAGGCCGGTATCGCAACCGGTCACGATGGCGACCTTACCCGTCAGGTCGAAGGCGTTCAGTACCATATTCACCTCTGCGTGCTGATCTTCAGGCGTACGATGACGCCACCTGTGCCCAGCATAGAGGCAGGAAAACAAAATTACAATTAAAATGAAACGCTGTTTTGATTTTATTGCCGGCGGCGTGACGGCGATCGCGTCAGCCGCCAGCGGCCTTACCCGAGCAGCGCCTCGACGGTCAGGGCCTGCAGTGACGGCAGCTTGACGTCCGCCAGCACAAAGCGCGGGTCGCGGCTGTTCTCCGCTTCCGGCACCACGATAGCGCGCATGCGCGCAGCTTTGCTGGCGATCATGCCGTTGACCGAGTCCTCCAGCGCGACGCAGCGCTGTGGGTCGACCCCGAGGGCGGCGGCGCAGTTGAGATACACCTGCGGGTGCGGTTTGCTCCAGGGCAGATGCTCCGCCGAGGCGAGGGCATCAAACTGATCGCGCAGCTCGAACATATTGAGCACTTTCTCCAGCATCACCAGCGGCGAGGCTGAGGCCAGCCCAACCTTCAACCCCTGGGCTTTACACAGGGCCACCGCCTCGCGCACCCCCGGCAGCAGCGGACGTGAGGCTTCCACCAGTTCAATGGCGCGACGGATAATGCGCGCGGTGGCTTCCGCGCGGTCCACGCCGCGCCACGGCTGCTGCGCGTACCACAGATCCACCACCAGGTCGATTCGCAGACCCAGCAGGTCGGGCAGTTCATCGCGACGGCGGGTATCCACCCCCAGGCTCTCCATGACCTCGACCTCCGCCTGATCCCAAAGCGGCTCAGAGTCAATCAGCAACCCGTCCATATCAAAAATCGCAGCCTCAATGCGGCGCTTCGCTGACATATGTCCTTCTCCTGTTGCGTAATCAGATAAACGAATCGGCATTCATGGTATATCATACCGCGCGTTATTGGGCGAAATTCGCCGTGGAAGATAGACTTATACCCGACACATTCGGGTAAGCGAGGAGCGCCTGCGCCACGCAACGGGCGGCAGGCGAAACTAACGCGTCTTTAACAAGGGGAACTCATGACGTACCAACAAGCTGGACGCATTGCGGTCATCAAACGTATTTTGGGATGGGTCATCTTTATTCCCGCCGTGCTGTCGACGCTGATTTCTGTCCTCAAATTTATGTATGAGCACAGTGAAAAGAAACCCGGCATTGACGCGGTAATGATGGATTTTGCGCACGTCATGATTGAGATGATGCGCTTTAACACGCCGTTCCTGAACTTTTTCTGGTACAACTCACCGCTGCCGGATTTCCACCACAGCCTGAACATCGGCTTCTGGATTATCTTCATTCTGGTGTTCGTCGGTATGGCGCTGCAGGCCTCCGGCGCGCGGATGGCGCGGCAGGCGAAATTTCTCCGCGAGGGGATTGAGGATCAGCTGATCCTCGAGCAGGCGAAAGGCGCGGAAGGGTTAACTCGCGAGCAGCTCGCCGAACGCATTGTGGTGCCGCGACATACGATCCTGGTGCAGTATTTCCCGCTGTACGTGCTGCCGGTGATCGTGATTGTCATCGGCTACTTTTTCTTCTCGCTGCTGGGCTTTCTCTAAGTCAGGTGCCCGGTTAGCCGGGCGCCATCTTATTCCGCCGGCAGAGGGCGTGGTTTACCCTGATTATCGACGGCAACGTAGATAAACAGCGCTTCCGTCGCCTTGTAGCGCTGGCCAATCGGTTCTGAAGAGACTTTTTTCACCCACACTTCGATGTTGATGGTTACCGAGGTATTGCCGCGCTTCACGCAGCGGGCATAGCAGCACACCACATCGCCGACGGCCACCGGACGTAAAAAGGTCATCCCATCCACGCGCACGGTCACCACGCGACCCTGGGCGATCTCTTTGGCCATAATGGCGCCGCCGATATCCATCTGCGACATCAGCCAGCCGCCAAAAATATCCCCGTTGGCATTAGTATCCGCCGGCATTGCCAGGGTGCGTAAAACCATTTCGCCCTTCGGGGCGAGATCTGTTGTTGTCATGCTCTACTCTGTTGTGGTCAAAGACGATCAGCGGGATGCTACTATGAAAACGGCGGAGAGAGAATAGGGGATAGCGCCCGCGGAGGCGGGCGCAGGCTGCCGGGGAATTAGTGGTGGTCGTCCTGCGGCATATGGCGGTAGATGTAGATCCCGCTCAGCAAGGTAAAGACCAGCGTGAGAGCGGTTAAACCGAAGACCTTAAAGTTAACCCAGATATTCTGCGGCAACCAGAAGGCGATATAGATATTAGCCAGCCCACAGAGGATAAAAAACGCCGCCCACGCCAGGTTTAGACGCGACCAGACCTGCTGCGGCAGGGTCAGCTCTTTACCCAGCATGCGCTGGATAAGCGGCTTTTTCATTACCCACTGGCTGAACAGCAGCGCGCCGGCGAACAGCGCATAGATCACCGTCACCTTCCATTTAATAAACTCATCATTGTGGAAGAAGAGCGTTAATCCGCCGAAGACGGCCACCAGCACGAAGGTGATCAGCGCCATTTTTTCGATTTTACGGTAGCGCACCCAGCTGTAGATCAGCACGATGGCGGTCGCCACAATCAGCGCCGTGGTAGCGACGTAGATATCGTAAAGCTTGTAGAAGGCGAAGAAGACCACCAGCGGTAAAAAATCCAGAAACTGCTTCATACATCGATCCCGTCTGTCAGGACGGACCGGGAAATTCCCCGGTCCAGGTTAAAATTAGCTACGGATAAGCATATACACGCGGAATAAATAGATCAGCAACAGGGCGGAAATCAGGTTGCTGATGGTGTTGATGACCACCGCGCCGACGTTCGGCGTCAGCACGGCAAAGCTGGAAGCGAACAGCAGCAGCAGGGTTTTCGCCATCAGCCAGCCGATAATGGCCGGCGCCACCAGCCGCAAATTGGCCCAGGCCAGACGCATGCTGCTGCGCATGGCGCTGAGGATGCCCATTTTGTCCTGCACCAGCATGATCGGCGCAAAGGCCAGCACAATGGCCAACAGGACGCCGGGCACCAGCACTAACATCATCCCCATCTGCACCAGGAAGGTGGTGAAGAGGATCAACAGCAGCAGCTTCGGCAGCACCGGCGCCGAGGCGCCGATAGCGCGCAGAGCGCTGACGCGATGACCGGCAGAGACCAGCTGGATGAGCAGCAGGACGCCGCCGGCGAGGATCGCATTGCCCACCAGACCCGAGAAGGTCGATGCCGCCGAGGCGCGCAGCAGAACCTGCTGCTGCTCCGGCGTCATATTCTGCACCAGCTCGAACAGGCCTGCGCTACCGGCGAGGTTATCGCCTTCGCTGAGTATCGACAGCTGCTCGTCGCTGGGTGAAAAGGCATGGCCAAGTACTACCGTAATGAACGCGCACAACAGCGCAATCAGCAAAATGGTAATGAACTGATTACGAAAAAAATTCCCGGTGTCACGGTAGACGGACTTCGCCGTGATAGACATGCATTCTCCTTGAGTGTCGCAGGTGTTAACTAGCCGGCGATTGTACCGCAAATCGTTCCGTCGTAGCACTCTCTGCGCCGGTCAGGGCAGGTATATCTTTGTAAAGAGGCCGCAATGGCGGCAGGCCATAGCGCGCTCGCGCCCGGTTGCAGGCGTCGTTTTCCTCGCCATCTTCCCCGGACATGGCGAATTCGCGACATGGCGAGGGACGGTTTTCATAGATAGTGCAGTGGACGGCGTCGCCGATCTCGCCCGATAGCGCCGCGCAGCGGCCCTGGCGTTGATTGGTGCCGCTCATGCAGCGCAGGAAAGGGGTTAGCGGCTCGGTCAGCGCGGAGGGCACCAGGCCCCCCGCGTCGTCGGCTTCCGCCCAGTAGAAAGAGACACGAAAATACGCACAACAGGCACCGCACGTCATGCACGGGTTGATTTCACTCATAATTACACCTGAAAAAAACGCATCAACACAGATTGTCGGCAGTTAACTTATCCAGCCGCCTCAGCGGCGGCAAGAGGGGCAGAAATAATTTTTTTCGTGAAAAGTGAAAATTGATGTGCGACCGATTCAGCGTATTGCGATCGGTATCAAAAATTAATCTGGATCAATAAATGTTAAATCTAAGGTTTTAGTGTGATCTAAAACAGATCAAACGTAACTCGTTATAGGTATATTTGGCCGCGCTGAAAAACCATAATGAGGAAGTGGATATGAAGAAGTTAGCAGCGGCGGCATTAATTCTAAGCACTCTTTCCACCGGCAGCGTCTGGGCGCATGAAGCGGGTGAACTTTTCATTCGCGCCGGGACCGCCACCGTCCGACCGACGGAGGGCTCTGACAATGTGTTAGGCAGCCTTGGCGGTTTCAACGTCAGTAACAACACTCAGTTGGGTTTAACCTTTACCTATATGGCGACCGATAACATCGGCGTGGAACTGCTGGCGGCAACGCCGTTCCGCCATAAGGTTGGTACCGGGCCAACCGGCACCATCGCCACCGTCCATCAGTTGCCACCCACCCTGATGGCGCAGTGGTACTTTGGCGATGCGCAAAGCAAGGTGCGCCCGTACGTGGGAGCGGGGATTAACTACACCACCTTCTTTAATGAAGACTTTAACGATAACGGCAAGGCGGCCGGGCTTTCCGATCTGAGCCTGAAGGACTCCTGGGGCGCGGCAGGGCAGGTCGGCCTCGATTACCTGATTAACCGTGACTGGCTGCTGAATATGTCGGTGTGGTACATGGATATCGATACCGATGTGAAATTCAAAGCCAACGGCGTGGACCAGAAAGTCAGCACCCGCCTGGATCCGTGGGTGTTTATGTTCTCCGCAGGCTATCGGTTCTAACGCCTGCTGCAAACTGGCCAGCGGACGGCCAGTTTGTTGCCTCCTCACTCCTCCCTGCGATACCCCTTCGCCTGCGGATCACACTTCCGTCCACTGGCGCAGCAGGTTGTGATACATATTGAGCAGGGAGAGCACCTCTTCTCCGTCGCCAAAGCGCGTTTTGAGCGACTGGATCGTGCGGTCCAGGTCGTAGAGCATCGCGCGCTGCTTATCGTCGCGGACCATCGACTGGATCCACAGGAAAGAGGCCTGGCGTACGCCGCGGGTGACCGGGGTGACGCAGTGCAGGCTGCTGGCGGGATAGAGCACCAGATGCCCGGCCGGGAGCTTCACCCGATGCTGGCCATAGGTGTCTTCAATGACCAGTTCGCCTCCCTCATAGCTTTCCGGTTCGCAGAGAAACAGCGTCGCCGATAAATCGGTCCGCATCCAGCCCGCTTCGCCGTTCTGACGCACCGCGCCATCGACATGAAAGCCGTAGGTCTCCCCCGGCCCGTAGCGATTAAACAACGGTGCGGAAATCGTCCGCGGCAGCGCGGCGGAAAAAAACTGCGGATGGCCGCGCAGCGCGTCGAGTACGGCGGCCTGCAGACGGTCGTACAGCGGCGTGCGGGTATCGATCTGTTGGTTTTGTTTGACGGTCGCCCCCTGGCTGCCGACGGTAACCCGCCCGTCAACCCATTCGGCCTGCGCCAGCAGGCGGGCATATTCAGCCACCTGGTCCGCCGTTAGCACGTCAGGAATGTGATACATCATTGCGGTGTCCTCTCAAAAAGGTGGGGCGCGATGGCCCCACATACAGACTCAGAAATGGACGTTCGCCGTCAGCATAAAGGTACGGGGTTCGCCCGGATGATAGCGATAGCCGCTCTTGTTGATGGAAGCCACGTAATCGGTATCAAACAGGTTGTACATATTGAGCTGCAGATCGAGGTTGCTGTTGACCCGATAGCCCAGTTTGGCGTCGGCGACCCAGTAGCCCTCGGTGTGATCCGGGGTACCGACCGCGCCATCGCTGCCCCGGCGCAGGCTTCCGACATAGCGCACGCCGCCGCCGACGGACAAATCGCTGGTGGCCTGATACTGCGTCCACAGCGTAAAGGCATGTTTCGGGGTGTAGGCCAGCGCGGAAGAGCCATCCTGCGCCACATTCTGCCCCTCTGTCACCTTGGCATGCTGCTGGGTGTAGCCGGCGATGATCGTCCAGTCCGGGGTCAGGTTCCCGGTCGCGGAGAGCTCATACCCCTCCACGCGTTTTTTGCCGTATTGCGACCAGGTTCCGTCATCGTTAGCGGCCACTTCGTTTTCAATATCGGTACGGAATAACGCCGCGCTGAGCAGCAGGCGTTTGTCGAGGATCTGCCACTTGGTGCCCAGTTCGCTGGATTTCGCCTTCTGCGGTTTAAAGTCGGTCCGGTTGGCGCTGTTGCCGCTGCCGCTGGCGGCCAGCGCGAAGCTGCTGCCCCCCGGCGGTTGCTGCGAGATGGCATAGTTGACGTAGATATTGCCCTGCTCGGTTAAGCGATACAGCGCCCCGGCCTTCCAGTTAACCAGGTTACCGGATTTGGCGGTATCGACAGTGGTGACCGGGCTGCCGGTCGACTGTCCTGGCGGGCAGGCGACAGCCCCGCGTCCGCTGCCGCCGCAGGCGGTGGCGCTGTCATATTTGGTATGGTAACTGTCGAGACGCAGCCCGCCGTTGACCTCAACCCGATCGGTCAGCGCCAGCGTATCGAAGGCATAAATGCCGAAGGTATCGGTCTGGCCGTTGGCGTTCGCCCCGTTTCTGTCCAGCCCGCCAATCGACAGGCTGCTCACCGGATGATAGAGATTCACCGCCGGGGCGGTGAGGGCGTTGACGCCATAGTTGGTCTGGTTTTCCCGGGTAAACTCCACGCCGGCGCTGACGTCATGGCCTATCGAGCCGGTATTGAAGGTCGAGGTGATATTGGTCTGGTTGGTCAGAATGCGGTTGCTGACATCTTTGGTATTAACCAGCCGTGACCAGCTCCAGGTGTTGACGTCATTGATGTCGGGGGCAGTGATATTGCTCGCGCCGCCCATCACCGCAGTCAGAAGATACTCCTGCTTCACCCGCGACCAGCGGGTGGTATTGCGCACGGTGGTATTGTCCGTCAGATCGTGTTCGAAGCGCAGGGTGCCGCTGTCGGTGGTGGATTTATCGTAATCGGAGTCGGTGCCATAGAAATTGCTGGTATTGACCTTACCGGCGGAATTGAGCGCGGCATACTTCGGCGAAGGCGCTGAATAGCCCGGCAGGCCGACGGTGGGGATGCCGCCATCCGGGGTGTTGTTCTGCCGGACGTGGAGATAGTTCAGATACAGACGGGTGGGCGTATCGAGGCCAAAGGCCAGCGACGGAGCGATGCCGTAGCGCTCGTTCTCAATCTTATCCCGGCCGGCGTCGTGAGTTTTTTCGCCCATCAGGTTGAGGCGAAACGCGGCGTTGTCGCCGAAGGCCTGGTTAAGATCAAGGGTACCCCGGCGCGACCAGGCGCTGCCGATGCTGGCCGAACCGTCGATCCCGGAGTCAAGGCGCGGCTGCTTGCTGATCATATTGATCGAGCCGGAGGGGGCGCTGCGGCCATAGTCTGTGCCGGCGGGCCCTTTGATGACTTCCACCTGCTGGGTATTGAAGGTATCCCGCGTCACGCTGCCGATATCGCGAATGCCGTCCACATAAATACTGTTGGAGGTGTCCACACCGCGCATAAAGATGGCGTCCCCGGTGGTTGAGCTGCCATTCTCCCCGGCGTAAAACGCCCCAACGCCAGGGACGTTTTTGAGGGCGTCAGTCAGGTTGGTGACGCCCTGATCTTTAATGACCTGTTCGGGGATCACGGTGATGGTGCGAGTGGTATCCACCAGCGGTTTATTAAACTTGGGATCGGCGGAGGCCCCGGGAGAATAAAGCGAAGGCGGGGCGGCTTCCACCACCAGCGTCTCTTCATTATTTTTGACTGATTTTTCCGCTGCCATGCCGGTTGCCGGCGCGGCCCCCAGACACAGACCCGTAAACAATGCCAATGAGTTGAAACTGCCAAACGGCAGAGAAGCGTTTTTTTCCATGATAAATGCAGGCTTATTTTTTGTTATTTGCACATATCACGCCGCGCAAAAGCGACGTTATTCGTCGTCTGGCTTGCGCTGACCCGGCGTGACTCTATAAATGATAAAAAGAATAGTTATCATTCGCCTTAATATTTACACAGAAAAGTTGACGTTTAAACTGATTTCTTCACCACCGTTTACAAATTTCATAAATTTTGAACAAAAAAGGCGGATTAGCTCGGCAAAGGCGGCGGGACAAAGCGGTACATAGCGTGATGACCCTGGGTCAATGACGCCCGGAGGCAGGCGTCCCGGCGGGCTTACCAGGGCACCGTGCGGCCCTGGTAATCCGGAAACTCCAGTCCCGGGCGCCGCTGCTTGTCGAGCAGGACGTTCACCAGGCATGGGATGGTCTCTTCGATGGTCAGGGGGCGTCGGCCCCGCCGAGCTCGGTGCGGATCCATCCCGGAGCCATCACTACCAGCGGGTGGCAGGCCGAGGTGGGGCGAGCGGCGAAGCTGCGCATGAACATATTCAGCGCGGCTTTACTTCCGCGGTAGAGCTCCCGCTGGCCGCCGAGATTGTTCGTCAGACTGCCCTGGCCGGAGGACATCACGCCCAGCAGCCCCTGCGGCTTGACTGCCCGCTGCGGCAGCTGGTGCGTGAGGTGTGTTGTGAGTAAAAAAAAGCCCGCACAAGTGCGGGCAAAAATACTGGAAGCAATGTGAGCAATGTCGTACTGAATACCTGAGTTATTTACTCAACTATTCAGTAATGAGAAAGATAATATTTCTCATTTAAGATATCAACCCCATCTTTTGTGCGGAAGCGATTTTTATCCAAGGGTAAAGACCGTGCGCTGCTGGATATCAGCAGCGTGATGAACCAGCCGGTGCGCGATGAGCAGATCCTCCAGGCGGCCGGCGTCCAGCTGGAACAGATGCTGTTTCCGCTGCTGGTGGCGGTAGGGCGCCATGGCCCGGTGGGGGGGAGAGCTGGCGGATCATTTAGGGCGCGATAACACCACCGCCAGTCGCCAGGTGAAGAAACTGGAAGCCCAGGGGCTCGCCTGTAAGCAACCGAACTAAATTCTCGCGTGTTGCCGCCCCGGCGCAACAATCATCTTTTTCCGTCACAAATCACGGGTCAGCTCGTCGATGTTGTCGGAAAGTATCTCCAGTAGGGATCGCAAATAGATAGTGTTATTTCCCTGATGCCACATCGCGCTGAGGGGAAGGCCTTCGATATGTTTTTTGGGCGCGAGCTTAAGGTATTTCACGCCGTCCGCATTCATATCTTTATATGACGCAGGCACCAGAGCGATGCCCAGTCCAGCGGCAACAAAACTCAGGATAGTCTGCTTCTCTTCGGCATACTGCGCGATGACAGGCATGCTGCCACCCTCCTTGAAAATATTCATTGTCAGGTCATGGCTGTGACGCCGGGTGCCTCTTTCCGGCACGATAACCGGCTCGTGTCGGAAGTCATCGATACTGACTTCGTCATAACTGACCAGCCGGTGGTTAGCGGGCACGGCCAGCACGCAGGTTTCATTGGCGATAAAACGTGTTGTCAGCGTGGCATCAATATGTTCCGGCGGACGTACAAAGACCACATCCAGCCATCCTGAAATGAGTCGAGGGATAAGTTTATGAGATTTATCTTCCGTAAGATGAATGTCTGCCTCCGGAAAACGCCTGACGAAAAGATTAAGCAGTTCAGGAAGTAATCCTTTGGCTGCGCTATCGATAGCTCCGATCCGCAACGTCCTTTTCTGCAACAGGCTATTTTTCCGGAATCGCTGCCGTAGCGCATCGAAATCAGCAATGACCGTTTTGGCCTCATTTAAAAAGGCGGCACCTTCAGGCGTTAGCGACACATTGCGGGTCGATCGATTCAGTAGTCTTATCCCCAAATCATCTTCCAGCAGTTTTATGAAGCGACTCAGTGACGCAGGCATCATTTCAAGTTTACGGGCAGCACGGCCGAAGTGAAGCTCATCACCCAATACCACAAAGCAACGTAGCTGATTTATATCCATTTTTTCACCAAAACCTGATTATGCAAATTATTTATATAAAGCCATGCCGATGATAAAGCGGTTCAAAACTTCATACTGGGTTTATTACAAAACGATAACAACCCTACATCACTATGGAGCATCCGTCATGAAAAACGACCTCGAAAAGAAGGTGATGCGCAAGGTTACCCTGCGCATTATTCCTTTCATCATGCTGCTGTACTTCATTGCCTTCCTCGACCGTGTCAACATTGGCTTTGCCGCCCTGACCATGAATCAGGATCTGGGTTTTTCACCCACCGTTTTTGGGCTGGGCGCCGGCATCTTCTTCCTGGGGTACTTTCTGTTTGAGGTGCCGTCAAACTTAATTCTCCATAAAGTAGGCGCCCGCATCTGGATTGCCCGCGTCATGATCACCTGGGGCCTGGTCTCTGGCTGCATGGCTTTTGTGCAGGGTACGACGAGCTTCTACATTCTGCGTTTTCTACTCGGTGTAGCGGAAGCCGGTTTCTTCCCGGGAATTATCCTTTATCTCTGTTATTGGTTCCCGGCAGCCAGACGCGCGCAGGTTACCGCCATCTTTATGGCCGCAGCCCCGCTCTCTACAGCATTGGGATCGCCTGTTTCTGCCGCCCTGCTGGAGATGCATGGCTTTCTCGGCTACGCCGGCTGGCAGTGGATGTTTGTGCTGGAAGCCTTGCCAGCGCTGATACTCGGCGTTGTGGTTCTGTTCTTTCTTACCGATCGTCCGGCCAAAGCCAAATGGCTGACTGACGAAGAGCGTGCATGGCTGGAAAACACCATGCAGGCCGAGGAGCTGGCCCGGGCGGCAAAACAGAACCACAGCAGCGCATGGAAAGGACTGGCGGATAAGCGGGTACTGGCTCTGGCGCTGGTCTATTTCGGTACTTCTGCCGGCTTGTACACACTTGGCATCTGGTCCCCGCAAATCATCCGCAGCTTCGGTGCTACCTCACTGGAGATTGGCTTCCTCAACGCCTTCCCGGCGGTCATCGGCGTCATCGCCATGATCCTGTGGGCGCGGCATTCTGACCGCACCAGAGAGCGCAGCTGGCATGTGATTGGTGCCTGCCTGCTGGCAGCAGCCGGTCTGATTTACGCCGGTAACGTCAGCACACTGTTTACCGTGATTGTTGCCTTAACCCTGGTCACCGCAGGCATCAGCGCCTCGAAACCGCCCCTTTGGAGTATGCCTACCGTGTTCCTCAGCGGCCCGGCTGCGGCCGCGGGTATTGCCACGATTAACTCCATCGGCAATCTGGGCGGCTTTGTCGGCCCGATGATGATTGGCGTGATCCGCGAGCAGACCGGTAGCTACACCTGGGGCCTGTACTTTGTCGCCGGACTGCTGGCTATTTCGGCCCTCATTGTCCTGATCCTTTCTGCCAGGGCGGGTAAACCGCAAACGGCAGAACTCACTCATCCTCATACTCATTAACCGGAGAATTTACTATGCGTAACTATAAAATTGCCGCCATACCTGCCGACGGTATTGGTCCTGAAGTCATCTCGGCAGGTGTTGAAGTGCTGCATGCACTGACACGCCACGATCCGCAGCTGAAGTTTGATGTGGAGACTTTTGACTGGGGGTCGGACTATTACAAAAAACATGGCGTGATGATGCCGGAAGAAGGGCTGAACACACTAAAAAAATTTGATGCCATTTACTTCGGCGCGGTGGGCGCACCGGATGTCCCTGACCACATCACACTCTGGGGTCTGCGCCTGCCAATTTGCCAGGGGTTTGACCAGTACGCCAACGTGCGTCCAACCAAAATCCTGCCGGGTGTCACCTCACCGCTGCGCAACCGCGGGCCCGGCGATCTTGACTGGGTGATTGTGCGCGAAAACTCCGAAGGTGAGTATTCCGGTAACGGCGGCCGTGCACACCGTGGCTTACCGGAAGAAGTCGGCACCGAGGTGGCCATCTTCACCCGCGTCGGGGTTACGCGCATTATGCGCTATGCCTTCAGACTGGCGCAGTCTCGTCCACGTAAACTGCTGACCGTGGTGACTAAATCCAACGCCCAGCGCCATGGTATGGTGATGTGGGATGAGATTGCCGCCGAAGTGGCGCAGGAATTCCCGGATGTGCAGTGGGACAAGATGCTGGTCGATGCGATGACGCACCGCATGACGCTGCATCCCCAGACCCTGGATACCATCGTTGCCACCAATTTGCATGCCGATATCCTTTCCGATCTGGCCGGCGCGCTGGCGGGCAGTCTGGGCGTAGCGCCGACCGCCAATATTGATCCGGAACGCCGCTTCCCTTCCATGTTCGAACCTATCCATGGTTCAGCTTTTGATATCACCGGCAAAGGCATTGCTAACCCGATAGCAACCTTCTGGACTGCGGTACAGATGCTTGAACATCTGGGAGAGCGTAACGCCGCGGCGATGATTATGGAAAGTATCGAATATGTTTGTGAGAAAGGCATTCTGACGCCAGATGTCGGTGGAACGGCCAGTACCGCGGACGTCACCCGCGCTGTAGTGGAATTTATCGAAGCCAGAGCAAATATCGCCGAGACTGTATAACCATGATAAATGAACAGCCTGCAGAGATCCTGCAGGATATTTTTCAGCATGCTGTCGACAGCGCCCGAGCCGGGCCTGCGATCCTGTCTAACCTGCCGGAAAAACCGCGTGGCCGCTGCGTGGTAATCGGTGCCGGTAAAGCCTCGGCGGCAATGGCAGCGGCTGTTGATACAGCCTGGCCGGATGTGGATGTGTCTGGCGTGGTGGTGACGCGTTACGGTTACGCGGTGCCTGCTGGTCGCATCCGGATTATCGAGGCTGCTCATCCGGTATCGGATTCGATGAGCGAAGTTGCCGCCATGCTGATTGTGGAAGCGCTGCGCGGATTGACCTCTGATGACCTGGTGCTGGCGCTCATTTCCGGTGGCGGTTCGGCGTTGATGGCGCTGCCCGCACCAGGATTAATATTGAAAGATAAGCAGGCCATTACCCGCGCGCTACTGCACAGCGGTGCCAATATCAAAGAGATGAATCTGGTACGTCGTCATCTCTCCGCGGTGAAAGGCGGCAAGCTGGCAAGAATGGCGCAACCGGCCCGTATTGTGTCACTGATTATCAGCGATGTGCCAGGGGATAACCCGGCAGATGTGGCATCAGGTCCTACTGTCGCCGATGACAGCACGCCGCTTGATGCGCTTCGGGTACTTCAGCGCTACGGTATTCAGACCCCGGAACCTGTTCATAAACTGCTAAGCCAGCCGGCAGGCCCGGTTGAAAGCGCAGTGAACAGCGAAGTAAAACTCATTGCCACGCCGCAGCGGGCTTTGCAGGCTGCCGCGCTGGCTGCGTGCAGACACGGACTGACGCCGCTTATTCTCGGCGATGCGTTAGAAGGCGAAAGTCGTGAAGTGGCCATTGTTATGGCCGGGATTGCTAAATCCGTGAAGCAATATGGTCATCCGGTTTCCGGTCCGGCAGTGCTGTTGTCGGGGGGCGAAACCACCGTGACGGTAAGTCAGGGTCAGCACGGGAAAGGGGGTCGTAATACTGAATTTGCGCTCAGTCTGGCCTGTGCGTTGCAGGGAGAAAGCGGTATATGGGCAATCGCTGGCGACAGTGATGGTATCGACGGAACGGAAGATGCAGCAGGTGCGCTGGTATTCCCGGACACGATAACACGCGGCAAAATGGGTGGTCTAAATGCGGCTAGTTATCTTGATGCACACGACAGCTATAGCTATTTTCATGCGCTCGATGACCTGGTAATGACCGGCCCAACGCTAACCAACGTAAACGATATTCGGGCAATATTGATTGCCTGACCTATCGCTCTCCTGTACCAGGGAGAGCGATATTTTTACTTTCAACATGGTGCAAATCTTCGGTATCCGCCCGCCATCAATTTCCACGTTAAAGCGCATCGCCTGGCGTCAAGGTGTCGATCATCGTTCAGTCTGATGTGCAGGCGTGCAAGATGACGTGGAGGGGGAGCTAACGCGAGGAAATCGCCGCCCGGCGCAAGGCCAGGCGGCTGACGGTCAGGCGGTTTTGGTCGCCGCCTTCAGGCTCTGGACGAAGGCTTTTAGCTCGTCGAGCATGGCCTGCGGCTCATCAAGATGGCGTTCGATGATTTTGACGATGGCGGAACCGGAGATCGCCCCGGCGGCGCCGGCGTCAATGGCGGCGCACACCTGCTCCGGCGCGGAGATGCCAAAGCCCTGCAGCGGCGGCGCGGCGTGATATTCCGCCAGCTTCTCCACCAGATGGTGCAGCGGCAGCGCAGCGCGATTTTCCGCACCCGTCACCCCGGCGCGCGACAGCAGATAGGTGTAGCCGCGGCCATATGAGGCAATCTGGCGCAGTAAATCGTCATCCGCATTGGGCGGGCAGATGAAAATCGGCGCGATGTTATGGCGCATCGCCGCCTGGCGGAACGGGGCGGACTCTTCCACCGGCACGTCGGCGACCAGCACCGAGTCGACGCCGACGCGGGCGCACTGGGCATAGAACTCATCGATACCCGGGCTGAAGACGAGGTTGGCGTACATCAGCAGGCCGATTGGGATCGTCGGATGCTTCTGGCGGATAGCCGCCAGCATCTCAAAGCACTGCGCCGGGGTCACCCCCGCGGCGAAGGCGCGCAGGGCCGCGCCCTGGATAGTCGGGCCGTCCGCCAGCGGGTCGGAGAAGGGGATCCCCAGCTCAAGGGCATCGGCGCCGCCTTCGATCAGCGCATCGATAATTTTCAGCGACTGCTCCGGTCCCGGATCGCCAAGGGTCACAAAGGGGACGAAGGCGCCTTCCTGGCGGTTTTTTAGTTGGGCAAACAGCGTCTCATAGCGTTCCATCAGATTTCCCCTCGCGCTTTCAGGATGTCGTGTACGGTGAAAATGTCTTTATCGCCGCGGCCGGAGAGGTTAACCACCAGCAGCTGCTCTTTTTCCGGGTTTTCGCGCATCATCTTCAGCGCGTGGGCCAGGGCGTGCGAGGACTCCAGCGCCGGGATGATCCCTTCGTGGCGGGAGAGCGCTTTGAACGCGTCCAGCGCTTCGTCGTCGGTGATCGACACATAGTCGGCGCGCCCGGTGCTGTTCAGATACGCGTGCTGCGGCCCAACGGACGGGAAGTCCAGCCCGGCGGAAATGGAGTAAGATTCCTCGATCTGGCCGTCGGCGGTTTGCATCATCGGCGACTTCATGCCGAAGTAGATCCCAACGCGACCATGCTTCAGCGGCGCGCCGTGCTCCCCGCTTTCGATACCGTGCCCGGCAGGCTCCACGCCGATCAGGCCGACATGGGTTTCCTCGATAAAATCAGCGAACATGCCGATGGCGTTTGATCCGCCGCCGACGCAGGCGATCACCGCGTCCGGCAGGCGTCCCTCTTTTTCGAGGATCTGCGCTTTGGTCTCTTCGCCAATCATGCGCTGGAATTCACGCACGATGGTTGGGAACGGGTGCGGACCGGCGGCGGTGCCCAGCATATAGTGCGCCTTCTCGTAGCTGCCGGACCAGTCGCGCAGCGCCTCGTTACAGGCATCTTTCAGCGTGGCGGAACCGCTGTGCACCGGGATCACTTCGGCGCCCATCAGGCGCATACGGAAGACGTTCGGCGACTGGCGTTCGACGTCCTTAGCGCCCATGTAGATACGGCATTTCAGGCCGAGCAGGGCGCTGGCCAGCGCTGAGGCGACGCCGTGCTGGCCGGCGCCGGTCTCGGCGATAATTTCGGTTTTGCCCATCCGTTTGGCCAGCAGAGCCTGGCCCAGTACCTGGTTGGTTTTGTGCGCGCCGCCGTGCAGCAGATCTTCGCGTTTCAGGTACAGGGTGGTGCGGGTCCCTTCGGTCAGGTTCCGGCATTTGGTCAGGGCCGTCGGACGACCGGCGTAGTTTTTCAGCAGGTCGGTGAATTCCGCCTGAAAGGCCGGGTCCTTCTGCGCGCTGACAAAGGCTTCTTCCAGCTGGCGCAGGGCGGGCATCAGGATCTGCGGCACATACATGCCGCCGAATTCGCCGAAGTAGGGGTTCAGTAAAGTGCTCATTATTGCTCCTTAATATGCGCGCAGCGTCTGGAAAACGGAGGCCAGCTTGCTGGCGTCTTTAATCCCGGGTTGCGACTCTACGCCTGAATTGAAATCGAGTCCGGCACAGCCGCTTTTGGCCGCTTCCACACAGTTATCGGCGCCGAGGCCGCCGGCCAGCATAACGTTGCGCAGATCCTGGCCCTGCAGCAGGCTCCAGTCAAAACGCTGGCCGCTGCCGCCCTGGCCGTTGTCGAGCAGATACTTATCGACATGGCGGAGTGTACGGGCCGGCAAGGTTTCGCCAACGCTCAACGCTTTCCAGATGCGGACGTTATCCGCGAGGGCGTCGCGCAGCGCGTCGATATAAGCCTGGTCTTCATCACCGTGCAGCTGCACGGCGGCCAGCCCCAGGGCCTGGGCGCGGGCGACCACCTCGTCCAGCGGCGCATTGCGGAAGACGCCGACGTACTGCAGCGGCGCGGCGGCGATCACCGCTTTGGCCTGGGCGTCATTTACCGCCCGCGGCGAGGTCGGGACGAAGATCAGGCCGCCGTAAATGGCGCCGGACTCCCAGGCCACCTGGGCATCCTGTGGGCGCGTCAGGCCGCACACTTTGTTCTCACCGAGCAGCACGCGTTTGACCGCCGCTTCCAGATCCGCCTGCTCCATCAGGGCGGAGCCGATCAGAAAGCCGTTGGCGAAGTGGCTCAGCTCACGCACTTCGGCATAGGTATGGATGCCGGATTCGCTGATCACCGTGACATCCGGGCCGAGACGCGCCGCCAGCTGACGGGTGCGGTTAAGGTCAATCGACATATCGCGCAGGTCGCGGTTGTTAATGCCCACCACCTTCGCCTTCAGAGCGATGGCGCGCTCCAGCTCCTCTTCGTTGCTGACTTCGGTCAGCACGCCCATATTCAGGCTGTGAGCCACCGCGGAGAGCTGACGATACTGTTCATCGTCGAGCACCGAGAGCATCAGCAGGCAGGCGTCGGCCTGATAGTAGCGCGCCAGGTAGATCTGGTAAGGGTCGATGGTGAAGTCCTTACACAGGATCGGCTGCGGCGCGACCTTGCTGACGATCGGCAGAAAATCGAAGCTGCCCTGGAAATATTTCTCATCACACAGCACCGAGATCGCCGAGGCGTAGTGTTTGTAGATGCTGGCGATCGCCGC
Organism: Klebsiella sp. JB_Kp042; assembly: GCF_040065275.1. Lineage (NCBI taxonomy): Bacteria > Pseudomonadati > Pseudomonadota > Gammaproteobacteria > Enterobacterales > Enterobacteriaceae > Klebsiella > Klebsiella sp. JB_Kp042. The sequence goes on from NZ_JBEAJL010000027.1 coordinate 136,198, forward strand.
CGGATCGAAATCTTCGCGAATCAACCCCTTCGACGGCGAGGCCTTTTTGCACTCGAGAATAAACGCGGTGCGGGTGCCGGCCAGCGCGTCATAGAAATTGCGCTGCGTCGGGACGACCTCATTCTGAAAACTGGCTAACGGTTGTTGTTGTTTGCGGGCTTCCACCCAAATCGCTTTGTCGGCAACGATTTTTGCTAAAACGGTCTGCATTCTTTACCCTCTTGCCGCTAAGGCGGTCACTCTGTCATAGGCCGCGCCGCTGTGCAGCACATCCAGTACCTGCTGAGCGTTAGCTTTCAGATCTTCATGCCCGTGTAAACGCATCAACATGGCGACGTTGGCGGCGACGGCGGCTTCGTGAGCGGCTTCACCTTTACCTTGTAGCAAGCGCGTCAGAATGTCACGGTTTTCTTCCGGCGTACCGCCCGCCAGCTGCGCCTGATGGTAAGGCGTCAGGCCGAAGTCGTCGGCGGTCAACTGATAGCTTTTGATTTCTCCGGCATGCAGCTCGGCGACCACCGTGGGCGCATGCAGCGAGACTTCATCCATCCCGCCGCTGTGTACCACGGCCGCGCGCTGATAACCGAGTACGCGCAGGGTTTCCGCAATCGGCAACACCAGCTCCGGGCTGTAGACGCCAATCAGCGCCAGCGGCGGATGCGCCGGGTTGATCAGCGGTCCCAGCACATTAAACAGGGTACGGGTCTTCAACTGCTGACGGACCGGCATCGCGTGGCGGAAACCGGTGTGATACTTGGGCGCGAACAGGAAGCAGACGCCCAGCTCATCGAGCGCCGCGCGGGATTTATCGGCGTTCATATCGAGATTAATGCCGAAGGCCGCCAGCAGGTCGGAAGAGCCTGATTTACTGGAGACGCTGCGGTTGCCGTGCTTCGCCACTTTCAATCCACAGGCGGCGGCGACAAACGCGCTGGCGGTGGAGATATTAATGCTGTTGCTGCCGTCGCCACCGGTGCCGACGATGTCGGCAAACAGGTAGTCCGGGCGCGGGAACGGCGCGGCGTTTTCCAGTAGCGCGGTGGCGGCGCCGGCAATTTCCTGCGGCTGCTCGCCGCGCACTTTCATGCTGACCAGCGCGGCGGCCAGCTGTTCAGGCTTCACTTCGCCGCGCACCACGGCGGAGAACAGCTGGTGGCTCTCCTGCTGGCTCAGGGTTTCCGCCTGGTACAGTTTCTCCAGGATCGGCTGGAGGGTGTTGGTATGCTCCAGCTTCTGCAGCGCCCAGGCCAGAGTCTGCTCCAGCAGTCGCGCGCCCTGGGTGGTGAGGATCGATTCCGGATGGAACTGGAAGCCGCACACCCGATCCGCATCGTGACGCACCGCCATCACCATGCCGTTGAAATTGGCGTTAATCGTCAGCCCGGCGGGAATATTGCTGCCGACCAGCGAGTGGTAGCGCGCCACCGGCAGCGGGTTAGCCAGACCGGCAAACATCGCCTGGCCGTCGTGCTCAATGCTGGAGGCTTTGCCATGGAGGATCTCGCCCGCCTGGCCGACATAGCCGCCGTAGGCTTCGACAATGGCCTGGTGGCCGAGGCAGATGCCGATGATCGGCAGCTTGCCCCGCATGCGGGTCAGCAATTCCGGCATGCAGCCGGCTTCGCTTGGCGTACCCGGGCCAGGGGAGAGCATCAGCACCGGGTTGTCCATGGTGCCCAGACGCTCAATCAGCGCCTGCGCCGGAACGGAGTTACGGTAAATGACCACGTTATGGCCGTTGGCGCGCAGCTGGTCTGCCAGGTTATAGGTGAAAGAATCGATATTATCGAGCAGCAGAATGTCAGCCATCAGAAAATCTCCTTCGCGTGATGGGCCTGGGCAATGGCGCGCAGCACCGCGCGGGCTTTATTTCGGGTCTCATCCGCTTCCGACTGGGGAACCGAGTCGAGCACAATGCCGGCTCCGGCCTGGACGGTAGCGATACCCTCCTGCACGTAGGCGGAACGGATGACGATGCAGGTGTCGAGGTCGCCGTGGGCGGTGAAATAGCCCACCGCGCCGCCGTAGCTGCCGCGTCGTTTACCTTCGGCGGCGGCAATCAGCTGCATGGCGCGAACCTTCGGCGCGCCGCTGAGAGTGCCCATGTTCATGCAGGCGCGGTAGGCGTGCAGCACATCAAGATCCTGACGCAGTTCACCCACCACCCGGGAGACCAGATGCATGACAAAGGAGTAACGGTCAACCTTGGTTAAATCGGCGACATAGCGGCTGCCCGGGGTGCAGATGCGGGCCAGATCGTTGCGCGCCAGGTCCACCAGCATCAGGTGCTCGGAAAGCTCTTTGTGATCGGTGCGCATTTCCAGTTCGATACGGCTGTCGAGATCGCGATCCAGCGAACCGTCGGCGCGGCGGCCGCGCGGCCGGGTGCCGGCGATGGGGTAGATCTCAATCTGACGGCTGACGGCATCGTACTTCAGCGAGCTCTCCGGCGAGGCGCCGAACAGGGTGAAATCGTTGTCCTGCATAAAGAACATATACGGGCTGGGGTTACTCTTCTTCAGCACATCATAGGCGGCCAGCGGCGACGGGCAGGGCAGCGAGAAGCGGCGGGAAGGGACCACCTGGAAGATTTCCCCGGCGCGGATCGCGCGCTGCATTTTGCGCACCACCGCGCCGTACTCTTCATCGCTCTGGTCAACGTCGCAGCGCATTTCGGCCACGGTGGTGACCGGCAGCGGCAGCGGCGGCTCGTTCAGCTGTTGGCGCAGCTGGCTCAGGCGCTGCTCCAGGCGCTGTTTTTCACTCTCCAGCGGCGTGAACAGGCTCGCCTGGATGCGGGTATGCTTGGTCTGATGGTCGATGACCAGCAGGGTCTCCGCCAGATAGAAACAGTAGTCCGGGCAGGCAGTGTCGCTCTGCAGCGGCGGCAGATCTTCAAAGCCGGCCACCAGGTCATAGGCGAACAGGCCGCCGAAGAACATCGCTTCACGCTCGTTGACCGGGACGGTCACCAGCTCCTGCAGGAGACGGAAGGCGTCAAACACTGACAGCGAGCAGAGGCGGGCGTCTTCATCGAGCAGGGAGCTGACCGCCGGGAAGGTCAGGATGCGGCCGTTGGGCTGGCGCTGATTGGCGATCCCGGAGGGCAGCGCGCCGTCCAGCAGCTCCAGCAGCGCGGCGCCGTTGGCGGAGAGGGTCTGAATGGTGACGGTGTCACCGAGGGCAGTGATGCGCAGCGCGCTGTCGACCAGCAGAAGGCTTTTTAAGTCATCTTTGCTGTCGATGTCAGCCGATTCCAGCAACAGGGTGGCCGGACGGGCGCCGCACAGTTGGTGGAATAACGCCGTCGGGTTCTCCCGGTAGATGGCGTCGCTGGTGAGAAGCTCGAGTGCCGGTTTGGATGTTTGCATTATTGTTCTCGCCTGTTCGTATTATTTTTGTCCAATAAAAAGCCCGCTCATTGGCGGGCCGGGTATCTGTATGCTGAATGCAAAACGCGATCACGCCGCCCGTTATCAGGAGGTGCGCCACCAGCTGTGCAGAGTGATAAAGTGCATTTTCATCGTGATACCCCTTCATGTGAACTTGCGTACTAGTTAACTAGTTCGATGGAATAAAGTCAACCCTTGTTTGCAGATTTTCTCTGCCTGTCGGTATGATAATGCGCTTATTTACGTTGATGTCCAGCAGGAGTCCTTTTGAGCGACAGCCAATACGCAGTGATTTACGATCTGCACAGCCATACCACCGCCTCTGACGGGCGGCTGACTCCGCAGGAACTGGTCCATCGCGCCCATGAGATGCGCGTTGGCACGCTGGCGATCACCGACCATGACAGCGTGGCGGCTATCCCGGCGGCCCGGGAAGAGATTGCCCGCGCCGGATTACCCTTGACCCTGGTGAACGGCGTCGAGATTTCCACCCTCTGGGAGAATCACGAGATTCATATTGTGGGTCTCAATATTGATATTGCGCACCCGGCGATGACCGCCCTGCTGGAGGAGCAGAAAGCGCGGCGCCAGCAGCGCGGCCAGATGATTGCCGAGCGTCTGGAGAAGGCGCGCATCCCCGGCGCCTGGGAAGGGGCGCTGCGGCTGGCGGACGGTGGCGCCGTCACCCGCGGCCATTTTGCCCGTTTTCTGGTGGAGGCCGGCCACGCGAAGAACATGGCGGAGGTCTTCAAAAAATACCTTGCCCGTGGGAAAACCGGTTACGTGCCGCCGCAGTGGTGTACAATAAAACAAGCAATTGATGTCATTCATCATTCTGGCGGCAAGGCGGTGATAGCCCATCCCGGACGTTACGATCTTTCCGCCAAGTGGCTGAAGCGGCTGTTGGCCCACTTTAGCGAGCAGGGCGGTGATGCCATGGAAGTGGCGCAGTGCCAGCAGGCGCCCCACGAACGCGCTCAACTGGCCGCCCTGGCCGTGCAGTTTGGTCTTCTGGCGTCGCAGGGATCCGATTTCCATCAACCCTGCGCGTGGATCGAGCTTGGCCGTAAGCTCTGGCTCCCTGCCGGCGTCGAAGGCGTCTGGCACAGCTGGGAAGCGGCCGCCGAATAAAAATTGAGAGGGAAGTATGAGCCAGTTTTTTTATATCCATCCGGATAACCCGCAGGCGCGGTTGATTAACCAGGCGGTGGAGATTGTGCGTAAGGGCGGGGTGATCGTTTATCCTACTGACTCCGGCTACGCGCTGGGCTGCAAAATTGAAGACAAGGGCGCGATGGAGCGGATCTGCCGCATCCGTCAGCTGCCGGACGGCCACAACTTCACCCTGATGTGCCGCGACCTGTCCGAACTGTCAACCTACGCCTTTGTGGACAACGTGGCGTTTCGCCTGATGAAAAACAATACACCGGGCAACTACACTTTTATCCTCAAAGGAACGAAAGAGGTGCCGCGCCGGCTGCTGCAGGAGAAGCGTAAAACCATTGGTATGCGCGTCCCGTCCAATCCCATCGCTCAGGCGTTGCTTGAGACCTTAGGCGAACCGATGCTCTCCACCTCGCTGATGCTGCCCGGCAGCGACTTTACCGAATCCGACCCGGAAGAGATCAAAGATCGTCTGGAGAAAGTCGTGGACCTCATTATCCACGGCGGCTTCCTTGGACAGCAGCCGACCACGGTTATCGATCTCACTGAAGACGCTCCGGTGGTGCTGCGCGAAGGCGTCGGCGACGTGAGGCCGTTTCTGTAATCTGACGAAAAGTGGGCTTAAGCAACGCTCGAAGGTCAGGAGCCTGTCTGGCTCCTGAAAGACTCATGGGAGAACCTGGTTATGCTTCATGAGCTGATATCGTTAATCAATGTTGTTATTTGGCCCGCTATTGTTCTGTTTTTTCTATGTCGATTTGGAACTGCAATCAACCGGTTTCTTGAAAACCTCAGCCGCCTTTCCATTAAAGGTCCCGGCTTTGAAGTCGAGACCTTCAATAAAGGGGCTGAGTCTAGTGCCAATCTTGCCGCTGCATTGGCCAGCAAAGGTACCATTGCTAAAGGCGAGGGTAATGTAGAGCAAAGCGTTCTGGATGACGTCAACGTAGTGACTCAGGCTGTAACGCCGAGAGTATTGCGAAGAGCGGGTGATGCCGTCATCTTATGGGTTGATGACAGACCCAATGGTAATCGCTTTGAACGTCAGTCCATGGAAGCTCTGGGCATAAGGTTTGTTAATGTAGTATCTACCGACGAGGCTCTCGAAAGACTAAAAAATCAGTCGTTTGATGTGATTATTTCCGATATGAAGAGGCCTGGGGATGATCGTGCGGGATATACTCTCCTGGATGAGCTAAGAAGAAAGGGCAAAGACATTCCATACATTATCTATGCGAGCTCCAATGCTGCTCAGCATAAGGAACAAGCAAAACAGCATGGCGCTTTAGACGCGACCAATAATCCGCCGGAATTATTTCGCCTGGTCATGGGGGCGTTAAAAAAATAATTATCCATCAAATCCAGAGGATGGCTTCTGCATTCCACCCCTTGCTCAATCCACGCTGGAGGCGGGTTATCTGTAAATTTCCTTTCCCGGATTGATAATCAATGACCCACCAGGTCTTTTCAGGTTCAGGCTGCTCGCAAATCTAAGCGTCCGCGCAAAATCTGTTCCATACTCAAGGCGCGGTGTGGCGAACAGAAGCTTTCCCGACGAAGTTAGTGTAGTATGTTCGGCCACGATTACGGGCTCGCGGTGAATGTTTTGCGCATGCCAGCGAGACTTTACGTAAAAAGTATATACGTAACAATGAGTTGTTGATAAAGGCCTCATTGTTTCATAAAGCATACCAGACGCCTGGGAAGGCGACACCTTAAGGAAGCTCAATGAGCGAGAAACTGCAAAAAGTGCTGGCCCGCGCCGGCCACGGCTCCCGCCGTGAAATTGAAGCGAAAATCGAAGCTGGCCGCGTCAGCGTCGATGGCAAAATCGCCACCCTCGGCGACCGTGTGGAAATCGTCCCCGGTTTAAAAATTCGTATCGATGGCCATCTGATCTCGGTGAAAGAGTCCGCTGAGCAGATCTGCCGCGTGCTGGCTTACTACAAGCCGGAAGGCGAACTGTGCACCCGTAACGATCCGGAAGGGCGCCCGACGGTGTTCGATCGTCTGCCTAAACTGCGCGGCGCGCGCTGGATTGCCGTTGGTCGTCTGGACGTCAACACCTGCGGCCTGCTGTTGTTCACCACCGACGGCGAACTGGCAAACCGTCTGATGCACCCGAGCCGTGAAGTCGAGCGTGAGTACGCCGTTCGCGTTTTCGGCCAGGTGGATGAAGATAAGCTGCGTCAGCTGTCTCGCGGCGTGCAGCTAGAAGATGGTCCGGCGGCGTTTAAAACCATTAAATTCACCGGCGGTGAAGGGATTAACCAGTGGTACAACGTCACCCTGACCGAAGGGCGTAACCGCGAAGTGCGTCGCCTGTGGGAAGCGGTCGGCGTGCAGGTCAGCCGCCTGATCCGCGTGCGCTATGGCGATATTTTGCTGCCGAAAGGCCTGCCGCGCGGCGGCTATACCGAGCTGGACCTGGCGCAGACCAACTACCTGCGCGAGCTGGTGGAACTCACTCCGGAAACCAGCTCTAAGGTCGCCGTTGAAAAAGATCGTCGCCGGTTGAAAGCCAATCAGATCCGCCGGGCGGTGAAGCGCCACAGCCAGAGCAGCGCTAACCCGCGCCAGGGTAATAACAGCAACCGCCGTTCCAGTACCCGCAATAAGACCAACGGTTAATGTTGCGCGTTCCGGTGGTTTTGCGCCGGAACGCGGACTTCCTTCCGCCGTATCCGGCCCTCAGTAGTCAATCCCCATCTGTGCTTTAATGCCGGCATCAAAGGCATGTTTCACCGGGCGCAGCTCGCTAACGGTATCCGCCAGTTCAATAATATCGCGATGACAGCCGCGGCCGGTGATGATCACCGACTGGTGGGCAGGACGCTCACGTAGGGCGCTCAGCACCGCCTCCAGCGGCAGGTAATCGTAGGCCACCATGTAGGTCAGTTCGTCCAGCAGCACCAGATCGAGCTGGTCGTCGGCAAGCATACGGCGGGCATGCTCCCAGACCGCCAGACAGGCGGCGGTGTCGCTGTCGCGGTCCTGGGTGTTCCAGGTAAAGCCTGTCGCCATTACCTGGAATTCGACGCCGTGTGGCTCCAGCAGATTACGCTCGCCGTTAGGCCAGGTCCCCTTGATAAACTGGATCACGCCGACTTTTTTGCCGTGGCCGACGGCGCGGGTCGCGGTGCCAAAGGCGGCGGTGGTTTTGCCTTTGCCGTTGCCGGTAAAGACCATCACAATGCCGCGTTCGTCCTGGGCCGCCGCCACCCGGGCGTCAACTTTATCTTTCAGCCGCTGCTGGCGTTCGCGGTAGCGTTCATCACTCATTGGGCAATTCCTGGTTTACGCCCCGGTTGGGCGTCGAAGGTCATTCCCGTCTTGCGACGACTGTCGTCGCCCATCAGCCACAGATAGACGGGCATAATGTCAGCGGGGGTTTTCAGTTTCAGCGGATCTTCCGTCGGGAACGCGCTGGCGCGCATGCCGGTGCGGGTGCCGCCAGGGTTGATGCAGTTCACGCGCAGGTGGCGGCTTTGGTACTCGTCGGCCAGCACCTGCATCATCCCTTCGGTGGCGAATTTGGAGACGGCATAGGCGCCCCAGTTGGCGCGACCCTGACGACCGACGCTGGATGAGGTAAAGACCAGCGAACCTGATTCGGAACGGAGTAATAAAGGAAGAAGCGCCTGGGTCAGCATAAAGGTGCCATTGACGTTCACCTGCATCACCTGCTGCCAGACCTCCGGTTTCTGCTCATCCATCGGGCAGATATCGCCGAGCAGGCCAGCATTGTGCAGCACGCCGTCAAGGCGGGGATAGTGCATGCTGATCTGCTGCGCCAGCTGCTGACACGCCTGCGGCGTGCAGGTTAGCAGGTCGAGAGTAAACCAGCGGGGGGAAATACCGCCCTCGCGTTCAATCTCCTGGGCGACGGCGCGCAGTTTTTCGTCGTTGCGGCCAAGCAGAATCACGCTGGCGCTGTAGCGGGCGTAGGTCAGGGCCGCTTCACGGCCAATTCCGTCGCTGGCCCCGGTGACCAGAATGATGCGATCTTTCAGCAAGTGGCGTTGCGGTTGATAATGCACGGCGACTCCTTTGGCGATCGGCTCTCGATCGCGCTTCATCTTTGGTATCTCACTTTTGCGCTGTTATGCCTGAAAGCGCCCGCCATTGCAATCGGCGAAGCGGAAAGTATTCACAAAATTAATATCTTGCAACGATTTCAGCCTCGCTGAAAAAAAACGGAATCCGCTGCGCAGAGGACACAAAGCACAAAGACTTCTCGCCAGGGGCTGATGTACACTGTGCAGCAACGTCAGTGCTTTACACAAGGTGAAAACGTGGAATTACTTGCTCAATATGGCTTATTTTTAGCCAAGATCGCGACCGTTGTCGTCGCTATCGCGGTGATTGCCGCTATTATCGTCAACCTGGCCCAGCGCAAGAAGCAGCGCGGCGAGCTGCGGGTGACGAATCTTAGCGAGCATTATAAAGAGATGAAGGAGTCGCTGGCGGTGGCCCTGCTGGATGGCCCGCAGCAGAAGCAGTGGCATAAGTCGCAGAAGAAAAAACAAAAGCAAGAGGCGAAGGCGGCGAAAGCGCGGGCGAAGCTGGGTAACGTGGAGCCGGAAGGCAAGCCGCGCGCCTGGGTGCTGGATTTCAAAGGCAGTATGGATGCCCATGAGGTCACCAGCCTGCGCGAAGAGATCACCGCGGTGCTGGCCGCGGCGAAAGCGCGCGATCAGGTGGTGATTCGTCTGGAAAGCCCCGGCGGGGTGGTGCACGGCTACGGGCTGGCTGCCTCTCAGCTGCAGCGCTTGCGTGACAAACAGATCCCGCTGACGGTGGCGGTCGATAAAGTGGCGGCCAGCGGCGGCTATATGATGGCCTGCGTGGCGAACAAAATTGTCTCGGCGCCGTTTGCGATCCTCGGCTCTATTGGCGTGGTGGCGCAGATCCCAAACCTGCACCGTTTCCTGAAGAACAAAGATATTGATATCGAACTGCACACCGCCGGACAGTACAAACGAACGCTCACTATGCTGGGTGAAAACACTGAAGAAGGACGGCGCAAGTTCCGCGAGGATCTCAATGAGACGCACCATTTGTTCAAGGATTTCGTCCATCGGATGCGCCCGGGCCTTGATATTGAGCAGGTGGCCACTGGCGAGCACTGGTACGGGGTACAGGCGCTGGAAAAAGGGCTGGTGGATGCGGTTGAAACCAGCGATGAGCTGCTGCTGGGATTAATGGAAAGCCACGAGGTTATCGGGGTGCGTTATCAACAGCGTAAGAAAATGCTCGATCGCTTCACCGGTAGCGCGGCGGAGAGTGCCGATCGACTGCTGCTGCGCTGGTGGCAGCGCGGACAGAAGCCGCTGATGTAGATGATAAAACGCGAGGCTCTGCCTCGCGTTCTCGTTTAGAGCGGTCTTAATCTACGCCGGTCTTAATCGACAAGGTGATATTTGTCCGACAGCTCATGGGCGAGGTACTTAAACATATTAAATACCGCTGTACTCTTTGGCGTCGGCAGACCCTGCTCATCAAGATAAAACTCACCGCTAAACACCAGGACATTGTTGCGCTGAACGACGTCGGTGGCTTCGATACCGGCTAACGTATCCTCATGTTCGCGAATAAGTTTGTTGGCTTTTTCGAGCAGCGTCTGGCGATCGATTGGTTGGGTTGTACCTTGCATAACGGACTCCTCTTTTTCTCCTGGCGTAGTTTACGCCGCGCGGCGGCGCGGGGCAAATTTTCCATGGACAAAACAGGGGTAATCGTAACCAGTGGAGAAACAGCCGTTTACTGGCGTGATTCGCTTTTGCATGCTAATAAAGTTGCGTAACGAATTTTATCAGGTACAGTGTGACGCTTTCGGCGATCTGGCAACAGATTTGCTTGACATTCGGCCAAAAATTCTTCGTGCTATGTCACCTGACGAAAAAAGGTCAGTAAACTCAAGCGCCTGGTTTTACGGAGTTGAAACAGGTGTTCTGGGTTGATATTCACCGACGGTGCCGCAACATATGAGGCAGTCGCCAGTGGAGGGTGTATGAATGTGCGATGTATTCCTGGATGAATCAAATTAGGTAAAGGTGAATATGGGTAAAGCTCTCGTTATCGTTGAGTCCCCGGCAAAAGCCAAAACGATCAATAAGTATCTGGGTAATGACTACGTGGTGAAATCCAGCGTCGGTCATATCCGCGATTTGCCGACCAGTGGATCAGCTTCCAAAAAGAGCACCGACTCTACCGCCACCAAAGGGGCTAAAAAGCCTAAAAAGGACGAACGTGGTGCTCTGGTTAACCGCATGGGCGTGGACCCATGGCATGACTGGAATGCGCATTATGAAGTACTTCCGGGTAAAGAAAAGGTAGTTTCCGAACTCAAACAGTTGGCGGAAAAAGCTGACCACATCTATCTCGCAACCGACCTTGACCGCGAAGGGGAAGCCATTGCCTGGCACCTGCGGGAAGTCATCGGCGGCGATGAGCAGCGTTACAGCCGCGTGGTGTTCAATGAGATCACCAAAAACGCCATTCGTCAGGCTTTCGAAAAGCCGGGCGAGCTGAATATCGATCGGGTTAACGCCCAGCAGGCGCGTCGCTTTATGGACCGCGTGGTGGGTTATATGGTTTCGCCGCTGCTGTGGAAAAAAATCGCCCGTGGTCTTTCTGCCGGGCGCGTGCAGTCCGTCGCGGTCCGCCTGGTGGTGGAGCGTGAGCGTGAAATCAAAGCGTTCGTCCCGGAAGAGTACTGGGAAGTTGATGCCAGTACCACCACGCCGGGCGGCGACGCGCTGCCGCTGCAGGTGACCCATAAGGATGATAAGCCATTCCGTCCGGTCAGCCGTGATGAGACGATGGCGGCGGTATCGCTGCTGGAAAAAGCCAGCTACAGCGTACTGGAGCGGGAAGACAAGCCGACCAGCAGTAAGCCGGGCGCGCCGTTCATCACCTCCACCCTGCAGCAGGCGGCCAGCACCCGTCTCGGCTTCGGCGTGAAAAAGACCATGATGATGGCTCAACGTCTCTATGAGGCGGGGCACATCACCTATATGCGTACCGACTCCACCAACCTGAGTCAGGACGCGCTGAACATGGTTCGCGGTTATATCAGCGATAAGTTTGGTAAAAAATATTTGCCGGAAAGCGCGAATCAGTACGCCAGCAAAGAAAATTCACAAGAAGCGCACGAAGCGATTCGTCCGTCTGATGTGAACGTGCTGGCGGAAACGCTGAAAGATATGGAAGCGGATGCGCAGAAACTGTATCAGCTGATCTGGCGCCAGTTTGTCGCCTGTCAGATGACGCCGGCTCAGTACGACTCCACGACGCTGACCGTGGCGGCGGGCGATTTCAAACTGAAAGCGCGCGGTCGTACCTTACGCTTCGACGGCTGGACCAAAGTGATGCCGGCCCTGCGCAAGGGCGATGAAGACCGGACCCTGCCGCTGGTCAAACAGGGCGACCAGCTGAGCCTGGTCGAGCTGACGCCTGCGCAGCACTTTACCAAGCCGCCGGCGCGCTTCAGCGAAGCCTCGCTGGTTAAAGAGCTGGAAAAACGCGGCATCGGCCGTCCGTCGACCTATGCCTCGATTATCTCCACCATTCAGGATCGTGGTTACGTGCGAGTGGAAAACCGTCGTTTCTACGCGGAGAAAATGGGCGAGATCGTCACCGACCGACTGGAAGAGAACTTCCGCGATCTGATGAACTACGACTTCACCGCGCAGATGGAAGATCGTCTCGATCAGGTGGCTAACCACCAGGCCGAGTGGAAAGAGGTGCTGAACCACTTCTTCGGCGATTTTACCACCCAGCTGGAGACGGCGGAGAAAGATCCGGAAGAGGGCGGCATGCAGCCGAACCCGATGGTGCTTACCAGCATCGACTGCCCGACCTGCGGCCGTAAAATGGGTATCCGTACCGCCAGCACCGGCGTTTTCCTCGGCTGTTCGGGCTATGCCCTGTCGCCGAAAGAGCGCTGCAAAACCACCATTAACCTGGTGCCGGAAAACGAAGTCCTCAACGTGCTGGAAGGCGATGACGCCGAAACTAACGCGCTGCGCGCCAAACGCCGCTGCCAGAAGTGCGGTACGGCGATGGACAGCTACCTTATCGATCCCAAGCGTAAACTGCACGTCTGCGGTAACAACCCGACCTGCGATGGCTATGAGATTGAAGAGGGCGAGTTCCGCATCAAGGGCTATGACGGTCCGGTAGTGGAGTGCGAGAAGTGCGGCTCCGAGATGCACCTGAAGATGGGGCGTTTTGGGAAGTACATGGCTTGTACCAACGACGAGTGTAAGAATACGCGTAAGATCCTGCGCAATGGGGAAGTGGCGCCGCCGAAGGAAGATCCGGTGCCGCTGCCGGAGCTGCCGTGCGAGAAGTCTGACGCCTATTTCGTACTGCGTGACGGGGCCGCGGGCGTCTTCCTGGCGGCCAACACCTTCCCGAAATCACGGGAAACGCGCGCGCCGCTGGTGGAAGAGCTGTACCGCTTCCGCGATCGTCTGCCGGAAAAACTGCGTTATCTCGCCGATGCGCCGCAGCAGGATCCGGAAGGCAATAAGACGCTGGTGCGCTTTAGCCGTAAAACGAAGCAACAGTACGTAGCGTCCGAAAAAGAGGGCAAAGCGACCGGCTGGTCTGCCTTCTTTATCGACGGTAAATGGACGGAAGCTAAAAAGTAACTGACCATTATCAGGCAGGAAAAGGGCGCTTTTCCTGCTTTGGCGGCCGGCAGGGGCCATGGATGCCTCTGCCGTGTCGTTTTCCTTTCTCTCCGCGCTTTTCACCCTCTTATAACCACCTATATTATTTTTCGTTACCGTCTATACAGTGTTGATATAAATGATATAGTGGTTATAGTTAATGCCTTTTTTATTATTAAAACGTCTTATACATCATCGCTTTCAGGATGCGTTGCGGCGCCACTATGGTCAACTGCCGGGAGGCCTGGCCTTCACCGGCGACAAGTTGCCTGAACGTAAAGTGTATTAAGCGGCTTCATTTTACGCGCAAACGGATATCAGCATGAAACTACAACAGCTTCGCTACATCGTTGAGGTGGTTAACCATAACCTGAATGTTTCATCCACCGCCGAAGGGCTTTATACCTCTCAGCCAGGCATCAGTAAGCAGGTGCGTATGCTGGAAGATGAGCTGGGCATCCAAATCTTTGCCCGCAGCGGCAAGCATTTGACTCAGGTGACGCCTGCCGGGCAGGAGATCATCCGTATTGCCCGCGAGGTGTTGTCGAAAGTCGATGCCATCAAATCTGTCGCCGGGGAGCATACCTGGCCGGACAAAGGGTCGCTGTACGTGGCGACCACCCATACCCAGGCGCGCTATGCGTTGCCCGGGGTGATCAAGGGCTTTATTGAACGCTATCCGCGGGTGTCGCTCCATATGCATCAGGGTTCGCCAACCCAGATCGCCGAAGCCGTGTCGAAAGGCAACGCCGACTTCGCCATTGCTACCGAAGCGCTGCATCTGTATGACGACCTGGTGATGCTGCCATGCTATCACTGGAACCGGTCGATCGTGGTGACGCCGGAGCATCCTCTGGCCTCCAGGGGCTCGGTATCAATAGAAGAGCTGGCGCAGTACCCGCTGGTGACCTATACCTTTGGCTTCACGGGCCGCTCCGAACTGGACACTGCGTTTAACCGTGCGGGCCTGACGCCGCGCATTGTCTTTACCGCTACCGATGCCGACGTCATTAAAACCTATGTTCGCCTGGGGCTGGGGGTGGGGGTGATTGCCAGCATGGCGGTAGATCCGGTCTCCGATCCGGACCTGGTGAAGCTGGATGCCAACGGTATTTTCAGCCACAGCACCACTAAAATAGGCTTCCGCCGTAGCACCTTCTTACGAAGCTACATGTATGATTTTATTCAACGTTTTGCACCCCATCTGACCCGGGATGTCGTGGATACCGCAGTGGCGCTACGGTCGAATGAAGATATTGAAGCGATGTTCAAAGATATAAAACTTCCGGAAAAATAACCCCGTTAAAAATAATGGCATTCCGTGTAAGGAGTGCCATTAACTATCATGGCCCTTATTTAACAACTTAAACCTCGAACCAATCACAAAATTAAGAATTTCTGATAACGCGTTTTTCATAATGCCCGTCGCGATCAAATAACCGGTCAAATATATTCCATCAGGCCTAAATTCACTGGATTAATCGTTTATCCATAATTAAGATTTATCTGTACCTGATGATTTGAGCAATTGGTGGTGACAATATGATAAGTAATATCGATTACATGAAACTGGCGATGTCATACGAAAATGACAAAACCGAAATCGATCCCGTTCTGCGTAGTCGCGTATGGGGCGTAGTGTTGGTAGGGTTGGCGATGTTCTGGAGCATCATCGCGCTCACCATCTGCAACATCTGGATTGTCAGCTAAAGCTGTAGGTCATCGTTGTAGATACATGTCATTTTTATGACAGTGAAAGGAAGCTGTAATATAAAATCAGTGACCGGCAATACAGGGAGAATATATTTTGCCGCGGGATTCATCCAACCTGAAATCAATCACAAGAGCTAATCGGCCAGCAGGTAATGATTAGCTCTTTTTTTGTCCTCGTGTACTAATACAATATCGCTTAAAAGACCTCTCTGCACTATTTTGGTGCTATTTCCTCTGCGCGTAGATAATTCCCTTTAACCCCTCTCCGTCACATCAGATTTAGCAATTTGGGTTGTTATCAAAGTGTTATGCCCAGCATGTGTTATCTTTAATGGAGACCCTGAGGAGAATCGGGGTATGCCATCCCTGAGATAAAGGAGGAGCTATGTCGTCAACCCTACGAGAAGCCAGTAAGGATACGCTGCAGGTTAACGCGAAAACCTGGCATTACTACAGTCTGCCGCTGGCGGAGAAGCAGCTGGGCGATCTCAGTCGACTGCCCAAGTCGCTGAAGGTGCTGATGGAGAACCTGTTGCGCTGGCAGGACGGTGACTCGGTGACTGAAGAAGATATTCGCGCCCTTGCCGGTTGGCTGCAGCAGGCCCATGCCGACAGGGAGATTGCTTATCGTCCGGCCCGCGTCCTGATGCAGGACTTTACCGGCGTACCGGCGGTGGTGGATCTGGCCGCCATGCGCGAGGCGGTGAAACGCCTGGGCGGCGATACCGCGAAGGTGAACCCGCTGTCGCCGGTCGACCTGGTGATCGACCACTCGGTGACGGTCGACCGCTTCGGCGATGACGAAGCCTTTGAAGACAACGTCCGCCTGGAAATGGAACGTAACCACGAACGCTACGCTTTTCTGCGCTGGGGGCAGCAGGCCTTCAGCCGCTTCAGCGTGGTGCCGCCGGGCACCGGGATTTGCCACCAGGTCAACCTGGAATATCTCGGACGGGCGGTGTGGAGCGAAGAGGTGAATGGGAAGTGGATGGCGTGGCCGGATACCCTGGTGGGCACCGACTCCCATACCACCATGATTAACGGGCTCGGCGTGCTGGGCTGGGGCGTGGGCGGGATTGAAGCGGAAGCCGCCATGCTTGGCCAGCCGGTGTCGATGCTGATCCCCGATGTGGTAGGCTTTAAGCTCAGCGGCAAATTGCGCGAAGGCATTACCGCTACTGACCTGGTCCTGACGGTCACCCAGATGCTGCGCCAGCACGGCGTTGTCGGAAAATTTGTTGAGTTCTACGGTGACGGTCTGGATACCTTGCCCCTGGCCGACCGCGCCACCATCGCCAATATGGCGCCAGAGTATGGCGCCACCTGTGGTTTCTTCCCGATCGATGACGTGACGCTCAGCTATATGCGCCTCAGCGGACGTAGCGAAGAACAGGTGGCGCTGGTGGAAGCCTATGCCAAAGCGCAGGGCATGTGGCGCCAGCCGGGCGATGAGCCGGTCTTTACCAGTACCCTGGCGCTGGATATGGGCAGCGTTGAAGCAAGCCTCGCCGGGCCGAAGCGGCCGCAGGATCGCGTGGCGCTCGGCGATGTGCCGAAAGCCTTTGCCGCCAGCGGCGAGCTGGAGGTTAACCACCTTCAGCGTCAGCGCCAGCCGGTGGCGTATACGCTGAACGGGCATCACTATTCGCTGCCGGATGGCGCTGTGGCCATTGCGGCGATCACGTCCTGTACCAACACCTCCAACCCCAGCGTGCTGATGGCCGCCGGCCTGCTGGCGAAAAAAGCCGTCGAACGCGGACTGCAGCCGCAGCCGTGGGTGAAAGCTTCTCTGGCCCCGGGCTCGAAAGTGGTGTCGGATTATCTGGCCCATGCCGGCCTGACGCCTTACCTCGACCAGCTTGGCTTCAATCTGGTGGGGTATGGCTGTACCACCTGTATCGGTAACTCCGGCCCGCTGCCGGAACCTATTGAAGAAGCAATCAAAAAAGGCGACCTCACCGTCGGGGCGGTGCTCTCCGGTAACCGTAACTTCGAAGGGCGTATCCACCCGCTGGTGAAAACCAACTGGCTGGCCTCGCCGCCGCTGGTGGTCGCTTACGCGCTGGCCGGGAACATGAACATCGATCTTACCCGCGAGCCGCTGGGGCAGGGCAGCGACGGCGAGCCGGTCTATCTGAGAGATATCTGGCCGAGCGGGGAGGAGATTGCCCGCGCAGTGGAGCAGGTCTCCACGGAGATGTTCCGCAAAGAGTACGCGGAAGTGTTTTCCGGGACAGAGGAGTGGAAGGCGATCAAGGTGGAGGCGTCAGATACCTACGACTGGCAGGAAGATTCGACCTATATTCGCCTGTCGCCGTTCTTTGACGAGATGGGCATCGAGCCGCTGCCGGTGGAGGATATTCACGGCGCGCGGATCCTCGCCATGCTGGGCGATTCAGTGACCACTGACCACATTTCGCCGGCGGGAAGCATCAAAGCCGATAGTCCGGCAGGCCGCTATCTGCAGGAGCATGGGGTTGCCCGGCGCGACTTTAACTCCTACGGCTCCCGTCGCGGTAACCATGAGGTGATGATGCGCGGCACCTTCGCCAATATCCGCATCCGCAACGAAATGGTGCCGGGGGTGGAAGGGGGCATGACCCGCCATCTGCCGGACCGCGAACCGGTGGCGATCTACGATGCGGCGATGCTATATAAAGCTGAGGGCATACCGCTGGCGGTGATTGCTGGTAAGGAGTATGGCTCAGGCTCCAGTCGCGACTGGGCGGCGAAGGGGCCGCGCCTGCTGGGGATCCGGGTGGTGATCGCCGAGTCCTTCGAACGTATCCACCGCTCCAACCTAATCGGGATGGGGATTCTGCCGCTGGAGTTCCCGCAGGGCGTCACCCGTAAAACGCTACAGTTGACCGGCGAAGAGCGGATTGATGTCAGTAACCTGCAGTCGCTGCAGCCCGGCGCCACGGTGCCAGTGACCCTCACCCGCGCTGACGGCTCGCAGGAGGTGATCGCCTGCCGGTGTCGTATCGATACGGCGACCGAACTCACCTACTACCGCAACGACGGCATTTTGCACTACGTTATCCGCAATATGCTGTAAAACGAAGGGCCAGCATCGCTGGCCCTCTCTTTACGCTGCCGCCGGTATTATTCCGCCGGCTTGCTGTTCAGCAGATGGCCCATCTTGGCGGCTTTGGTGTCCAGATAGTGGGCGTTTTTCGGGTTGCGCCCGACGATCAGCGGAACGCGCTCCACAATGTTAATCCCGGCTTCGCTGAGGATTTCCACTTTTTTCGGGTTGTTGGTTAATAACCGCACTTGCTCAACGTTGAGCAGCTTGAACATATCGGCGCACAGGGTGAAGTCGCGTTCATCGGCGGCGAAGCCTAGCTGATGGTTCGCTTCGACAGTGTCATAACCCTGATCCTGCAGCGCGTAGGCGCGGATCTTATTCAATAAACCAATGTTGCGACCTTCCTGACGATGATAGAGCAGGATCCCCCGGCCTTCTTCGGCGATATGCGACAGGGCCGCCTCCAGCTGAAAGCCGCAATCACAGCGCAGGCTAAACAGGGCATCGCCCGTCAGACATTCTGAATGGACGCGGGCGAGCACCGGCGACTGCCCTGAAATATCGCCGTATACCAGCGCGACATGATCCTGTCCGGTTGCCAGTTCTTCAAAACCCACCATCAGGAAATCGCCCCAGGGGGTTGGCAGTTTGGCTTCTGCCACACGTTTAAGCTGCATGTGATTCTCCAGATTCTGTCAGCACCTGAATGTGCTTTCTGTTTACCGCTATTTTGCCACAACGCCGGGACGTTCTCCTAATCACGAACGGTTAGCCGCGCGGAAAGCGCACAAACGATCTACTTTCCGCTATGATGTTCATCTACAAGGAGAAGGAGAGAAAATGCTGTTGATTGCCCGACGAACCGCTCTCGCGGCGGCGCTGCTGCTGGTCATGCCCCTCACGGTCTGGCTGTCTGGTTGGCTGTGGCAGCCAGGACTGCCGGTGGTATGGCTGAAAAGCCTCTGGTGGGTGACGGAAACGGTGACCCAGCCGTGGGGAATTATCACCCATGTTGTGCTGTGCGCCTGGTTTCTCTGGTGCCTGCGCTTTCGCCTGCGCGCGGCGCTGATCCTGTTCCTCATTCTTGCCGCCGCCATCCTGGTGGGACAGGGGACCAAATCCTGGGTCAAGGCGCGGGTTCAGGAGCCGAGACCGTTTGTCATCTGGCTGGAAAACGCAAGGCAGGTGCCGGTGACGCAATTCTACGCGTTAAAGCGCAAAGAACGCGCTAAACTGGTGCATGAGCAGCTGGCGCAGGCGCAGGACATCCCGCCGTTTTTACGCAAACACTGGCAGAAAGAGACCGGGTTTGCATTCCCGTCAGGCCATACGATGTTCGCCGCCAGCTGGGCGCTGCTCGCTGCCGGGCTGCTGTGGCCGCGTCGGCGCAGGGGCACGATCGCGGTGCTGCTGGCGTGGGCGACGGCGGTAATGGGGAGTCGCCTGGCGCTCGGTATGCACTGGCCGCTGGATCTCATCGTCGCTACGCTGATCTCCTGGCTGCTGGTCACGGTGGCCTGCTGGCTGACGCAGCGTCTTTGCGGGCCGCTCTCGCCGCCGGGGGAAGAGGCGCAGGATATTAAAAAACGGATGCCTGAAGCGGAATAATGTTGATTTTAGCGGCATCCGACCGCATATCCTGTCGAGTTGCCGTGCTTTTTCGTTCCACCGCTGCGGCGAAAATGATACTTTATAGGGCTGAAAGCGGGCTTTTTACGCGCAACCCACAGAACGGGAAGTCATGTGAAATATTTACTCATTTTCTTACTGGTGTTAGCAATCTTCGTCATTTCAGTGACGCTGGGGGCGCAGAATGACCAACAGGTCACTTTCAACTATTTGCTCGCTCAGGGTGAATTCCGCATTTCGACGCTGCTGGCGGTGCTGTTCGCCGCGGGCTTTGCTATCGGCTGGCTGATCTGCGGCCTGTTCTGGCTGCGGGTGCGCGTCTCGCTCGCGCGCGCGGAGCGGAAAATTAAGCGCCTTGAGCACCAGATTGCTCCTGTCAGCCCGGCGGCTGTCGAGGCAGGCGTGCCTGCGGTGAAGGAATAACCTCTTATGCTGGAGTTGTTGTTTCTGCTTTTACCCGTTGCCGCCGCCTACGGCTGGTACATGGGGCGCAGAAGTGCACAACAGTCCAAACAGGACGACGCGAGCCGCCTGTCACGGGATTACGTGGCGGGGGTAAACTTTCTGCTTAGCAACCAGCAGGATAAAGCCGTCGATCTGTTCCTTGATATGCTGAAAGAGGATACCGGCACCGTTGAGGCCCACCTGACCCTCGGCAACCTGTTCCGCTCGCGCGGCGAGGTCGACCGCGCGATCCGTATTCACCAGAGTCTGATGGAAAGCGCGTCGCTCACCTACGACCAGCGCCTGCTGGCGGTGCAACAGCTGGGGCGCGACTATATGGCCGCCGGGCTGTATGACCGCGCGGAAGATATGTTCAAACAGCTGGTGGATGAGACCGATTTTCGCCTCGGCGCGCTGCAGCAGCTGCTGCAGATCTACCAGGCGACCAGCGACTGGCAGTCGGCTATCGAGGTGGCTGAACGGCTGGTGAAGCTGGGGAAAGAGAAGCATCGTGGCGAAATCGCCAACTTTTGGTGCGAACTGGCCCTGCAGCAGATGGCGGCCAACGATCTGGATAAGGCGATGGCGCTGTTGAAGAAAGGCGCCGCCGCGGACCGCAACAGCGCCCGGGTTTCGATCATGATGGGCCGGGTGTGGATGGAGAAGGGCGACTACGCCAAAGCGGTGGAGAGCCTCGAGCGGGTTATCGATCAGGATAAAGAGCTGGTGGGTGAGACGCTGGAGATGCTGCAGACCTGCTACCAGCAGCTCGGCAAAGCCGATGAATGGGAAGTTTTCCTGCGCCGCTGTGTGGAGGAGAACGCCGGGGCGACCGCCGAACTGATGCTGGCGCAGATCCTTGAGCAGCGGGAAGGGGTCGAAGCGGCGCAAAACTACGTGACCCGGCAGCTTGAGCGCCACCCGACCATGCGCGTTTTCCATAAGCTGATGGACTACCATCTCAACGAAGCGGAAGAAGGGCGGGCGAAAGAAAGCCTTGGGGTGCTGCGAAACATGGTCGGCGAACAGGTGCGCAGCAAACCGCGCTACCGTTGTCAGAAATGCGGCTTTACCGCTCATACTCTCTACTGGCATTGTCCTTCCTGCCGCTCCTGGGCGACCATCAAACCTATTCGCGGCCTCGACGGCCAGTAAGGTCAAAAAAAACAGACGATTTAGTTACAACATACTTATCATTTCTTTCCCGTCACCGCCTGCAGCCCCGGCATCGCCATCGGCCGCGCAGGGCAAAACAGCAGCCTGTTATTTTGTTAGCTTCACAGGTAGAATGCTGCCCGTTTACCTTTTTTGCGCCCTCTGGCGCCCATCAACACTAAGGTCTGGTCATGACGTCAACAGCTATCCCATCTTCCCGCGCTGTCACTTCCTCTCCCGTTGTGGTTGCGCTCGACTATGATAATCGCGATAAAGCGCTGGCATTTGTCGACCGCATCGACCCGCGCGACTGCCGCCTGAAGGTGGGCAAAGAGATGTTCACCCTGCTGGGACCGCAGTTTGTCCGCGATCTGCATCAGCGTGGGTTTGAGGTGTTCCTGGACCTTAAGTTTCACGATATTCCCAACACTACCGCCCGCGCGGTGGCGGCCGCTGCCGAGCTTGGCGTATGGATGGTGAATGTCCATGCCTCCGGCGGCGCGCGGATGATGATCGCGGCACGCGAAGCGCTGCTGCCCTTTGGTCAAGACGCGCCGCTGCTCATCGCTGTTACCGTCCTCACCAGCATGGAGTCCAGCGACCTGCAGGATCTGGGCATTACCTTATCCCCGGCTGACTACGCGGCGAAGCTGGCGGCGCTGACCCAACGCTGCGGCCTCGACGGGGTGGTGTGTTCAGCTCAGGAGGCGGTACGCTTTAAGCAAGAGCTGGGGCAGGCGTTCAAGCTGGTCACCCCGGGTATCCGTCCGCAGGGCAGCGACGCTGGCGATCAGCGGCGGATCATGACTCCCGAGCAGGCTCAGGCGGCAGGGGTGGACTATATGGTTATTGGCCGCCCGGTTACCCAGTCGACCGATCCAGCCGCGACGCTGCGGGCGATCAACGATTCTCTGCGCAAGGGGGCATAATGAGCGATTCCAACAGCCGTCTGGTCTACTCCACCGAAACCGGGCGTATCGACGAGGCGAAACCGGCGCCGGTGCGCCCGAAAGGCGACGGTATTGTGCGGATCCAGCGCCAGACCAGCGGCCGCAAGGGCAAAGGCGTCTGTCTGATTAGCGGAATTGATGCCGACGATGCGGCGCTCACTGCGCTGGCGGCAGAGCTGAAGAAGAAATGCGGCTGCGGCGGCGCGGTGAAAGATGGCGTGATCGAGATCCAGGGCGACAAACGGGATTTACTGAAGTCGCTGCTCGAGGCGAAAGGGATGAAGGTGAAGTTAGCCGGCGGCTAATTGTTATTTCAACCCTAATTAATGGCCTGGTGAAATAACAAGGCCGCGGTGAATGCCGCGGCCTTGAATGTTTTAACGTGCGTAAGTCAATTCGTGTGAATTATTCTTTTATTTCGTCAGATAAATATATTATTTGCCGACCTGGTGACCAATAATACCACCGACTGCTGCGCCACCCAAGGTACCGAGTGCGCTACCGTCAGTTAACACCGCACCGCCGATGGCGCCGGCACCTGCGCCGATAGCAGTGTTACGATCGCGTTTAGACATGTTAGAGCAAGCGCTCAGAGACATTGCTACAGTGACAGCCAGAACAACAGCAGCCATTTTTTTGCTCGTTGAAGTCATCATTTTTTTCTCCTGAATAATCTATTCATGGATTACAGCGCTCCTGTAAGCATAGCCTGATAAAGCAGCTTTAGGGCAATTCCATGAAGTTAGGGTGCGCAGGTATCACGAAAATCACGCAGGTGATAGTCACTTCCTGTTATATCGCTAATAATAATTTTACTTTTTTTAAAATTTAGCGTCAGGTAAAAAGTCTTAATTACCGGCTCGGAATACTCTCAGAGCGTTAACGCGCCCGTCCGACGCTTGGCTGGGACGGGGCGGAGGCACATCAGACGTAGGGTACAATATCCACAGTCAGGCCGCTGCGCAGCAACTGCTCACGGCAGTCGTTCGGCAGACGATCGTCGGTGATAACACGATTGAAGCGGCCGGCTGGCCCAAGCGGATAGGGGTGCACCGCGCTGAATTTTGAGCTATCGCTGAGGATAATCGCTTCGCAGTGCTTCTCCAGAACGGCGTTAACCACGTCCGCACGCATCATATCGCGACCGGTAAAGCCGGTTTCCGCCTGCCAGCCATCGATCCCGATAAAGGCTTTACTGAAATGCACCTGCTGGATGAACTGGCGGGTCAGTGGGCCAACCATACTTTCACTGCGTTTCTGGTAAATCCCGCCCAGCAGGATCACCTCTCCCGGCGTCTCTTTCAGCAGATGGGCGATATAGCTGCTGACGGTGATGATGGTGATATCGCCGCGTTCGGCCAGGGTGCGCGCCAGCAGGGCGTTGCTGCTGCCGTTTTCGATAAATACCGTTTCGCCGGCATTCACCAGCGCCGCGGCGCGGCTGGCCAGTTCACGCTTAATGGCGAAATGGGTCATCATGCGGGTTTCGACATCTTCACTGTCCAGTGGGACGGCGTAGCCATGGGTACGGCGCAGATAGCTCTGCTTCTCCAGCAGGTTCAGATCCTGACGGATGGTGACCTCTGAAACTCCGGTCATCTTCGCCAGATCGGCGACGCTCATGCGGCCTTTATCGATGACCACTTGCAAAATACTTTGTTGTCGGGCGTTCATAGCAACATCACTGTTAGGGGGCTATACGGCGAGCAACCGGTCAGCATCGCCGGTTGCGGCATGTGGGCGATAATCAGATTTCCCAGGGCGCTTTGGGTGGTTTGTTTTGCTCGGCGTCGTCTGCCGCCAGCGCCAGCAGCTCCGCTTTGAGGATCTCCAGATTATGGATCGCAGAGTGGTAATCACCGGCAACCAGAATATCCAGCACGGTATCGATACGTTGGGCGAGCAGGTGGGCATTCACATCTGACATGGCATTATCCTGGTAACAAAAACGAATGAAATCAATGATGCTAAAAATGGGTGAAAAAGAGAAGCGAAAAAACGCACAACCTTAATCGGCGCGACGGAAATGGCGGGACAGGGAGGAAAGAAGGAGCGGTTCCCGGAGGAACCGCTGTGATGAGACGTCAGGCAGCCGGACGAGCAATGATGCTACGAGTTTCCATGCGGACTTCAGCGATAGTGACATCGATAACATCGGTCACTTTGTAGACCACTTCTCCCTTAATCTGCACGGTGCCGTTTTCCTGGCTGCAGACCAGTTCGTCGCGCACGGCGTGAAGGAACGGGGCCGGAATAAAGGCGACCGCGCCATTGTCCACCAGGCGCACGCGCATCCCGCCACGGCTGATGTCGATGATCTCCGCCGCAAAGCGGGTATCGGTGCCGGCTTTATCGTTGAGGAAACGGGCATACAGCCAGTCGGCGACATCGCGTTCGGCCATGCGGTTGAGACGACGGCGCTCCGCCATATGCACGGTGGCTTCATCCTGCGGGCGCGCAATGGTTTCGCCTTTGATGATGGCCTTAAGCAGACGGTGGTTGATCATGTCGCCATACTTACGGATCGGCGAGGTCCAGGTGGCGTAGGCCTCAAGACCGAGACCAAAGTGCGGGCCCGGCTCGGTGCTGATTTCAGCAAACGACTGGAAACGACGTATGCGGCTGTCGAGGAAACCGGTCGGCTGGGCGTCCAGTTCGCGGCGCAGCTTGCAGAAACCTTCCAGGGTGAGCACTTCCGTCGGATCAACGTGTACGTCGTGGGTCTTCAGCAGGGCCGCCAGCTGTTCGGTATTCGCCGGGTCGAAGCCGGTGTGGACGTTATAAACGCCGAAGCCGAGCTTGTCGCGCAGAACGCGGGCGGCACAGATGTTGGCGGCGATCATCGACTCTTCGACAATACGGTTGGCAATACGACGCGGTTCCGCGACGATGTCCAGCACTTCGCCTTTTTCGCAGAGGACGAAACGGTAATCCGGGCGGTCTTTAAACACCAGCGCGTGGGTCTGACGCCATTCGCTGCGACGCTGACACACGTCCTTCAGCAGCGTAATTTGCTGCGCGATTGCCTCGCTGCCCGGCTGCCAGCTGCCGCGGCCTTCCAGCCAGTCAGAGACGTCGTCATAGGCCAGCTTGGCTTTCGATTCGATGGTGGCGGCAAAGAACTCGATGTTGTCTTTAATGGTGCCATCGGCCGCCAGGGTCATCCGGCAGGCGAGCACCGGGCGCACTTCATCGGCACGCAGGGAACACAGGTCGTCTGACAGTTCGCGCGGCAGCATCGGGATGTTGAAGCCCGGCAGATAGTTGGTAAAGGCGCGTACTTTTGCGGCGTTGTCCAGCTTGCTGCCTTCGGCAATCCATGCGGTCGGATCAGCGATCGCCACCGTCAGCAACAGTCTGCCGTCGGCGCCAGATTCGACATACAGCGCATCGTCCATATCTTCGGTGCTGGCGCTGTCAATGGTGACGAAGTCGAGGGCGGTCAAATCGCGGCGTGTCAGCCCTTCGTCAAGCATCTCGGTGGCGACGCCGTCCGGTGCCTCTTTTTCCAGATTATGGCGCGCCAGCGTCACCCACCACGGGACGAAGTGGTCGTCGCTGAAGGTGATGAACTGGGTCAGCTCCGCGTAAAATCCGCGGTCGCCTTTTAACGGATGACGGCGCATTTCAGCGACGGCCCAGTCACCCTGTTTGAAATCATGCTCAACGCCACGGGCGGCGCGGCAGGGAATGGCGTCTTTCAGCAGCGGATGGTCAGGAACGATAGCGAGGCGATCGTCTTTCTTCTGGACTTTACCGACGAAACGGGTCAGGAAAGGCTCAACCAGTGATTCCGGCTCGGCGCTTTCGCGTTCTTTTTCAGAGTGGATCACCGCAACGATACGGTCGCCATGCATCACTTTTTTCATCTGCGGCGGCGGAATGAAGTAGCTCTTCTGAGCGTCCACTTCGAGGAAGCCAAAGCCCTTTTCCGTGCCCTTAACGACCCCTTCCGCGCGCGGCGTCTGGGAATGCAGTTGCTGTTTAAGCTGCGCTAGCAGCGGGTTATCCTGAAACATAATTAGGTATTTTCGTGGCTAAAAGAGCGGCTGACATTTTTACGCGATTATGCCTGTCGCAGCAAGCGCTGTTTCAGCAATTTACGTCTGCTGACGCACATTGCCGAGGGCGATTTTCAGACGATTCATCCAGCCGCACAGCCCGCTCCAGGTTAACAGATCGATCGCTTGTTCCGCTGAGAGTCCATATGCGCCGAGGGGTGTTAACTGGGCGGCGCTAAACCGGTCCGGGGAGCGGGTTAACAACTGTACCGCGGTAACGAGCGCGCGCGACTGAGGATGCTGCCCAAGCCAGCGATGGAGAGCCTGATCGCCCTCCCGTAAATGGCTGGCGAACGCTTCTTCACCGTGCCAGTGGGGGAGCCAGGCGTCAAAACAGGTGGCGCTGCCATTGGTGCGCGCGGTGAGTAAGGCGACCTGCGGGCCAAAGGTATCGTTGCCGCTGAGCTGGCGTAACAGCGTCTCCAGCGGCGCCATCAACTGCGGGTCGCAGGCCAGCAGCGGAGCCAGCGGGCCCAGGCCGGGCAGCGACTGCCAGCTGGCGATGCGCCGCTGGCGCTCGTCATCGGCATACTGCAGATCGGGATCTTCTATGTCGGTTTGCCACTCTCCCGGCGGGATGGCGAACAGGCCGGCGGGCGCCTCCTCTTGCTGCGGCATGCCGGGGATCCAGCGCACCGGGAAGCCCTGCGCCGCCTGCAGCACGGCAATCGCCCGCGCCTGGAAGCCGACGAAACCGATAATCTGGTTGATTAGGATAATATCCCGGCTGGTCAGGCCCACTTCGTCCAGCTGGCTGCGGGAAAGGGCGTTAATGACGGAGGGTGAACCGGCGAGCTGACGGGCGTATTGGGTGATCTGCGCCAGACGACGGTTGCTCTCGCGCGAAGAGTCGGGCCCCGGCAGGGGCGCCAGGCGGGCGGCATAGTGGTTACACAGTCGCTGGACGCCGTAGACCTGGGCGACGGTCAGCGCAGTGCTCAGGCGATCGTAGGCGGTAAAGGTTTGCAGGCGGCTTACCGGCACCTGGTCGGGAAACAGCCCCTCGGCGAGCTGGCGCGCGGGGCGTAGCCAGCCTGTATGGGCGTGTAGCCAGGCGTCCGGCAGCGTCAGGTCCAGCAAAAAGCGGTCTTCAACATGGGCGGCTTCAGGGACGAGCGGCAGGACATCCACCGGGCAGATTGTTGACTGGGTTTCGTGATACCAGTGGTTTTTGCCATTCACGCGGCGTGGCTCCATGGGCTTTCCTTGTTCGGTATGTGGCGAACCGCCGTTCCGCGGATCGTTTATGCAGAACTATCCTGGCGTAACCCGGAAGCAGGAGAAAATATTGATACGTGCTAACAAATAGCCGATTGGAATAACAGGGGGAGCGCAAGGCGTGGGAAGGGAAAACCCTCCTCACCGGGGCGAGGAGGGGAAGGAACTTATTTCAGTTCCAGCTCGTTCATAGCGGCGATACTGAACCCGCCATCAACGTGAACGACTTCACCGGAGATACCCGCAGACAGGTTGGAGCACAGGAAGGCTGCGCTGTTACCCACGTCTTCAATGGTGACGGTGCGACGGATCGGGGTGACCGCTTCGCAGTGCGCCAGCATTTTACGGAAATCTTTGATACCGGACGCGGCCAGGGTACGGATCGGACCGGCGGAGATAGCGTTGACGCGAACGCCTTCCGGACCCATCGCGTTCGCCATATAGCGCACGTTCGCTTCCAGAGAGGCTTTCGCCAGACCCATCACGTTGTAGTTCGGGATCGCGCGCTCGGCGCCCAGGTAGGAGAGCGTCAGCAGAGCAGAATCCGGGTTCAGCATCGTGCGGCAGGCTTTAGCCATCGCCACGAAGCTGTAGGCGCTGATGTCGTGCGCGATTTTGAAACCTTCGCGGGTGACCGCGTTGACGTAGTCGCCGTCTAACTGGTCAGCCGGGGCATAACCGATAGAGTGGACGAAACCATCGAATTTTGGCCAGACTTTTTCCAGCTCGGTGAACAGCGCGGTGATGCTCTCATCTTCAGCAACGTCGCACGGCAGCACAATGTCAGAACCCAGCGCGGCAGCAAACTCTTCAACGCGACCTTTCAGTTTTTCATTCTGATAGGTGAATGCCAGTTCCGCGCCTTCGCGGTGCATTGCCTGCGCAATACCGTAGGCGATGGACAGTTTGCTGGCGACGCCAGTGATCAAAATGCGCTTACCGGAAAGAAAACCCATAGCTTTAATCCTTATCGTTATCGCTTATTTTTACTTTAACAATCATAACGTTAACATTGTTATTTCAAAATAACTCAAATTTAGCCGGGAATTATATCCCACTGACGACCCCTTGTGTCACGATATTTTTCAGCCGGCCCGCGCCGCGCGGGGTAAAAGCCGATCGCGCTGGCTCAAGTATACCATTTTTCTCTGCTGACTATTTGAGCGCAATCGCCGCCAGCAGCAGACGCCCATCGGCGCTGAGAGGCCGCAACTCCCCCGGAGCGTCGCCGTGCCAGCAGAGCCCGCTGCCGACGGCGCAGCGCCGTCCGGCCAGATCCCATTCACCCTGCAGTACATAAGCAACCCCGTTAGTGGCCGGTCGCTGCCTGTCGCTCACCACTTCAACCTGCGCGAGGGCTCGCCCGCGCTGGGTCATGACATTGAAGTCCAGTCCAGGCTCAACGATCCCGACGCTGGACAGCGCCCATTCGCCGGGAAACGCCCACGGCTGCCAGCGCGCCAGCGGATGGTCGATCTCCTCCCCGCGTAGCCGTAGCGGTTGCCCCGCCAGCAGGACGATCGTTCGGTCGACGCCGGGAAAAGGGGAGAATGGGCCATCGGCCTGCAGGGTGGCAATGCTCGCGCGCCAGAGAAAAGGCGCATCTACGGAAGGAACGGCGATAATTTCCCGGGTGGCGCCGGCGCCGTTCTTCCATGGCGTGACGGGCAAGGTAGCGTAATCAAAATAGGTGATCATAGTTTGCTCGGCGGAAGTCGGAAGTGGATAGTATTTGTTACACGCTTGTCTCAAAGCTCTTACAAATTATTTACAACAGGGCTCACAAATCCATCATTGAGCGCGTGTGCGGGTTTGTCAATGCTTGTATATACATGAGCAGTCATCTGCGAATTATCTTATCGCCTTGACCAGAGCCATCATGACAAAACGCGATCGGGAGAATGAAAATGCAACAGCGTATTACTTTCCGCCAGGCCTGCCTGGTCACCCTGTTTTCGGGGCTACTGCTGTCTGGTGGCTCAACATACGCTAAAGAGTGGAAATCGATCACCATCGCTACGGAAGGCGGCTATGAACCCTGGAATCTGACGCTTCCCGGAGGGAAACTCAGCGGTTTCGAGCCCGAGCTTATGGCGAATTTATGCCAGCGGATGCAGATCGAATGCAAACTGGTGGTGCAGAACTGGGATGGCATGATTGCCGGACTTAACGCCGGAAAATATGACGTGATCATGGATGCTATCGTCGTCACCCCAGAGCGCTCGAAGGTCGTGGCGTTTACCCAGGCATACGCAGCCACGCCGGCCTCTTTCATTGCGGTAAAAGGGTCGCTGCTACCGCCTTCGCCGGCGGTCAAGCTTCATGATAATGAGAAAGAGATTCAGGCGGCGATTGCGCCGCTGCGCGCGGCGTTGAAAGGGAAAACCATCGGCATCGCGTCCGGCACCGTGTACACCCCGTTTATTGATAAGTATTTCAAGGATATCGCTGACGTCCGGGAATATAACAATTCAGCGGATGCGATCCTCGACCTGCAGGCTGAACGCATCGACGCGGTGTTTGATGATATTACCTTTGCCAACACCACCCTGTCGCGCCCGGAGAATAGCAATCTGGCATTGAGCGGTCCGCTGATGAGCGGCCCAATCTGGGGAGGCGGTGAGGCGATGGGCGTGCGCCTCGCCGATACCGAACTCAAAGCGAAACTGGATAGCGCCATTCAGGCGGCGCTGGCCGATGGGACGGTAAAAAAACTGAGTGAGAAATGGTTTAAAAGCGACGTGACTCCCTGAGCGAGGCAAACATGTTAAATCTTCTGAGTTTGGGTGAAAACGGGTGGGGGACGCTGATCCTCAGCGCAACGCTGACTACGTTGCTGCTGTCGCTCGCGGCGCTGGCCGTCGGTGCGGGGGTGGGCGGCGTTATCGCCGCCGCGAAGCTGTCCCGCCACGCGCCAGCGCGCTGGTTCGGCGCCGCCTGGTCGGTGGTATTCCGCGGTATCCCTGAATTACTGGTGATCTATCTGTTTTATTTTGGCGGCTCAGGGATGATTTCATGGCTGGGGCGCCTGTTTGGCGCAGACGGCTTTATTGAGGTTCCGCCATTTCTGATTGGCGCTCTGGCGATTGGCTTGATCTCCTCCTCGTATCAGGCGGAAGTCTACCGTGCTGCTCGTCTGGCGCTGATGCCCGGTGAAGTGGAGGCGGCTTCCGCCATTGGCATGCCGCGCTGGCGGATCCTGCAGCGCATCCTGTTGCCGCAGATTGTCCGTTATTCGCTGCCGGGTTTGTCCAACGTCTGGCAAATGAGCCTCAAAGACTCGGCGCTGGTATCGGTGACCGGGATGATTGAACTGATGCGCGCCAGCCAGATTGCCGCTGGCTCTACCCGCGATTATTTCCTGTTCTATCTCATCGGCGGCGGCTGCTATTTGATCCTGACGCTGCTCTCTAACCGCGCGTTTACCCGGGCGGAGAGCCGTCTGAACCGCGCCTGGCTGCGTCGCAGCGCCGCGCAGGCGTAAGGAGCCCATATGATTATCGATTTTGCCTTTCTCGGTGAGACGTTGTTGAAGCTCGGCGCGGCGCTGCCGGTGACGCTGGGACTCTTTATCTGCTCTTTTTTGCTCGGCGGCGTGTTGGCTCTTGGCGTTCTGGCGTTGCGAATGAGCCGCTGGCCGCTGGCAAGCGGTTTCGCCAAAGGCTATATCCTGATCTTTCGCGGTTCGCCATTGCTGATCCAGTTGTTTCTTATTTATTACGGGCTGGGTCAGTTTGGGGTGATCCGCCACAGTTTCCTGTGGCCGCTGCTGCGCGAACCCTTTATCTGCGCCGTTCTGGCGCTGGCGCTCTGTACGGCGGCCTATACCGCGGAAATTCTGCGCGGCGGGTTGCTGGCGATACCGCCGGGCCAGATTGAAGCCGGCCAGGCTTGCGGTATGTCGCGCTGGCTGCTGCTGCGGAGGATCATTGCCCCGGTGATGCTGCGCTATGCGCTGCCAGCCTACTCCACGGAGGCCATTTTATTGGTCAAGTCGACGGCGCTGGCAAGCCTGGTGACCGTCTGGGACGTCACGGGGGTGGCCCAACAGATTATTCAGCGTACCTACCGGACGATGGAGGTATTCCTCTGCGCGGCGGCCATCTACCTGCTGCTCAATTTCATCATTGTGCAGCTGTACGCCCTGCTTGAACGACGTTTAACCCCGCATACCCGGCAAAATCCGGCGACCGTGTCGCTCAAGCCGATAACCAAAGGAGAGTAAGATGCTCGATTCACGTCCGGTGACCTTATCGGTCAGCGATATTCATAAGTCCTTTGGCTCCCTGGATGTCCTGAAGGGGATCACCATCCAGGCGCAGCAGGGCGATGTCATTTCGATCCTCGGCGCCAGCGGATCCGGTAAAAGTACGCTGCTGCGCTGCATTAACCTGCTGGAAACGCCCGATGCCGGAGTGGTCAGCGTCGGCGGCGAGACGATTGAAATGAAGCATCATGCCCGCGGGCATCGGCTGGCGGCGAACCCCCGGCAGATAGAGCGCCTGCGCTCGCGGCTGGGGATGGTCTTCCAAAGTTTTAACCTCTGGTCGCATATGACGGTTCTGCAGAATGTCATTGAGGGGCCGCATTATGTGCTCAAACGGGACAAACGGACCTGCATTGAACAGGCTGAGCAGTTGCTGGAGCGAGTGGGGATGTTGAACCGAAAGGATTTCTATCCTGCGCAGCTCTCCGGCGGCCAGCAGCAGCGCGTGGCGATAGCCCGCGCGCTGGCCATGGAGCCGGACGTCATGCTCTTTGATGAACCTACCTCCGCGCTGGATCCCGAACTGGTCGGCGAGGTGCTAAAGGTGATGCGCAGCCTGGCGGAGGAGGGACGGACGATGCTGGTGGTCACCCACGAGCTGGGATTCGCCCGCCATGTTTCCAACCGGGTGGTCTTTATGCACCAGGGGACGATTGACTGCGACGGTGCGCCAGAGGCGCTGTTTGGCAGCCAGGGGTCCGCGCGCTTCAAGCAATTTATCTCCAGCCACCAACAGCCAGGACAGGTCGTATGAAAATGATCCAGTGGGGCGATGCGCCGATACGCTGGCAGGAGGTGGCTTGCGTTGCGCGGGGCGAGGCGACCTTGAGCCTCAGCGACAGCGCCTGGTCGCGTATCGCGCAAGGGCGGGCGATTGTCCAGCATATCGTTAAAGCCGGCCAGGTAGCCTATGGGATCAACACCGGGCTGGGGGCGCTGTGCAATATTACGCTGCCGGAAGCGCAGCTACACCAGCTGTCGCGCAATACGTTGCTCAGCCACGCCTGCGGGGTGGGACCGTTGCTGGAGGTCGCCCCAACCCGGGCAATTATGTGCGCCGCGGTGGCCAATTTCAGCCACGGTAAATCCGGGATCTCCGCCGGGATAGTGCAGCAGCTGTTGGCGTTTTTGCAGCATGGCGTCACCCCTCAGGTGCCCTCCCAGGGGTCAGTTGGCTATTTAACGCATATGGCGCACATTGGCCTGGCCCTGATGGGGGTTGGCGATGTGCTCTGGCAGGGGCGAACGTGGTCAGCGGCAGAGGTCCTGTCGCAGCTAGATCTGCAGCCCATCGCGCCGGGAGCGAAAGAGGGGCTGAGCCTGGTCAACGGTACGCCGTGCATGACCGGTCTGGCCTGTCTGGCGTTAGACGACGCCGAGCGCTTAATGAACTGGGCCGATGTAACCGGCGCGATGAGCTTTGAAGCGCTGCGCGGCCAGCTTGTGGCATTCGATGCCGAGATCCTGGCGCTGAAAGCCAGCCCCGGGATCCAGACCAGCGGCCAGCGGCTGCGTGAGCTGCTGGCGGACAGCCGTCTGCTGGCCGAAAGTGAAGGACTTCGCACCCAGGATGCGCTAAGCCTTCGCTCGATGCCTCAGGTGCATGGCGCCTGCCGCGATCAGTTTAGCCACGCGCAGACGCAGATAAATATCGAACTCAACGCCTGTACTGATAATCCGCTGATCCTGGGAACCGTTGAGCAGTGGCGGGTGGTCTCCCAGGCGCATCCGCACGGCGAATCGGTGGCGATGGCCTGCGATTTGCTGGCCATTGCCATGGCTGAGCTGGGCGCCATCGCTGAACGACGCCTTGACCGGCTGGTGAATCCTCTGGTGAGCGGGTTGCCGCCGTTCCTGGTCGCCCGACCGGGCGTGAATTCAGGCATGATGATTGCCCAGTACGTCGCCGCGTCGTTGTGCGCGGAAAACAAGCAGCTGGCGCAGCCGGCGGTGCTGGATAATTTTGTTACCTCGGGTCTGCAGGAGGATCATTTAAGCCTGGGCACCGGCGCAGCGCTGAAACTGCAGCGCCTGCTGGGCAACCTCTATCAGATCCTGGGCATCGAATATTTACTCGCCGCCCAGGGGCTCGATTTTTACGAGCCGCAGAAGCTGGCGGCGGGCACGCGCCGGGCGCGAGACCTGCTGCGCGAAAGCGTGCCTGGCTGGGAGGACGATCGCTGGCTGGCGCCGGACATCGCCAGCGCGGTGGCCATCCTTAAGCGAACCGCTGGCCACGCGCCGGCGTGAGGTCTGCGGGCGAGGTGAATGAGACGGCGCTATTTGCCGTCTTTGCGCCAGGCGTCGGCGGTGAGAGCCTCACCGAAGTGGCCGGCGATCAGGCGTCGGGTCAGGTCGTGCAGCGGTGAGGCCAGCACATCGGCGGTGCTGCCGCGCTCAACCACTTCCCCGTTATGCATCACCAGCACCTGATCGCTGATGTGCTTCATCATTCCCAGGTGCTGGGTGACATAGATGTAAGAGATGCCCTGTTTCTCCTGCAGCTCCAGCATCAGGTTGATGAGCTGGGAACGCATCGACATATCCAGCGAGGCCAGCGCCTCATCGCAGACGATGACCTTCGGGCGCAGGATCAGCGCCCGGGCGAGGCCAAGACGCTGCTTCTGACCCGGGGCCAGCATATGGGGATAGTAGCTGACGTGGTCCGGCAGCAGGCCGACCATGCGCAGGGTGTCGATGATCTGTTTCTGCCGCGCTTCGGCGTCGAGGTCGGTATTCAGCCGCAGCGGAAAATCGAGGATCTGCGAGATGCGCTGGCGCGGGTTTAGCGACGTCGACGGATCCTGAAAGATCATGCGAATCTTCTGGCTGCGGTAGGAGTAATCCCCGAAGGTCAGCGGATGGTCATCGATCAGCACCTCGCCGCTGGTGGGCTCCACCATGCCCGCCAGCATCTTCGCGAGGGTGGATTTTCCGGAGCCATTCTCGCCGATAATCGCCAGCGTCTGCCGTTCGCGCAGGGTAAAACTCAGCGGCTTAACCGCCTCCACCGTCTGGCGGTGAAACCAGCCGGTGCGATAGCGAAAGGTCTTACTGAGTTGGCGCACTTCCAGCAATGTTTCGACCATTTCACTCTTTCTCCATGTTCAGCGGGAAATGACAGGCGTACAGGTGATTGCGCGCCCCGGTAAGACGCGGGGTTTCAATGCACTCGCGCTGAGCGTACGGGCAGCGCGGCCCCAGCCGACAGCCGATGGGCAGCTGCTCCAGCAGGGGTATCGCCCCCGGCAGGGTGTTGAGACGGCTTTTATGCGGCATGGCGCTGCCAAAATCCGGGATCGCGCGGATTAACGCCTGGGTGTAGGGGTGATGCGGCAGGGTGATCAGCTCTTCGCTGGGCCCGCTCTCCACCGTCTGCCCGCAGTACATGACGTTGATTTTATCCGCCCATTTGCTGAGCATCTGCAGATCGTGGCTGATCAGCAAAATGGTGGTGTTGTTGTTCTGGTTGAGCCGCGTCAGCAGGCGGATAATCTGCGCCTGCGTCGTGGGCTCCATAGCGTTAGTCGGTTCATCGGCGATCAGCAGGCGCGGCTGGTTGGCCAGGGCGATGGCAATCATCACCTTCTGGCACTCGCCTTCGGTCAGCTGATAGGGGAAGCTACGCATGGCGTCTTTGTGATCTTTAATCCCGACGCGGTGCAACAGCTCGATGGCCCGACGTTTACGCCAGCCCAGCCGCTGCCACCAGCGGCCCTTGTAGGTCCAGCCAGGGATACTCTGGATCAGCTGCTGGCCGATGCGTTCAGAGGGGTCGAGGCACGACTGGGGCTCCTGGAATATCATCGACACGTTGTGGCCGATCAGTTTCCGGCGCTCGCGGTTCGACAGCCGCAGCAGATCGATGTCGTCGAAACGCATGCGGTCGGCCGTGACCCGCCAGTTGTCTTTTGTCACGCCGCAGATAGCTTTGGCGATCAGGCTCTTCCCGGAGCCGGATTCCCCCACCAGGCCACGGATTTCGCCTTCGGTCAGGGTCAGGCTGACGCGGTCGACGGCTTTTACCCAGCCTTCGTTGGTTTTGAATTCGATGGTTAAGTGACGAATATCGAGTAACGGCATTATTCTACCCCGGCAATGATCGCCCGGCGAATACCGTCGCCCAGCAGGTTGACCAGCAGTACGCTGAGCATAATCGCGGCCCCGGGCAGCATCACGGTCCACGGCGCAACATAGATAAGCTCCAGCGCATCGCCCAGCATCGCTCCCCATTCCGGCGAAGGCAGCTGAGCGCCGAGGTCAAGAAAGCCCAGCGCGGCGATATCCAGAATAGCCATCGACAGGGCGCGGGTGATCTCGGTCACCAGGCCGGAGGCGATATTGGGCAGGATGGCGAACAGCAGAATATTCAGCGTCGACGCGCCGTCGAGGCGGGCGGCGATGATGTACTCTTTCTCCAGCTCATCGTGGACCATGCTGTAGACGGAGCGCACCATGCGCGGCAGCAGCGCCAGCCAGACGGCAAACATCGCATGGCTGAGGTGCGGCCCGGCAAAGGCGACGACGATGATCGCCAGCAGCAGCGAGGGGATGGAGAGCAGGGTATCGAGGATATGGTTCATCACCGCCGAGCGCAGGCCGTGGGTCGATCCGGCAATGACGCCCAGCACCAGGCCAAACAGCGTGGCGCCGAGGGTGACGACAAAAGCGCCGCCGACGGTCGGCGCCGCGCCGCTCAGCAGTCGGCTGAGCACATCGCGCCCCAGATCATCGGTTCCGAGGAAGAAAGAGACTTCCCCATAGCGCGACCACGATGGCGGCAGCAGCTGGTAGCCGAGGAACTGCTGGTCGATGCCGTAGGGGGCGAACCAGCCGCCGAAGACGCAAAGCAGCAGCAGCCCCGCGCAGCCGTACAGGCCGATCATCGCCGTGGTGTCGCCATAGAATTTACGCCATACGGTGCGCAGCGCGCCGGGCGGACGCTTTTCCAGATAAACGCTATCGTAGGGCATACCATTCCTTATGTTTCAGTGGGTTAGCCATGGCACCGAGAATATCGGAAATCACGTTGACAATAATCACCAGCGCGCCAATCACCATCACTCCGGCGGAGATCGCCGCGTAGTCCTGCTGACGAATGGCGTTGATAAGCCACCGGCCCAGCCCTGGCCAGCTGAACACCATCTCCGTGATCATCGCCAGGGTGAGCATGGTGGAAAACTGCAGGCCGAGGCGCGGGATCACCGGCGGCAGGGCGTTGTGCAGCACGTGGCGCAGTAAAATTTTGCGTCGCGAGACGCCGCGGGTGGCGGCCGCCTTGACGTAGTTGGTGTCATACACCTCGCTGGTGCTAATGCGCATCAGGCGGATCACTTCGGTAGTGGGGGCTACCGCCAGGGTCAGCACCGGCAGCACCATATGCCGGGCGGCGCTGACGATCATCTCATGGCGCCACGGCGAGTCCGAAAGCCAGGCGTCAATCAGCGCGAAACCGGTGACGTTTTTCACCTCATACAGCAGGTCGAAGCGGCCGGAGACCGGAAGCCAGCCGAGGGTCAGGGAGAAGAAGAGAGTCAGGAGCAGCGCCAGCCAGAAGACCGGGATCGAGAAACCGACCAGCGCGACGGCGCTGATCAGGGTATCGGGCCATTTGTTGCGCATCACGCCGGCGATCATCCCCACCGGAATGCCAATCAGCAGGGCAAAGCCGAAGGCGAGGATGCACAGCTCCATGGTCGCCGGGAACACCTCGCGCAGCTGCTCGGAAATCAGCTGGCCGTTAATGCTGGAGACGCCAAAATCCCAGTGCAGCACCCCTTCAAACCAGAACAGCCATGCATTCCACAGGGTCGCGCCCTGCAGCGGGGCATGGGGAGTGAAGTAGCTCAGGCTGAAGCCGACAAAGGTCAGAAAAAAGAGGGTGACCAGCAACAGCAGCAGACGGCGCAGGGTAAAAATAATCATGGTTTTTTCACCTCTTCGGTTTTCTCCCGCGATACGCCAGCGAACGAAGCGTTACCGAAGGGGCTAAGCACCAGGCCTTTCATATCATAGCGATAGGCCTGCAACCGCAGCGATGAGGCCAGCGGCAGGACCGGCAGTTCACGAGCGAGGATGCGCTGGGCCTCTTTGTAAGCGTCCATCCGCGAGGAGAGCTGCTGCGAGAGCAGCGCTTTTTGCAGCACGTCATCAAATTCCCGGTTACACCAGTGGGCGAAGTTGGTCTGCGAGGCGATCGCCGCGCAGCTGAGCAGCGGCCGGAAGAAGCTGTCCGGATCGTTACTGTCCGTCGCCCAGCCGGAGAGCGTCAGGTCATGGTTCATGTCCATCAGCCGCGCCTCCTGGAAGCGCCCCTCCACCGGCATGATGATCACCTTGACGCCAATCTGCGCCATATCCGCCTGGATCAGCTCTGCTGTTTTCAACGGGCTGGGGTTCCACGCCTGCGAGCTGGTGGGAACCCACAGCTTGAGGGTCAGATTTTCCAGCCCCAGGGCCTTCAGGCGGGTGCGGGCCTCCTGGGGATTATATTCGGTAATCTTAGCGTCGTTATCGTAGGCCCACGAGGCGCGCGGCAGCATCGACGCCGCCGTCTCCGCGGTGCCATAGTAGATAGACTGCATCAGGCGCTGGTTGTTAATGGCCAGCGCCAGCGCGTGGCGCACCTCCGGGTTGTCCAGCGGCGGCTTGGCGGTGTTGAAGGCCAGCCAGGCAATGTTCATCCCCGGACGCAGCGTCAGGCGCAGGCGCGGGTCGTCACGCAGGATCGTCAACTGGCTGGCGGCCGGCCAGGCCAGCACGTCGCATTCGCCGGTCAGCAGTTTCGACAGGCGGCCGGTTCCACCGGAGCCGAGGTCAACCACCACCTGCGGCATCAACGGCTTGCCGCGCCAGTAGCCGGGGTGGCGCTGCAGGCGAACATACTGCCCGGAGCGGTACTCAGACAGCTGGAACGGGCCGGTGCCCACCGGCTGGCGATCGAGCTGTTCCTGACGATCGTCCTGCGTTAAGCGGGCGGCATATTCGGCGGAGGTAATCGACGCATAGTGGGTGGCCAGATGCCAGAGGAATGATGCATCCGGCCGCTTGAGGCGAAACTCCACGGTCTGATTATCGAGCTTGCGGACGCTCTCCACGCTGTCAGCAAACTGCAGGCTGTCGAAGTAGGGGAAGCTGCTGCCGTTGACGTTGTGCCAGGGGTGATCGCGGTTAAAAATGCGACCAAAGGTGAAAATCACGTCATCGGCGTTGAAATCCCGCGTCGGGGAGAACCATGCCGTGCGTTGAAACGGGACGTGGCGGCGCAGGTGAAAGCGGTAGGTGGCGCCGTTATCGAGGACTTCCCAGCTCTCCGCCAGCTCGGGGACCAGCCGATAGGTATAAGGGTCGACGTCAAGCAGGCGATCGTAGATCTGCGCGGCCAGCGTATCGACGATCAGGCCGCTGCTCACTTTCTGCGGATTAAAGGTATTAACCTGGCCGCTGACGCAATAGACGAAACCGCTGTCGCGAATATCGGCGCGGTCGGGGAGCGCAGGGGCGGCAAAAGCCTGCCCACACAGCAGGGAAACCGCTGCCAGGAGAGATGACAATTTCAGGCGCATATTTTCTGTTTGATTATAGAGTTGAACTCTATCTTATTAAGATTCATAGACATTCACCACCGCCTTCAACAAGCCTGAGGGATAATGCGGTTACCGGGTGCGTATAGTATTCAGTCAATTGATTAAAATAGTCGCGGAACCGAGTCTGTATAATGAAACATGGTAACTTTTTATCGCCGATATCGCCAGTCAGCTCTGTTTGGCCGCGGTTGACCAGACGGTGGAAGCGACGCTAACGCCGGGGATAAATTCAGTATAGCGGGGAGAAAGCAGAGGGTCCGACGGGCGGGTAACCCTACCCGTCGGATGTCATACAGGGGGGAACGTATTTGCTTATCGTGACAACGTCACTTTTTGATAATCCATATTCCGTAAATCCTCCAGCAGCCCGGGGCCGACCGGCTGCCACTGCAATCGCTCGCGAGTCCATGCCGAGCTGGCGCGCAGGTCAAGGGCGGTAAAGGGGGCAAACCAGCCGAACCAGGCGTCAGCCTGGGCTTCATCCAGCTGGGTCAGCGGCAGATTTAAGCCCCGGGCGATGACTGCGGCAATCTCCCGTAATGCGATCCCCTCTTCAGCCACCGCATGGTAGCGCTCGCCCGCAGCGCCCTGCAGCAGTGCGCTGACGTACAGGCGCGCGACGTCATCGACATGGGCGGCGGACCAGCGGTGGTTCCCCTCGCCGCGCAAGGCCACCGCGCCGCTGGCGACTGCGCGTTCGATATAGCTGGTCAGTAGCCCCTGGCGCACGGTGTCATGCACCTGCGGCAGGCGAACGACCCGGACGTCCACTCCCGCCTCCAGCAGCTGCTGGCCGGCAAGTTCTGAGGCGGTCCGCGGGCTGGGGTGCGCGGCGTTAAAGCACGACTCGCGGGCCGGGGCGCCGCTCCCGTCGTCGCCCATCAGCGTGCCGGAGGTGATGACCAGCGGCCGCGCGCTGCCCCGCAGCGCCTGGCCCATGGTGAGGATCGCCTGGCGGTCTTTCTCGCAGTTGGCGGCAAAGCGGCTGAAGTCGTGGTCGAAAGCGGTATGGATCACCGCGTCGGCGCTCTCGACGCCCGCCAGCAGCGAATCGGGGGCGTCCAGCGTGCCGCGGCGCACCTCGACCCCTGCCGCTTCCAGGGCCTGCGCCGTGGCGTCGCTGCGCACGAGGCCGATAACCTGATGGCCCGACGCCTGCAGCGCCGGAAGAATACGCGAGCCGATAAATCCGCTCGCGCCGGTAAGAAATATACGCATTATGAACCTCCTGAACGGGTTATCAGGCGTATCCTACCCGCGATGTCATACTATAAAAGTAGAGACATTATCGGGGTATAAATTCTAACAGGCAGACTTACAGGCAGATGATGAACACTTCTGACAATCATGCTTTAGGTGATTTTCTCCGCGCCAGGCGCCAGCGTCTCGACCCGGCAACGTTTGGCTTCCCGGCGGGACGCCGGCGCACGCCGGGCCTGCGCCGTGAAGAGGTCGCCCAGCTCGCCAGCATCAGCCCGACCTGGTATACCTGGCTTGAACAGGGGCGCGGCGGGGCGCCTTCCCGCGAGGTGCTGGAGCGGATCGCCCGCGGTCTTCGGCTGACCACCCCGGAGCGCGAACATCTGTTTATACTCGCCTTCGGCCATCCGCCGCAGACCCGTTTGACGATCACAGATGATATGACGCCGCGGCTGCAGCGGGTGCTCGATGCCTTCGCCATTCCGGCGATTATCCGTACCGCCAGCTGGGACGTGATCGCCTGGAACGCGGCGGCGGCCAGGGTGCTGACCGACTACGGCCAGCTGCCGCTGGCGGAGCGCAACGTGCTGCGCCGCCTGTTTACCCGGCCTGAGGCCCGCTGCACCCTGGAGGACTGGCAGACGGTGGGGCAGCTTATCGTTAATGCCTTTCGCGCCGACGTCACGCGGATGGGCGCCACGACGGAAACTGACCAGCTGATCGCGAAGCTCAGCCAGCAGAGCGTCGAGTTCGCCCGTTTCTGGCAAAGCCACGACGTCGCCGGCCACGGCGAGGGCTATAAGCGCATTCACCACCCGCAGATGGGCCCGCTCGATCTGGAGTTCACCTCTTTTGCCGTGGAGGGCCGCCCCGATCTGTCGCTACTGGTTTTCAACCCGGCGACGACGGAGAGCCAGCGCAAAATTCACGGTTTGCTTCAGGCGTCGGGATCCTCATCGGGGGAGTACTGAGGGGTAAATTCGTACAGGGCCAGGGCGTTGCTCTCCAGCGAGTCGACCCGCAGCCAGTGGCCGTCGAGTCGGGCTTCCTCCACGCTGAGCGCCGGACGAGCCTGATGCATCAGCCACTGATAATCTTCGGCGTCGGGGCCGCTGCGGCTGCGAAAGGCGTCCACCAGCGGGAACAGCGCGCCGTGGTGCTGATCGAAGAGGTGCTGTTTGATGCGCCAGCGGCCCTTGAGCCCCTGCAGCCGCACACTGTACGGCTGGCTGAAGCGTTGAATAAAAGCCGCTTCGCTGGAGAGCCAGGGGTTGTAGACCACCGTATTGCGCAGCAGCAGCTGGTAGTGCCCCTGGTGATGGAGCAGCAGCAGGTTTTTGTCGTGAAACAGGATCTCGCCGCGCAGCCGTCGCCAGAGCCACAGCACCCAGTAAACCGGGCGCGGCAGCCCGTGCAGATAGTGCAGCGCCAGGCTGGAGGTATCCAGCTTGCCGTTGGCGCGGGCTTCGCCCTGGAGGCCGGAGTTTAACCAGAAGCCCGCCAGCCAGACCTGGTCCGCGACCCCCAGCAGATTATCCATCAACAGCGCGCCGCGAAAAAAGCGCCCGTTGGTGTCCCGCGTATCGCCGGTCAGCGTATTCCACGAGAGCAGCCATAGCGGCAGGTTAAGCTGCCGTTGACGCAGGGCGCTGTGGATCTGTCGCAGCTTATGCGCCGGATAGTGCTCGCTGGAGGCCAGACTGCTGCTGTCCGCCTGAGCCAGATCCAGCCGTTCGTTGGCATCCGCCTGGCAGGCGAGAAAATCGGCTTCCGCCAGCAGCGGCGAGTGGAACAGCGGATCGTCCCCGGGCGCGCTGGCGGCAAAGCGGTGCCAGATCCCCAACTGCGGCTGCGGCAGCAGACGGTGAAGAACCTCGCGCTGCTGCCGCCAGGCGGCCTGGCGGGCCGCTTCGCTGGCCTGCGGCGACCAGTGCCAGACAAAGCGCCAGCTGCTGAGCGTCGTCGGTGGAAAATGGTTGGCGGCGAGTTGCAGGAAGCGCTGCAGCAGATCGCTGCGGGTGGTGACCCCGGTATGCAGGATCACCTGCCAGCCCATCGCCGCCAGCCAGCTGAAGATCTGCTGCAGGTTGTACCAGCAGGCGTAGCCAGCCATCTGCGGATCGTCCCAGCCGGTGCCGAACAGGCGGCTGCTGAGAAAGGCATCGTTGATATCAATGGCATACACCGGCAGGGCGCGGTGCAACTGCTCCAGTTCGCGGCGCACGTCCTCCCGCAGCAGATCGTCCAGCTCGCGCACGGTCACCACCATCCGGGTATGGCGCAGCACCGCGGCGCGCGCCGGTCGCTGGTGCAGGTTGATCTCCCGGGTTTGCGGCGGATTGATCAACAGCGGCTGACTCTCCCGGTCGCGTTGTTCCGGCTCATTAAGGCGGGCGTAGAGCCGGTCCACGGCCACCGGCTGCCAGCGATCGCCCTGCGGCGGGCGCGGTCGGCCCGGCTCCCGGGGGGACCGCTCGCGATACTGGCGCGGCGTCACCCCATGGTGACGCTTAAACAGGTCGCTCATCATCCGCGTGCTGGCGAACCCCTGCTCGCGGGCAATTTGCTGAACGGGTTTGCGGGTGGTTAACAGCTGATCGGCGGCGTGGCGCAGGCGCAGCGCGGTGAGGTACTGAACAAAACTGACGCCAACCTCCTTGTGAAACAGGCGTGACAGCCAGGCCTCGGAGACAAACTCGGCGGCCGCCACCTCCTGTAAAGAGAGACGGCGCTGATAGTTGGCGTCGATCCGCGCCACTACGCTGGCTATCCTCCGGCTCCATTTTTCAGCATCGCGCCGTGGCGTGAAGGCGATGGGCTGGCTGAAGCGCGTGGCCAGCAGCAGCGCTATCTCACTCAGCCACCGGTTGGCCTCCAGCCGGTAATGGCCGGGATGATTGACCAGGCCGCTCACCAGCAGCTGGCGCATCAGGCGGCGCAGGCCGTCATCGGCATCGCGGGTGCGCGGCGATATCTGGTAGTCGACGGCAAAAAAGGCGTTGTCGAGGCGGGCCAGCCAGCTGGCGGAGAGGGTGAGGATCATCACCGCGTTGCCCCCGGCGCTGCGCAGGCTCCAGCGACGGTTGCGGTTAACGATCGCCAGCCCGTCGACGGCAAGCTGCTGCGGCGCGCCTTCCGCCTCCGCCAGATTTACGCTCCCCTCCAGCACCCACAGCAGCGTCAGCAGATCGCTCTCCGGCTGGCTTAGCTGACGCACATCGCGCACGGTGACGCTAAAGTCGCCTGAATGCTGCTCCACATGGTTCTCCTCTGTAGACAAAAAGCAACCGGTTGTTTTTTGTCATAACCGATATGTATGAAAAACACTCATTCATTTCTCGTCAATATAAAACAAAAAAGCGCGCCTGAAAGCTGTTTCACCCGCATAAACTCGA
This sequence comes from Klebsiella sp. JB_Kp042, assembly GCF_040065275.1. NCBI lineage: Bacteria > Pseudomonadati > Pseudomonadota > Gammaproteobacteria > Enterobacterales > Enterobacteriaceae > Klebsiella > Klebsiella sp. JB_Kp042. The sequence continues at coordinate 180,084 of NZ_JBEAJL010000027.1, forward strand.
AAGTGTCGTGCAAACACAACACAGGAATAACAAAAATGACACATCCGTTGCTTGAAGCCTTGCAGGTCAACGAGGCGCAATTTATTGCCTTACGTCGCCGGTTCCACCAGCAGCCGGAGATCGGCTTTGAAGAGCATCAGACCAGCAGCGAGGTCGCCCGACTGCTTGGCGAATGGGGATACGAGGTTCATCGCGGCCTGGCGGGCACCGGGGTGGTGGGTACGCTGCGCGTCGGCCAAGGAAAAAAACGCCTCGGCCTGCGGGCGGATATGGATGCCCTGCCGATGCAGGAGCGGAGCGGGAAGCCGTGGGCAAGCCAGGTTGACGGGCGCTTTCACGGCTGCGGCCATGACGGGCATACCACCACGCTGCTCTACGCGGCTGAATATCTGGCGCGCACCCGCCAGTTTAACGGGACGCTGCAGCTGATTTTCCAGCCCGCGGAAGAGTTGCTGTACGGCGGGCGGGTGATGGTCGAGGACGGTCTGTTTGACCAGTTCCCCTGCGACGCCATCTTCGGCCTGCACAATATGCCGGGTCAGCCGCTGGGTAAAATCGGTCTGCGCGACGGGGCGATGATGGCCTCCTCCGATACGCTGCATATTGAAGTGAAGGGCGTTGGCGGCCACGGCGCGGTACCGGAGCATACGGTGGATGCCACGCTGGTGGCCTGCCATATTACCCTCGCGCTGCAGTCCATCGTCTCGCGCAATATCACCCCGTTTGAGCCAGCGGTCGTGACCGTCGGCAGCATCCAGGCCGGACATGCGCCCAATATCATTAACGATCACGTGTTGATGAAGCTCACGGTGCGCACCCTCAATGAGCAGGTACGCGAGACCGTGCTGCAGCGGATCCATGATATTGCCGTGGCTCAGGCGGAGAGCTTTAACGCCACGGCTACGCTGACCCACGTCAACGGCAGCCCGGTATTACGTAACGATCCGGCGGCCAACGCCATGGTGCGGGAGGTGGCCACAGCGCTGTTTGGCGCAGAGCAGGTGGGCGAGGTGAAGCCGTTTATGGGCAGTGAAGATTTCGCCTTCATGCTGGAGCAGCACCCCCACGGCAGTTATTTCACTATCGGCGCTGGCGACGAGCCGGATCGCTGCATGGTGCATAACCCGGGCTATGACTTCAACGACGCGCTGTTGCTTAGCGGCGCGGCGCTGTGGTGCGGCCTGACGGAACACTATCTGCGTTAATCACCGGAAACGGGAGGGCCATGCAATGAGCACTGTCACCGTAAGCGACACCCCCTATGTCGGCAGCGATCGTCTGCTGGTGGGGATTGTGCTGAGCGTTTTAACCTTCTGGCTGTTTGCCCAGTCGGTGATTAACGTCGTGCCAGCGATGAAAAGCAGTCTTGATATTTCTCTTGAGACCTTAACCCTGGCCGTCAGCCTCAGCGCGCTGTTCAGCGGCTGTTTCGTGGTGGCCAGCGGCGGCCTGGCGGACAAGTTTGGCCGCATGCGAATGACCACCCTCGGGCTGGGGCTGAGCATCGCCGGCAGCGCTATGCTGGTACTGGCCCAGGGGCCGGGGCTGTTCCTCGCCGGCCGGGTGCTGCAGGGGCTGTCGGCGGCGTGCATTATGCCGGCGACGCTGGCGCTGATTAAGACCTGGTACCAGGGGCGCGCGCGTCAGCGGGCGGTCAGCTTCTGGGTCATCGGCTCGTGGGGCGGCAGCGGCCTGTGCTCCTTCGTCGGCGGAGCTATCGCTACCGGCCTGGGCTGGCGCTGGATCTTTGTCTTTTCCATCGCCGTTGCCCTGGCGGCGCTGGCGTTACTGCGCGGCACGCCGGAGAGCCGCAGCGCCAGCGCCAGCCAGCAGAAGCTGGACGTTGGCGGCCTGCTGAGCCTTATCGCCGGGCTGGTGCTGGTGAATCTGTTTATCAGCAAAGGCCACGGCTGGGGCTGGAGCAGTCCGCTGTCGTTGAGCATGCTGGCGGGGGCGCTGATCGCTGGCGCGGTGTTTATTCGCAGCGGGCTGCGCAAAGGCGAGGCGGCGCTGATCGATTTTGCGCTGTTTCGCAACCGGGCGTACGGCGCGGCGGTGCTGTCGAACTTTCTGCTCAACGGGGCGATTGGCACCATGATGATCGCCAGCATCTGGCTGCAGCAGGGGCACCACCTGACGCCGCTGGAGAGTGGAATGATGACCCTCGGCTATCTGGTGACCGTCCTGGCGATGATCCGGGTCGGCGAGAAGCTGCTGCAGCGCTACGGCGCCCGGCTGCCGATGATGGCCGGCCCGGTGCTGACCGCCATCGCCATCGGCCTGATATCCTGCACCTTTCTCGATAAGGCGCTCTATATCGGCGTGGTGTTCGGCAGCAATGTGCTGTTCGGCCTCGGGCTGGGCTGCTACGCCACGCCGTCAACGGATACGGCGGTGGCCAACGCGCCGGAGAACAAAATTGGCGTCGCCTCGGGGATCTACAAGATGGGCAGCTCGCTGGGCGGGGCGATGGGGATTGCCGTGACGGCGTCACTTTTCGCGCTGTTTTTGCCGCTCGGTATGGCCCATGCCGCCCAGTATGCTCTGTGGTTCAACGCCGCCTTATGCCTGGGGGCGATGGCGGTAAGCGCACTGCTGCTGCCGCGCGCCTCTCACAGCTGATGCTTTTTCAGCAGCGCGCGGAGCTGATGATAGGTTAAGCCCAACAGCTCCGCCGCCTGCTTCTGATGATACTTCGCCTGCAGCAGACTCCGCTGCAGCAGGCGTTTTTCCTGCTGTAGCTGAAAATCGCGGAGATCCAGCGGCAGGGCGGGCAGTTCGTCCCCGGACGCGGCCTCCGGCACGGAGGGCGCGGACTGACGGAAAGGGTTGAGGATAATGGCGTCCAGCTCGTGCTCGCTGTCGCCGTGGCGATAGACCGAGCGCTCGACGACGTTCTTCAGTTCACGAATATTTCCCGGCCAGCGGTAGCCGAGCAGCGTGGCGGTGGCTCGTTCGCTGAAGCCGGGAAACAGCGGCAGACCGAGCTCGCGGCACATCTGAATGGCAAACTGGTTGGCGAGCAGCATGATGTCGCTCTGCCGTTCGCGCAGCGGCGGGAGCTGCACCACGTCGAAGGCCAGACGGTCGAGCAGGTCGGCGCGGAAATGGCCTTCCTCCACCATCCGCGGCAGGTCGGCGTTGGTGGCGCACACCAGCCGGACGTTGACCTGCAGCGGCTGGCTGCCGCCCACGCGCTCCAGTTCGCCATATTCAATCACTCTTAACAGCTTCTCCTGCACCAGCATCGGGGCCGTCGCCAGCTCATCGAGAAACAGCGTCCCGCCGTCGGCGCGCTCGAAGCGTCCGGGATGGCGCTTGCTGGCGCCGGTGAAGGCCCCGGCTTCGTGGCCAAACAGCTCCGAATCGAGCAGATTGTCATTCAGCGCCGCGCAGTTCAGCGAGATAAACGGCCCCTGCCAGCGGGCGGAGAGATAGTGCAGACGGTTGGCGATAAGCTCTTTCCCGGTACCGCGCTCGCCGATGACCAGCACCGGTTTGTCCAGCGGAGCCAGCCGGGAAACCTGTTCCAGCACCTCGAGAAAGCTGTTGGCCTCGCCCAGCAAATTATCCTTGTACTGCGCCATGATGAATTTCGCCATTAAGTAGTGTGATTAACCAGGTGACTGTAGCAATGCCCTGCCTGTTTCGCAACCACTCTGTTTAAAATCAATAAGATAAAAAGTTGGCACGCCATTTGTATTAGCTAAGCCACAGGTGAATGCCTGCAACCAGAACTATGAGGACTGAAATTATGGGTATTTTTTCTCGTTTTGCCGACATCGTGAACGCCAACATCAACTCCCTGCTGGAGAAAGCCGAGGACCCGCAAAAGCTGGTGCGTCTGATGATCCAGGAGATGGAAGACACGCTGGTTGAGGTACGTTCCACGTCGGCCCGCGCGCTGGCGGAAAAGAAACAGCTGACCCGTCGTATTGAGCAGGCGGTCGCCCAGCAGGCGGAATGGCAGGAAAAGGCCGAGCTGGCCCTGCGCAAAGAGAAAGAGGATCTGGCCCGGGCGGCGCTGATCGAAAAACAGAAGCTGACCGACCTTATTGCTCAGCTGGACCACGAAGTGCAGCTGGTGGATGAAACGCTGGCGCGCATGAAGAAAGAGATTGGCGAGCTGGAGAACAAACTCAGCGAAACCCGCGCCCGTCAGCAGGCGCTGGCGCTGCGTCATCAGGCGGCGAGTTCGTCCCGCGATGTGCGTCGCCAGCTGGACAGCGGTAAACTGGATGAGGCGATGGCGCGCTTTGAATCCTTTGAACGTCGCATCGATCAGATGGAAGCGGAAGCGGAGAGTCACCGCTTTGGCAAGCAGCAGACGCTGGATCAGCAGTTTGCCGAACTGAAAGCGGACGATGAAATCAGCGAGCAGCTGGCGGCATTGAAAGCCAAAATGAATCAGTCCAACCAGTAAGTACGATTGCGCGGCGCGGCGTTGCGCCGCGGCTCACCCCCTGTAAGGAGTACACATGAGCATGCTTTTTCTCGCCATTCCGTTGACGCTGTTTGTGCTGTTTGTTCTGCCGGTCTGGCTGTGGCTGCACTACAACAATCGCGGCGCCAACGGGACGCTGACGCAAAATGAGCAGCAACGGCTGCTGCAGTTGACCGATGACGCGAAGCGGATGCGCGAGCGCATTCAGGCGCTGGAAGCGATCCTGGATGCCGAACATCCGAACTGGAGAGACAAATAATGGCTGGACTGGATCTGAATAAAAAACTGTGGCGTATCCCGCAGCGCGGGATGGTCAAGGGCGTCTGCGCGGGTATTGCTCAACATCTTGATGTCCCGGTGAAGCTGGTGCGCCTGATTACCGTGCTGGCGATGATTTTTGGCCTCTTTTTCTTCGTCCTGGTGGCCTACATCATTCTGACCTTCGCCCTGGACCCGATGCCGGACAGTGAGCTTTACGGCCACAAAGCGCCGAGCAATGGCGATCTGCTGGCCGCCGTGGATGCCGAACTGGCCTCCGGCGAACAGCGTCTGCGTGAGATGGAACGGTACGTCACCTCCGACACCTTCACGCTGCGCAGCCGCTTTCGTCAGCTGTAAATCCTGTTGTTAACGAGTGAGGCAACGCATGAATAGCAAATGGCAACGCGCCGGGCAGCAGGTTAAGCCCGGCCTGAAAATCGTCGGTAAGCTGGCGCTGCTGACCGCGCTGCGTTATGGCCCGGCGGGCGTTGCCGGCTGGGCGGTCAAATCGGTCGCGCGACGGCCGCTGAAAATGCTGCTGGCGGTGGCGCTGGAGCCGCTGCTCAGCCGGCTGGCCAACCGCGTCACGCGCGGGATGAAATAACGCCGCCGTGGGGAAGGCGCAAAAGGATTAACGTTCTCCTGCTTATCCCCGGCAGATAGCTTATGATGACGAGACACACCTTCAGGGCATAACGGACTGGCGATGAAGCGACTGAAAACTGAATTGAATGCGCTGGTCAACCGCGGGGTTGACCGGCATTTACGGCTGGCGGTGACCGGCCTGAGCCGCAGCGGCAAAACGGCGTTTATCACCGCGCTGGTCAACCAACTGCTGAATATTCACACCGGCGCCCGCCTGCCGCTGCTGAGCGCTGCGCGCGAAGAGCGACTGCTCGGCGTCAAGCGCGTACCGCAGCGGGACTTCGGCATTCCGCGATTCACCTACGATGAAGGGCTGGCCCAGCTGTACGGCCAGCCCCCCATGTGGCCAACCCCGACGCGCGGCGTTAGCGAGATCCGTCTCGCGCTGCGCTACCGTTCCAACGACTCCCTGCTGCGCCATTTTAAAGACACCTCCACGCTGTATCTGGAGATCGTCGACTACCCGGGCGAATGGCTGCTCGATCTGCCGATGCTGGCGCAGGATTATCTGAGCTGGTCGCGGCAGATGACCGGACTCCTGCAGGGACAGCGTGCGGAGTGGTCGACCCGCTGGCGGCAGTTGTGCGCCGGGCTGGATCCGCTGGCCCCTGCCGACGAGGCCCGGCTGGCCGAGATCGCCGCCGCCTGGACGGATTATCTGCACGCCTGTAAGCGTGAAGGGCTGCACTTTATACAGCCCGGACGCTTTGTCCTGCCCGGCGAAATGGCCGGCGCGCCGGCGCTACAGTTTTTCCCATGGCCTGACGTCGATGCCGTCGGCGAAGCCAAGCTGGCGCAGGCCGATAAACACAGCAACGCCGGCATGCTGCGCGAACGCTACAAGTACTACTGCGAAAAGGTGGTGAAGGGGTTCTACAAAGAGCACTTCCTGCGCTTCGACCGGCAGATTGTGCTGGTGGACTGCCTGCAGCCGCTGAACAGCGGGCCGCAGGCGTTTAACGATATGCGCCTGGCGCTGACCCAGCTGATGCAAAGCTTCCATTACGGGCAGCGCACCCTGTTCCGCCGGCTGTTTTCGCCGGTCATCGACAAGCTGCTGTTCGCCGCCACCAAAGCCGACCACGTCACGGTGGATCAGCACAGCAATATGGTGTCGCTCCTGCAGCAGCTGATCCAGGACGCGTGGCAGAATGCCGCCTTCGAGGGGATCAGTATGGATTGCCTGGGGCTGGCGTCCATTCAGGCGACCCAGAGCGGGCTGATTGAGCTGAACGGCGAGAAAATCCCCGCCCTGCGCGGCAATCGGCTGAGCGACGGTCAGCCGTTGACCATCTATCCCGGCGAGGTGCCGGCGCGCCTGCCGGGGCAGGCCTTCTGGCAGCAGCAGGGATTTCAGTTTGAAAACTTTCGTCCGCAGGTCATGGATGTCGATCGGCCCTTGCCGCACATTCGCCTCGACGCGGCGCTGGAATTTTTGATTGGAGATAAACTGCGATGAGCGAACCGTTAAAACCGCGGATTGATTTTGATGGCCCGCTGCAGGCGGAAAAAACGCCGCCGCTGAAAAGCGCCCGCGCCTTCGACCGACCGGAAGCCGACAACTTCGCGCCGGCGCTTCTGGTGACCGGCGAAGAGGAAGAGGGGGCGGCAGAGGCGGTGGTGGAGTCGGTGCTGCGGCCGAAACGCAGTCTGTGGCGGCGGATGGTCAGCGCTGGCCTGGCGATCTTCGGCGTCAGCGTCGTGGCGCAAGGGGTGCAGTGGACCGCCAACGCCTGGCAGACGCAGGACTGGATTGCGCTGGGCGGCTGCGCTGCCGGGGCGCTGATCGTCGGCGCCGGCGTCGGATCGGTGGCCACCGAGTGGCGCCGCCTGTGGCGACTGCGCCAGCGCGCCCACGAACGCGAAGAAGCCCGCGATATGCTGCACAGTCACGCGGTCGGCAAAGCGAAATCCTTCTGTGAGAAGCTGGCGCAGCAGGCGGGTCTGGATCAGTCGCATCCGGCGCTGCAGCGCTGGTATGCCGCCATCCACGAAACGCAAAGCGACCGGGAAGTGGTCAGCCTCTATGCCCAGCTGGTGCAGCCGGTGCTCGATGCCCAGGCGCGGCGGGAAATCAGCCGTTCGGCGGCGGAGTCGACGCTGATGATCGCCGTCAGTCCGCTGGCGCTGGTGGATATGGCGTTTATCGCCTGGCGCAATCTGCGGCTGATCAACCGAATTGCCACCCTGTACGGCATTGAGCTGGGGTATTACAGCCGCCTGCGCCTGTTTCGCCTGGTGCTGCTGAATATCGCTTTCGCCGGCGCCAGCGAACTGGTGCGCGAGGTGGGCATGGACTGGATGTCGCAGGATCTGGCGGCCCGGCTGTCGGCGCGCGCCGCGCAGGGCATCGGCGCCGGTCTGCTTACCGCCCGCCTTGGTATCAAGGCGATGGAGCTGTGCCGCCCGCTGCCGTGGATCGCCGATGATAAACCGCGGCTCGGCGATTTTCGTCGCGAGCTGATTGGGCAGCTGAAAGAGACCCTGCGGAAAAGCAAAACCAGTCCGGAGAAGTAACCTCCGCTCAGAGACATCGCCGGGCGGCGGTTTGGCCTTGCCCGGCCTGCGAGGTCGAGTCCAGGCTTGCGCACCTGCCGCGCCGCGGGCAATGTCCGGTCATACGCATTCCGCCGCCAGCCACTCGCTGAAGGCGCGAAAGCGCGGGCGCGAGCGGTTCTCCTGCGGACAAATCAGATCATAGCCAAAGGGAGATTCCGCCTCGTCTTCGGACAAGGATACCAGTCTCCCGGTGGCGAGCAGCGGCTGGATCAGCGTTTTACGCCCCATCACGACCCCGAGTCCATTCAGCGCCATCTCAATGGCCAGCGAGTGGTTGTTCACCGCGTAATACCGGCCGTCAAAGGGTAACGCCTGTCCGCTTTGCTGGCACCACAGGCGCCATTCGGCAAACTGATCCTGCACGTCGGTGGATTCGCAGGCATGGATCCAGACGATCGCCGCCGCGTCGCCGCCGCTCAGCGGGCGATACTGCCGGCGATACTCCGGAGAGCAGACCGGCAGCAAACTTTCCGCCATCAACCGTTGTTGATAAAGATCGGGATAGCGCGTGGCGCCGTAATAAATCGCGAGGTCCACCCGCTCCTCGTTAAAATCCATCACCCCGGCGCGGACGCGAAACTGTAGATTTAGTCCCGGCCACTGGGCCTGGAAGCGGGGCAGACGCGGCATCAGCCAAAGATGGGCCAGGGTCGGTGCAATACCAATATGCAGCGTGCCGCGCAGATCCTGTTCGCGAATATCCTCAATTTCATCGTTAATCGCCCGCAGCGAATGGCTCAACGTCGTCAGCAGGCGTTTGCCTTCCTCCGTCAGCGCCAGTTTACGCGTCATGCGAATAAACAGGCGAAATCCGATATGCATCTCCAGCTTGCGGATCCGATGGCTGACCGCCCCCTGGGTCAGGTTCATTTCATGCGCGGCGAGGGTAAAACTCAAATGGCGGGCGGTCACCTCAAAGGTCTGCAGCAGCGCAAGGATGCTTTGTTGTTCAAGCACAGGTTGTCTCCCTTATGCATTAATTTGCTTCATGCATAGGCCGATTTAATTCGTTTGTTACGCCAGTTTGGCCGGTTTTAAATAGTTATATCGTAACTAAACCGAGGTATACCATGTCAGGACTCAAAGTTGTGGTGATTGGCGGCGGCTCCAGCTACACCCCGGAACTGATTGAAGGTTTGCTTAACCGCTATCATGAGATGCCGGTCGCTTCGCTATGGTTGGTGGACATTGAAGAGGGCAGAGAGAAAGTCGAGATCATCGCCGGACTGGCGCGGCGAATGATCGCCAAAGCCGGGCTGACCATCGAGGTGGTGGCTACCCTGGATCGGGAGAGCGCCCTGCGCGATGCCGATTTCGTCTGCTCGCAGTTTCGCGCCGGCTGCCTTGACGCCCGCATCAGCGATGAACGTATTTCCCTCAAGTATGGCCTGATCGGCCAGGAGACCAACGGCCTTGGGGGCTTCGCCAATGCCTGCCGTACCATTCCCATCGCCCTGGCGATTGCTGCCGATATGGAACGACTCTGCCCTGACGCCTGGCTGCTGAACTTTACCAACCCGTCGGGGATGGTGACCGAAGCGATCCTGCGCCACAGTCGCATCAAAGCCGTCGGCCTGTGTAATGTGCCGGTGATTATGCAAAAAGGGGTGACCACCCTGCTGCAATGCGCTGACGAAAAGGAGGTAGTGATGCAGGTCGCCGGCCTGAACCACTTTATCTTCGTGCGCCAGATCCTGCACAAAGGAAAAGAGTGGCTGCCGGAGGTCATCGCCGAGATCAATGCCGGTCGGGATCCGCTGGTGCCGCGCAACATTCCGCCGTTCCGTTGGCCGTCGCATCTCCTGCAGGGCTTAGGCATGATCCCCTGCGCCTATCTGCGTTATTACTACATGAAGGACGATCTGCTGCGTCAGGAGCTGGCGGAGGCGGGCGGCGAAGGGACCCGTGGCGAAGTGGTTAAGCAACTGGAAAAAACCTTGTTTGAACAGTACAGCGACCCGCACCTCGCGGTTAAACCGAAGGCGCTGGAGGGCCGTGGCGGTCAGTACTATTCCGAGGCGGCCTGCGAGCTGATGAATGCCATCTACAATGACAAGCGCATTATCATGCACGTCAACACGCGCAACAACGGCGCCATCAATGGCCTGCCGGATGACTGTGCGGTGGAGGTCAGCTCGCTGATCACCGCTTCCGGTCCGCTGCCCCTCAACGTGGCGCCGTTCCCTGACGATACCCTGCGTTTGCTGCAGCTGATGAAATCTTTCGAACAGCTGACCATCGAGGCCGCCATCACCGGCAACCGCCATACGGCGTGGCGCGCGCTGGTGCTGAATCCGCTGATTGTCAGCGGCGAGAAGCTCGAACAAGCGTTGGATGAAGTGATCGCCCATAACCGCCAGTGGCTGCCTGCCTTCCATGCTTAACCCCCAATTAACCGGCCGGATGGCCGGTTAATTGACCACTGACCGCCTGACTTTACGGCGCAACGCCCATTTTTCCGCCATGCTGTCAATAATTGTTGACAGTTAGCTTCCCGAAAGTCCATTCCTGGCCTATTATTCTCCGGTCATTGGCACTTTTAGGGTGAACACTCCCATGCGTCTTGAAGTCTTTTGTGAAGACCGCCTCGGTCTGACTCGTGAATTGCTCGATTTGCTGGTGCTGCGCGGCATTGATCTGCGTGGTATCGATATTGACCCTATTGGCCGTATCTACCTCAATTTTGCCGAACTGGAGTTCGCCACCTTCAGCAGCCTGATGGCGGAGATCCGCCGTATCGCCGGCGTGACAGACGTGCGCACCGTGCCGTGGATGCCATCCGAGCGTGAACATCTGGCGCTGAGCGCGCTGCTGGTGGCGATGCCGGAGCCGGTGCTGTCGCTGGATACCAAAGGCAGGGTCGAACTGGCCAACCCCGCCAGCTGCCTGCTGTTTGGCCAAAGCCAGGCGAAGCTGCGCAACCATCCGGTGGCGCAACTGATCGACGATTTTAACGTCCAGCGCTGGCTGGAAAGCAGCCCGCAGGAGACGCTGGCGGAGCATGTGGTGGTGAATGGGCAGAACTACCTGCTGGAAGTGACCCCGGTTTATCTGGAAGGGGAGCATAACGAGCGAGTGCTGACCGGCGCCGTGGCGATGCTGCGCTCAACCGTGCGCATGGGACGCCAGCTGCAGACCATGACCAGCCAGGACACCAGCGCCTTCAGCCAGATCCTTGCGGTGGGGCCGAAAATGCGCCACGTGGTGGAGCAAGCGCGTAAGCTGGCGATGCTCAGCGCGCCGCTGCTGATTGTCGGCGACACCGGCACGGGTAAAGATCTGCTGGCGCACGCCTGCCATCTGGCCAGTCCGCGGGCGGGCAAACCCTATCTGGCGCTCAACTGCGGCTCCATTCCTGAGGACGCCGTTGAGAGCGAGCTGTTCGGTGACGCGCTGCAGGGCAAAAAAGGCTTCTTCGAGCAAGCTAACGGCGGCTCGGTGCTGCTGGATGAAATTGGCGAGATGTCGCCGCGAATGCAGACCAAGCTGCTGCGCTTCCTCAACGACGGCACCTTCCGCCGCGTTGGCGAGGATCATGAAGTGCACGTCGATGTGCGGGTGATCTGCGCGACGCAGAAAAACCTGGTCGAGCTGGTGCAGAAAGGGCTGTTCCGGGAAGATCTTTACTATCGCCTCAATGTCCTGACGCTGTATCTGCCGCCGCTGCGCGACTGCCCGCAGGACATTATGCCGCTGACGGAGCTGTTCGTTGCGCGCTTTGCCGATGAGCAGGGGATCCCCCGACCGAAGCTCTCCGCCGATCTCAGTACGGTGCTTACCCGCTACAGCTGGCCCGGCAACGTCCGCCAGCTGAAGAATGCCGTTTATCGCGCGCTAACCCAGCTGGAAGGATTCGAGCTGCGTCCACAGGACATTTTGCTGCCGGACCACGACGTCGCCTCGCTGCCGGTGGGCGAGGAGGCCATGGAAGGATCGCTGGACGATATTACCCGCCGCTTTGAGCGCTCGGTATTGACCCAGCTCTATCGCAGCTACCCCAGCACCCGTAAGCTGGCGAAGCGGCTGGGGGTGTCGCATACCGCCATCGCCAATAAGCTGCGCGAATATGGTTTGAGTCAGAAAAAGGGCGACGAATAATCGCTGAACGCCGGCGACGCTCGTCGCCGGTATCCCGGCCTGCAAAGCGGGCTAAACCTGTATATACTGGTTTTTTAATCCTTTTTCCGGGGTGGTGCATATTGGCGTCGCGTCGCGCGATCGGGCAATGGCTGACATTGCTGCTGCTCTCAATTCTCTTTTCCTCGCTGCTGTTACGCATTCATCTGCCGGCAGCGCTGCTGCTGGGGCCGCTGATTGCCGGTCTCATTTTGAGCCTGCGCGGGGTGAAGCTGAGGATCCCCCGCGCCTGTTATCTGGCGGCGCAGGCTATCGTCGGCTGTATGATCGCCCGCGCCATTAACCCCTCCGTTTTTGGCGTGCTGTTCAACAACTGGGCGCTGGTGCTGGCGATCCTGTTAACGACCCTGGCGATCAGCGGCCTCACCGGCTGGCTGCTGGTCCGCTACAGCGCGCTGCCGGGCGCCACCGGCGCCTGGGGAAGCTCTCCCGGCGGGGCGTCGGCAATGGTAGTGATGGCTCAGGAGTACGGGGCTGATGTACGCCTGGTGGCGCTGATGCAGTATCTGCGAGTGCTGTTTGTCGTCGGCACGGCGGCGCTGGTGGTGCGCTATGCCCTGGGCAACGAGGCGCAAACAATGAGCCAGGCTATCGTCTGGTTTCCACCGTTGACCCTTCATTTCCCTTTAACGCTGCTGCTGACAGCGGCGGGCTGCTGGCTGGGCGTGCGGCTGCGCATTCCTTCCGGCGCCATGCTGCTGCCGATGCTGCTCGGCGCGCTGGCCCAGGGGGGCGGCTGGGTGATGCTGGAGCTGCCGGAGTGGCTGCTGGCGATGGCCTACGCGGTGCTGGGCTGGACGGTGGGACTGCAGTTTAACAAGGCGGTGTTTCTGTTGGCCCTGAAGACGTTGCCGCAGATTATCGCCTCCATTCTTGGGCTGATCCTGATGTGCGCCCTGATGGCCCTCGGCCTGACCCACATTCTGCAGATGGATTTCATGACCGCCTATCTGGCCACCAGCCCTGGCGGACTCGACACGGTGGCGATTATCGCCGCCGGCACCCGGGCGGATATGTCGTTTATTATGGCGCTTCAGACGCTGCGGCTGTTTACCATCCTGCTGACCGGCCCGGCGATGGCGCGGGCTATTTCCCGCTATGCGCCGCGGCAATAAAAAGCCCCCGCAGAGCGAGGGCTGAGTACATAGCATGTCCGCAGGCGCGATGCCCCCGGGCAGTCTGTTATCAGGCTTTCAGGGCGGCCAGCGCGGCGTCGTAGTCCGGCTCTTCGGTGATTTCGTTCACCAGCTGGCTGTAGACAACCTGATCGTTTTCATCGATAACGACCACCGCGCGAGCGGCCAGGCCCGCCAGCGGACCGGCGGCGATGGCGACGCCGTAGTCAGCGAGGAACGAGGCGCCGCGCAGCGTGGAAAGGGTCACCACGTTGCTCAGGCCTTCCGCGCCGCAGAAGCGGGACTGGGCGAACGGCAGGTCAGCGGAAATGCACAGCACCACGGTGTTGTCCAGTTCAGCGGCCAGCTGGTTGAATTTACGCACTGATGCGGCGCACACGCCGGTATCAATGCTCGGGAAAATATTCAGTACTTTACGTTTGCCGGCGTACTGGCTCAGCGCGACGTCAGAGAGATCTTTGGCGACCAGCGTAAACGGCTGCGCTTTAGCGCCTGCCTGCGGAATGGTGCCCTGAACAGAAACGGGGTTGCCCTGGAAATGCACGGTTTGTGACATGGTTATCTTCCTGTTTACATATAGTTAACGTCGCGAGTAGTGTATGACATCCGCCAGCTACACGGCAAACCCTATTTAACATTTACCAGAGAGGACAAGGGAATGCGCAACGTGCGAGTGTATGAGGAAGCCTGGCCGCTCCACACCCCCTTTGTGATCGCCCGCGGCAGCCGCAGCGAGGCAAAAGTGGTGGTGGTGGAACTGGAAGAGGACGGTGTGAAAGGGGTGGGGGAATGCACCCCGTATCCCCGCTATGGCGAGAGCATCGCTTCGGTCATGGCCCAGGTGATGGCGATCGGCGAGCAGCTGGAGGCGGGACTTACCCGCGAACAGCTGCAGCGGCTGCTACCGGCAGGCGCCGCGCGCAATGCCATTGACTGCGCCCTGTGGGATCTGCAGGCGCGGCGCGAAGGCAAAACCTTGCCCCAGCTGCTGGGGGTGACGTTGCCAAACCGGGTGATCACCGCCCAGACGGTGGTCATTGGCACGGCGGATCAGATGGCGGCCAGCGCCGCGGCGCTGTGGCAGAAGGGCGCTCAGCTGTTGAAGGTGAAGCTTGACGACCGGCTGATCAGCGAGCGGTTAATCGCTATCCGACAGGCGGCGCCGGAGGCTACGCTGATTGTCGACGCCAATGAATCCTGGCACAGCGAGGGGCTGGCGGCGCGCTGCCAGCTGCTGGCGGACCTGGGCGTGGCGATGCTTGAGCAGCCGCTCCCTGCCGACGCCGATGCGGCGCTGGAAAATTTCGTCCATCCGCTGCCAATTTGCGCCGACGAGAGCTGCCATACCCGGGAGAGCCTGCCCAGGCTGCGCGGACGCTATGAGATGGTCAATATCAAACTGGACAAAACGGGCGGCCTGACCGAAGCGCTGGCCCTCGCCGAGGAGGCAGAACGACAGGGCTTTGGACGGATGCTGGGCTGTATGCTCTGCACCTCGCGCGGGATCGCCGCCGCGCTACCCCTGGCGCCGCTGGCGCGCTTCGCCGACCTCGACGGCCCGACATGGCTGGCGGTGGACGTCGAGCCGGCGCTGCGGTTCAGCACCGGGGTGCTTCATCTTTAAGCCTGCCAGCGCAGCAGGTCGGTCATCGCCGGCAGGTAACGCTCGGTTGCCTCGTCGGCGGAGACCGGCGGGAACTCAGCGGTGATGCAGGGGAGTCCGATATCAGCACACCAGCTGCCAAAGGAACCTGGGGTGTCGTAGCCCACGCTGCCGACCAGCGGCAGTGAGAAGGCATCGGCCAGCCAGTGTCCCAGCGGGCTGTGTCCCGGGTCTTCGATGCAGGCCAGCGGATCGTGAAAGGAGACCACCCACGCCGGATGGATCTGATGGATCAACTGACACAGGGCCTGGGTCTCTCGCTCCGAGCCCGGCTGTTCGCCGGTCAATAACACCACGTCTCGTTCCGTCGCCGCGCTGTTCCAGCGGTACTCCGTTTCCCCTTGTCTCCAGTTAGCGGCCGGAAAGTTACGGTTGAGGTCAACGCCGCGGGCGTTGGCGCGCAGCCCGAGCTGACAGCCGTCAGGATTGACCGTCAGCACCACGTGGTGGCGGCGCAGCTCCGGCTTCAGGGTGCGCAGGGCGCAGGAGAGGGTCACAATCGACGAATTCTCATCGCCGTGGGTGCCGGCAATAATCAGGCCGCTGCGGCTGTCGGCCATCGGCGCAGGAAACCACAGCAGCGGCGCGCCCAGTTCCGAGCTGCCGTACTGCCGGGTCCCCGGCGGAAAGTCGCCGCGCTGCGGGCGAGGACGTGAAATAGACATAGGGCTTCCTGTGTGTCGTTATTATGTAGTGTTGGCGAAAAGCGTGTTGGAATCAAACCCATTCCCTGAGGCGTGAAATCCGACGGCACATCAATTTTCTATCATATGTTGTTTGCAATTTCAGGTGATGAAACAAATAATTATCGCTCTGTTGGCGGTGTTTTTTCTCATTTTAAAGGGGATCTTATGAAGTATCCTGTCGCTTTGACATGCGGCGCGCTGTGGTTAGCCAGCGTATCTTCTCTGGCCTGGGCGGCGGACGTACCGCCGGGCACGGTACTGGCGAAAAACCAGCTGTTAGTGCGCCATATCAAAGATGAACCCGCCTCGTTAGATCCCGCTAAAGCGGTGGGCCTGCCGGAAATTCAGGTGATCCGCGATCTGTTTGAAGGTTTAGTCAATCAGGATGCGAAAGGCAACCTGATCCCGGGCGTGGCGACCCGCTGGCAGAGCAACGATAACCGCGTCTGGACCTTTACCCTGCGCGATAACGCCCGCTGGTCCGACGGCACGCCGGTCACCGCTGAGGACTTCGTCTATAGCTGGCGGCGTCTGGTGGACCCGAAAACCACCTCGCCGTTCGCCTGGTTTGCCGCGCTGGCGGGGATCGCCAACGCGCAGAACATCATTGACGGCAAAGCCGCGCCGGAGACCCTGGGGGTCACCGCCGTCGACGCCCACACCCTGCGGGTGCAGCTGGATAAGCCGCTGCCGTGGTTCAGCAACCTGACCGCCAGCTTTGCCTTCTACCCGGTACAAAAGGCGAACGTCGACAGCGGGGCAAACTGGACGCGGCCCGGCAGCCTGGTGGGCAATGGCGCCTATGTTCTGAAAGATCGCGTCGTGAATGAAAAGCTGGTAGTGGTGCCCAACACCCACTACTGGGATAACGCCAAAACGGTGATCCAGCAGGTCACCTTTGTGCCGATCAACCAGGAGTCCGCCGCCACCAAACGCTATCTGGCCGGCGATATCGATATCACCGAATCTTTCCCGAAAAATATGTATCAGAAGCTGCTGAAGGATATTCCGGGGCAGGTGTATACCCCGCCGCAGCTGGGCACCTACTATTACGCCTTTAATACCCAAAAAGGGCCGACGGCGGACGAGCGGGTGCGACTGGCGCTGAGTATGACCATCGATCGCCGGGTGATGGCGGAGAAAGTGCTGGGGACCGGGGAAAAACCGGCCTGGCGCTTTACCCCGGACGTAACGGCGGGCTTCACGCCGCAGCCGTCGCAGTTTGAGAGCATGAGTCAGGCCGAGCTTAACGCTCAGGCGAAAGCCCTGCTGGCTGCCGCTGGCTATGGCCCGAATCGCCCGCTAAAGCTGACGCTGCTGTATAACACCTCTGAGAACCACCAGAAGATTGCCATCGCGGTGGCGTCGATGTGGAAGAAGAACCTCGGCGTGGAAGTGAAGCTGCAGAATCAGGAGTGGAAAACCTATATCGACAGCCGCAACACCGGCAATTTCGATGTGATCCGCGCCTCGTGGGTAGGGGATTACAACGAGCCGTCTACCTTCCTGTCGCTGCTGACCTCCACCCACAGCGGAAATATCTCCCGCTTTAACGATCCGGCATACGACAAAATCCTCGCCCAGGCGGCGGTGGAAAATTCAGCCAAAGCGCGTAACGACGATTACAACGCGGCGGAGAAGATCATTATGGTCAAAGCGCCGATTGCGCCGATCTATCAGTACACCAACGGTCGGCTGATTAAGCCGTGGCTGAAAGGCTACCCGATCACCAACCCGGAAGATGTGGCCTATAGCCGTACCATGTATATCGTTAAACACTGATGCGTACTGGCCTCCTGCTCAAGGCAGGTAGCCATTGCTGAACCCGGAGCTGGCGCGGATTACGGCGCCAGTTTCTCCTGCTCACCTTCTCCCGCCACAGTAGAAAACATCACTTTTCTGGTAGTATGGCCGACTGAAACCAGGTCTAACCCTCTGAAAGCGAAGCATCAGAAGATCTCATCCGCTGGGTTTTTGTCATGATGCTCAACGTATTCGGCAATCATACCATCCGGATGCTGAACCAGCATGTTCCAGCCGGTTGGCACGATCTTCACCGGGTTGATAATCGTTGCTCCGGTGGAAGGCAGATGTTTCTCCCAGGCGGAAATGTCGTTGACCAGGAAAGTGGCCTCGGTAGCGCGAAAAGGCGCCAGGCTTTTCTCGGTTCCGCCGATTAAAAGCACCGAACCCACCTGCGCCAGTTTGAGGTCGTATTCGGGATAGTCGAAGCGCAACCTCGCCTTCTGCGCGATGAGGTTTTCATAGAACGAAACGGTTTCTTCATAACAGATCAGCAGCACGCATCGACGGATCAGAATATTGAGGACTTTCATTACGCCTCCTTTGCCATTGACGTAGCGATAGCCTGGCAGTCCTGAGGTGGAATGCAATGCTTAAGCGTTTTAGAGGTATTTCAAGAACAGGCGTGGGTAGGCGAAGAAAAAGGGTTTGCGCAGCAGGGAAATATGCGTTGTGTAACTTGTTACGAAGCGGTGCTGTATTATAACTTCATAATCAAATAGGCAAGTCGCAAAATTAATACTGATAAAAGATCATTTCCGCCTTGCATGACAATTTGCATAGTTCGGAATTAAGCGAAAGCTCTGAGCTCAGCCCCCTCCGCCAACCGATACCTGCTACGCGCAGGCATCCTCTGCTACATTCGCAATGTATCAATCACTGCTCTCAGCGCAGGCGATACATTGCGGTGCGGGTAATAGAGAAATGAACCTTCCAGACGCTGGCTATAACGCTGGAGCACCCGGATAAGCGTGCCCTGCGCTAGATCGTCGGTAATCAGTTCTTCCGGGACATAGGCCAGCCCCAGACCGAGCCTGGCCGCTTTGGCTTCCATATAGCTATCGGCGAAAGCCCACTGTCCCTGCGGCGGATGAGTTATTTTTTTGCCATCCACGTTAAGTTCCCAGGCGTAAAGGCTGCCGTCGCCAAACTGATAAGCGATGCAGGGGTGGACGACTAAATCGGCGGGCGTTTGTGGAAAGCCGTAGCGTCGAAAATGTTCCGGTGTACCCACCACCGCCATCTCCATATCGGGCGAAATGCGCACCGCAATCATGCCGCTTCCGACTTCCGGGCCCAGACGTACGCCCGCATCGAATCGCTCCGCAATAATATCGACAAACCGGCTTTCGCTGATCAGTTCCAGTCTGATATCGGGATAGCGTTGTTTAAATACTGCCAGCTTCGGCAGCAGGACTTTATCAATGGCATGCTGGCTGGCATTGATGCGTACCGTACCGGAGGGCGTTTGACGATAGTGGGCCAGCGTGGCGAGTCCCATATCTAAGGCGTCGAAACCGGATTCGACATTGTGATAGAGCTGTTCACCCGCCTGAGTGAGCGACAAACGGCGGGTGGTGCGCACCAGAAGCTGAACGCCCAGGCGCTCTTCAAGTTCACGAACCGCACGGCTTATCCCGGACTGCGCCAGGCCAAGTCGTTGCGCTGCGGCGGTAAAACTGCCTTCCCGTACCACCTGCATAAACAGATAAAGGTCATTATAGTTTTCCCGTTTCGCCATTCTCCCGCCTCGTAATCCGCATGCCATTTAGAACAAAATGGTATTAATCTTAGCATTTTTTACCCACTAATCATCACTATTACTGCTGACTACACTAAGCCCACGACAACAAAGCGCATCAGCGTTGTCTACTGGGGATTTGCATTGATCACGTTTATTTAGGGGACTTTGATGACGGTTTTCACCAAAAAACTGACAGCCGCGATACCTGCCATGCTGCTTTGCGCCTCAATAAGTGGAGTCACAACGATGAGTTATGCTGATACGACTAACCCGAATACGCCTGTCTCTTTGATTGAAAAATGGGACAAAACATTTCCTGAGAGCGTGAAAGTGGATCATCGTAAGGTGACCTTCCACAACCGCTACGGGATCACTCTGGTCGGGGACCTCTATTTGCCGAAAGATCGCGGCGACCGCAAACTGGCCGCCATTGCCGTTAGCGGTCCTTTCGGCGCGGTAAAAGAGCAATCCAGCGGCCTGTATGCGCAGACGCTGGCTGAACAAGGGTTTGTCACCCTGGCGTTTGACCCATCCTATACGGGTGAAAGCGGTGGCTACCCACGTAACGTGGCTTCGCCGGACATCAATACCGAGGATTTCAGTGCTGCGGTGGACTTTCTGGGCCTGCAAAAAGAGGTGGATCGCCACCGTATCGGTTTGCTCGGCATTTGCGGATGGGGCGGTATGGCCTTAAACGACGCGGCGATGGATACGCGCGTCAAAGCGGTGGCGACCAGCGTCATGTATGACATGAGCCGCGCGATGGGGCATGGAGTCGGCGATGGCAAAGACCGCTACACGACAGCCGACCGCCGAGCGGTACTGCAGTACCTGAACGCGCAGCGCTGGAAGGATGCGGCAAACGGCACTTTCGCCCCCGGCGGGCATGACATTTATGTTGATGATAAAGGCAACGTCAGCGCTGCCGATCGTATTTTGCCGGAAACCTTGCCCGCCAATCCCAACCCGGTCCTGAAAGAGTTCTTCGATTATTACCGTATGCCGCGTGGTTTCCATCCGCGTTCGGTTAATTCAACCGGGGCATGGAATGCGACGATGCCGCTGTCGTTTATGAATATGCCGCTGCTGAATTATGCCGGCGAAGTGACTATTCCGACGCTTATCGTGACGGGCGAAAAAGCCCATTCTCGCTATTTTGCCGAAGCTGCCTATAAGGCTATTGGCAGCAACGAGAAAGAACTGGTGATTGTCCCTGGCGCAAACCATGTCGATCTTTATGACAACGCCGCAGGCAAAATTCCCTTTAGTCAGTTTGAGCAGTTCTTTAAAACCAACCTGAAATAGATCTCCGGTGCCGGAGACATCCCCAAAGCCGCCACGCGCCTGCGGGCGGCTTTGTATTGTCGGAGATAAACAATGTCTGCATTAAGTAACACCCGGGCACACTGGAGCGGCGTCCTGGCGATGACGCTCTGCGTATTTGTACTCATTGCCTCAGAATTTATGCCGGTCAGCCTGTTAACGCCCATCGCTGGCGATTTAGGCGTCACCGAGGGATTAGCCGGTCAGGGCATTGCCATTTCAGGCGCGCTGGCGGTGCTGACCAGCCTGACCATTTCTCGCCTTGCGGGAGCACGGGATCGTAAATACCTTCTGTTAGCGCTCACGGCGCTGATGGCGGTCTCGGGAATGATGATTGCCCTGGCGTCCAGCTATCCAGTTTATATGCTGGGCAGGGCGCTCATTGGGATCGTCATCGGCGGCTTCTGGTCTATGTCGGCGGCAACGGCCATTCGCCTGGTGCCGCAACGTCAGGTCCCCCGCGCATTGGCCATCTTTAACGGCGGTAACGCGCTGGCCACCGTTGTGGCAGCGCCGCTGGGCAGCTACCTGGGGGCCACCGTCGGCTGGCGCGGCGCCTTTTTATGTCTCGTCCCGCTGGCGATGGTGGCCTTCGTCTGGCAATGCGTTAGCCTGCCGTCGATGAAAAGCCAGCGCGCACCACAGCCGCAGGGAACCGTGCTGGGTTTGTTCCGCCGCTCGACGGTATTCCTTGGATTGCTGGCCTGTGGGCTGTTTTTTATGGGGCAGTTTACCTTATTTACCTATGTGCGACCGTTTCTGGAGACCGTGACCCGAGTCAGTTCCTCTGGTCTGTCCCTGATATTGCTGGCGATGGGTACCGCCGGTTTTGTCGGCACGCTGCTTATTTCGAGCGCGCTGAACGCCCGGTTTTATCCGACGCTGGTGGCTATCCCTTTGGCCATGGCCGCGATTGCCGGAACGCTTCTGCTGGCCGGACACCACCCGGGATCAGTCGCCGTACTGTTAAGCCTGTGGGGCCTGCTGGCGACAGCCGCGCCCACCGGCTGGTGGATGTGGATTGCGCGGACGCTGCCCGAGGATGCGGAGGCGGGCGGTGGTCTGATGGTCGCCGTGATCCAGCTATCGATTGCCCTCGGGTCAACGGCAGGCGGCCTGATGTTTGATAGTCTGGGATGGCGCAGCAATTTTGCACTGAGCGGTCTGTTACTGCTGGCGGCGGCAGGGGCGACTTTTCTGCTCTCTGCCAAAATCAGCTCATCTCAGCGCACGCCGATTAATGAGCTGGATGCATAAGTCAAATCACAAATGACAGGGTAATCACGGCGACGTTTATGGCCTACCATGATGGTTAAACAAGATGAGGGCTGACCATGGAATATTGCGTATTAAGTAACAACCGTAAAATGCCGATGCTGGGTTTTGGCGTTTTTAAGGTGACCGATAAAGCAGAGTGTAAGCGGTCGGTGCTGAACGCCATTCGCACCGGCTACCGCCTCATCGATACCGCCGCCGTCTACGATAACGAAGATGCGGTGGGGGAGGCCGTTCGCGAAGCCATCGCCGAAGGTCTGTGTACCCGCGAGGCGCTGTTTATTACCTCCAAACTGTGGGTTCAGGACATGGCCAACGCCGGAATGGCGAAAGCCGGGATTGCCGCGTCCTTAAAAAAATCCGGGCTGGAATACTTCGATCTATATCTGTTGCATCAGGCGATGGGCGATTATTTCAGCGCCTGGCGCGCGCTGGAGGAGGCTTATGAAGCCGGTACCCTGAAAGCGATCGGCGTGTCCAATTTCTATGCCCATGTGTTAGCTAACTTCTGCGAAACCGTCAGAATCAGGCCGATGGTGAATCAGGTCGAACTGCATCCTTATTTCGCCCAGCCCGCGGCGCTGGAAACCATGAAGCACTATCATGTTCAGCCGGAAGCCTGGGCGCCGTTAGGCGGTGGCAGACATAATCCGTATGAAGAGGCCATGCTGCAGGAGATTGCCGATGCCCACCAAAAAACCGTTGCTCAGGTGGTCCTGCGCTGGAACGTGCAGCGTGGCGTCACGGTCATTCCTAAATCCACCCGCCAGGAGCGTATTGAAGAGAACTTTGCCATCTGGGATTTCTCGCTCACCGCGCGCGAAATGGCGCAAATTAGCGATCTGGATTTAGGTTACGTTGGCGAAGCAGTGAAACACTTTAACCCTGAATTCGTTCGCGGCTGTCTGGGGGTGAAAATCCACGACTGATCGCGGCTCAGCGTGAAGTCTGCTTCATTTAGCTGCCTGCGCCGCGGCGACGGGTTCGGTATGCTGGTTAGCGCCCACGCGTGTGCCGCGACGGTTGTCGATGCGGTAGTCGACCGTCACGGGCTGCGGGCCGGCGGGGGTGACGGTCAGCTCCCTGATCATCTGGCCGGCGTCCGGTGGCAGGGTCCGGGTGGTTTCCCCCTGAGCGAGCATCTGGCCATTTTGCCTGACCTGCCAGGTCAGGCGACAATCCTCGCAGGCCGTCCAGGTATCGTTAATCGCCCACAGGCGCACCGTCGCCGGGCTACCCTGACGCCAGCTGGCGGTCACCGGCTCGATGGATGGCAGGATCGGCTGATAGGCGCGCTGCAGGGCATAGTAACCCGCCTTCGGCTGGCGCAGATAATCCACCACCCCCCAGTTGATGGAGGGCCATGTCTCGACAAACATAAAGTGGAACAGGGCGGTCACCGGCTGATAACGTTGGCGGCGATAGCTCTCCGCTGCCAGCGCCACCAGCCTGGCCTGATACGCCTGGGTGTTTTCAATCATCTCCTGAATAGTGTTGCCTCGTGGAATACCGGCAAATTTAAAGGTCTGGAAAGGCTGAAAATTATGGTACTTCCATCGCACCCAGCCGGGGTCGTCGGCGGCGGTGGTTTTCGGCCACAGCAGACGGGCCGGGATAATGGTCTTCAGGGTGGAGAGGCGGGGCAGCGCCTGAGCGCCAAACTCGGTAATAATCCCGGTTTTCGCCGGGGCGAGCAGGTCGCGCAGGGTGCCGAAATACCAGCCCGCCCAGTAGTGCTCTTCAACAGCGGAAAAGCGATGCACGATGCGGGAGGTATCTTCCGCCAGCGCATCGCCCACCCGCTGCGTCAGGGTCTGGTTTAAGGTTTTACGCCAGTCGGGGAAGCGTTTCTCCATCCACGGCGAGTTCCACGGCGGCTCGTTGTGACCGCCCCAGACAATAATCGCCGGCGAATTGCCCAACTGGTCCATCATCGCCCGGGTCTGGCGCACCGCGTTATCGGCAAAGGCGACGCTGTCATCATAACCCCACTGAAGTGGAACATCCTGCCAGATCATCAGCCCCATCTCATCGGCCACCTCATACAGCGCGCGCCCCGCCACGTGGCCATGAACGCGGATGGCGTTGGCGTTCATGGCCGTGACTAGCCTGAAATCCCGGCGATATTTTTTCCGCGTCATGGTGCTCAGCCACGGCGAGCCAATATAGTTGCTGCCCTTGATGAACAGCCGTTTGTCATTGATGCGCCAGCCCTGATTGTCCGCCAGCGCTTCCACCTTACGTAATCCGGTGCGGGTGACGGCGGTATCCATGATCCCCCGGTTATCCGCGAGGGTGGCGCGCACCCGGTAGAGGTTAGGTTTGCCAGCCCCCACGGGCCACCAGAGCTTTGCCGAGGGCATGGGCAGCGAGACGCGCAGGACGCCTGCGGTGTTCTCCAGGGTGACCGCGAAGGCCTGTTGAAAACGCGGGCCGGAAAAATTGTCCGGGGTGGCCGTCAGGCGCAGCGTGACGGGGCCGGGGGTCACGGCGCGATAGCGGATTTCGGCACGCAGAATGGGGTGCTCCAGCCCCTGTCGCCAGTCCGGACGCAGGATCACCTCGTCGAGGGTGACGCCGCGGCTCAGATGGAGCTTCACCGGCGCCCAGATCCCCCCGGAGTTGGCATCCTGCCCCTGAACCGACCAGGCGCCGCCCGGGCGGGTATCGTGCTGGTTCAGGATCCCTTTCATCAGCGTCTTGTGCAGCGGCCAGATCGTTTGCGGGTCTTCATAGGGGCTGTCGACCCGCACGGCGAGCTGATTGTGGCGGCGAACGACCCCGCTGATGTCCACCGGGAAGCGCTGAAAATACCCTTCGTGCCGGGCCAGCGTCTTGCCGTTGAGCGCCACCTCGGCAAAGTAATCGACGCCGTCAAACACCAGGGTGGCCATGGCGTCCGGCGTCAGGCCATGCAGGGTAAACTGATGGCGATACCACAGGGCGCCCTGATGATCGTATCCGGCGCTGTACCAGTTTGCCGGTACCCGCAGCGTGCGCCAGTCGCCGTCCGAAGCCTGCGCGCCGTCGAAGGCGCTGTCGTTGGCGTCATGCACCCGCCATTGTCCGGCCAGTGACCAGGTCACCGGCGCTGAGCCGGCGTGCGCCAGCGGCAGGCAAACCACCAGCAGCAGAAGACGTCTAGCGATCACGGGGAGCCTCCTGCATTCTGCGGCGCAGCCACAGGCGGCAGCCCGCGATCGCCTCGGCCAGCGCGTCGCACAGGTCGCCCGGCACGCTCTGGTCGGGCGAGGCTGCCTGGCTCTCCAGTTGCTGGAGCACCCCGGAAAGGCGCTGAAAGCCAAGGGTGGCCGCCTCGCCGCGCAGTTTGTGGGCGGCGCGACGCCACGTCTCACGGTCATTAGCGTTAATGGCGTGGGTAAGGGCGGCGGCGGCAGCGTCAAGCCCAGCAGCGAAGAGCCCCAGCAGCTCCTCGACCAGCTCAGGATCGTCGGCGCACTGTTTCAGCAGGCGGGCCTCGTCCGGCAGGCCTTCCTCTTCCTCCGGACCGCCATCTTCCGCCGCGCCGACGCGGGCGATGGCCTCCCGTAGCGCCTCCTGGCTCACCGGTTTGGCGATATAGCCGTCGAAGCCCATCGCCAGACAGCGCTCTCTATCGCCCTGCATCGCGTGGGCGGTCATAGCCATCGCGGGCTGGTGCTCCCGGCCGAGCGCCTGCGTCTCTTCACGCAGCAGGCGGATGGCGGTTTCACCGTCCATCTCCGGCATTTGCAGATCGATCAGCAGGAGATCCCAGCAGTCGGCGCGCCAGCGCGCCAGCGCCTCCCGGCCGTTGTTCACCACCTCGCAGCGGTGGCCAAGCTGTTCCAGCAGCCGTCTGGCGACCTTCTGATTAACCAGATTGTCCTCGGCCAGCAGGATATGCAGCCCGGCCTGTTCCCTGACCGGTTCCGCAACGGGGGCTGGCGCTGTCGCCACCACCGGCGTGGGAACCAGAATGCCGGCGATAACCTGATGCAGTTCGCGCTGCGCCACCGGTTTATGCAGATAGTGAGCAATGCCGATGCGCTTGAGCATATTGGCGTCAAAATGGCGGCTCATGGAGCTGAGCATAATAATCTGGCTTTGCCGGGCCTCGGGCAGGGCGGAAAGCTCCAGCGCCAGGGATACGCCGTCCATATCCGGCATCTGCGCGTCCAGCAGGATCAGCGGCCAGGGCGGCCCTTCGGCGGCCCGGCGTAGCGCCTCGCCGGCGTTGTCCACGCAGCTTGGCATCAGCCCCATCTGGCGAAGCATGGCGTCGAGCAGGCGCAGGTTGGTGCTGTTGTCGTCAACCACCAGCACCCGCTGGTGGTTAAAGTGGCCCAGCGGGGCGCTGTCGGCGGCGGCGTGCAGCGCTGTCAGCGGCAGGGTGAAGGCAAATTCGCTGCCCGCCCCGGGCTGGCTCTCCACCGTCAGCTCGCCGCCCATCAGGTTGACCAGGCGGGCCGAAATGGTTAACCCCAGACCGGTGCCGCCGTAGCGGCGGGTGGTGGAGCTATCGGCCTGGCTGAAAGCCTCGAAGATCGCCTTTTGCTTCTCCGGGGCGATGCCGATGCCGGTATCGCGAATGCGAAAGCGCCAGCGGTTTTCGTCGTCGGCCGGCGCTATCGCCAGCAGAACCTCCCCCTGATGCGTGAACTTCAGCGCATTACCCAACAGGTTGGTCAGGATTTGCCGCAGCCGGGGGCCATCGACGACCAGCACCTCGGGCACCGCTGGGGAGATATCCACCAGCAGCTCAATGCCCTTTTCGCTGGCGGCAGGCATATGCGGGCGGATCAGCGACTGAACAAAGGGGCGGATCTCCAGCGGCTCTTCGTCCACCTGCATCTTGCCCGACTCAATGCGTGAGAAATCAAGAATGTCGTTAATAATGTGCAGCAGCGACTGGGCTGAGCTCATCACCAGCGAAAGGTACTCCCGCTGCTCCGCGGTCAGCGGCGTGTCGAGGCAGAGCTGCGTCATGCCGAGAATGCCGTTCATCGGGGTGCGGATTTCGTGGCTCATATTGGCGAGGAAGGCGCTTTTCGCTTCGTTCGCCTCGCGGGCTTCCTTCGCCGCCTCAATGGCCAGCAGCTCTGCGGCTTTGCGCCGGGTAATATCCTGCAAGGTGCCGATCACCCGCTCTGCCTGCTGCTGCATATTGAGGGTGACGATCTGCCCCGAGAGCAGCATCCAGCGCCAGCCCTGCGTGGGGTGCTGGACGCGAAGTTCACATTCAAAAACCGGCATATGCTCGTTTTGCGAGGCGATCATCGCCTGTTGCAGGGTGGCGCGATCGTCCTCGTGGACCAGATTGAGCATAAAACGCAGTGGAAAGCGCCACTGCGCCCGTGACTGGCCGACCATCGCCAGCAGAGTGTCATTGACCTGCAGGCTGTCGCCGGAGACCTGCCAGTCCCAGATGCCGATCTGGATCGACTCCGCGGTGAATAAAAAGTCGTCATGAAGCTGGTGACGCGAGCGTCGGGCCTCGTCAAGCTCGGTGATGTCGGTATGCAGGCTGACAATCCCGCCATCCGCCAGCCGCTGATGCTGAACGTAAATCCGGCGGTTGCCCGACTGACGGACCTCGCAGTGGTTCGTCTGGCGGCAGTTGCGGATTATCGCCTCGCGCAGCGTCTGTTGCCGGCCAGGGTCGATGTTATATCCGGCATCGATAAACTTCTCCGCCAGGCTCTCAAGAGAGGCGCCGACGGCGAGCCAGGGCGCGATCGTTGGATAAAACAGCGCCACCTTATCATTCCAGGCCTGCAGTCGTTCGCGCTCATCGTAGATCATCACCGCCGAGGGCAGGAGGTTGAGGTCGGTACGGTTAGCGGCATGCATGATTACTGGCCAGCGGTTTGATAGTGCAGCTCCGCCTGGCGGCGCAGATACTCAAGCCCAGGGGCGATGGCCATTGCCCATGCGGTGAGGATCTCCTCATCGCACAGCGGATCGCTGGCGCGGACGGTTTTGAGCATCGCTTCCCGCCAAAGGGCAAAAAAACGCGGCGGCAGACGCAGGCCTTCCTCGCTCTGCGCCCGCGCCAGCCGTTCCAGGAAATCGGGTACAAAGAGGTCGCCGTTGACCGCCAGCATGGCGAAAAAGCTTTTGAAGATCATCTGCTGGCCTTCTTCGCCAGAGCGTTGTGAGAAGTGCTGCTCGGTTTCCGCAGACATATGGATAAAAGTAGTGTAGAAGGCTTCGAAGAAGCGCTGTTTGTCGTGCTCCGGTACGACGCGATTCAGGCTGGCTTCAAAGAGATCGCGATAAAACTTCATGGTGCGCTCCTCATGACCCGTTCGCCCGGCAGGCAGCGGCGGGGCGGGTTAAATTCGTCCGTCGCGCGGCGGGCAAAATAGCTGTTGTCATCCGCGAGGCCGTTTTTGAACAACGGCCCGGCGTTGTGTTTGTAAAACAGCGCCTCCAGCACCATGGCGTTGGTGGAGAGGGTGAGGGTGGCGTTGACGTCGCCGGTGGCCTCGACCCGACCTTCAAACCAGCCGCGCTGCGGGTCGTTAAGATGGGTAGTGACCGCCATCAGCGCATCGGTATACTCGGTTTCCCACAGCGTCCACAGGACAAAGACCGCTTTGGTGGTCACCTGCGCCAGCCGGGGGTAGTATTTCCCGTCGTCCCCGAGCGTATTCCAGGCGTAGCCATTTCCCCAGACGGTGTCTTCCACGTGCCAGGGCGCCTGGGTAAGCGAAAAATCGGCCCGGGCGGTGAGCACCTTATCCTGCGACCAGCGCGTTTTCTGGCTGAGCCATATCCCTTCCGCCCGGGCGTGCATGGCTTTTTGTACCTCTTCCGACACGCCAGGCGGCTGCCAGCCGAACTCCAGTCCCGGCAGCATGGCGGGCAGAGTGGAGAGCACCACGGGTTGCCAGGTGGTTCGCGGGTCGCGGTCGTCAACGGCGAGGCGGCGCTGATAAATAATCACATGGCGCGCCGGGGGAGAGAGAGCCTTACCGGCCGGAAATCCCCACAGGCGGAACGCGCTGGCGGCGTATTCACTGTCTCCCAGCCGGAGCTCCTCGCGGATCGTCCGCTGCCCGTTCTGCAGTGAGGCGGACCACAGCTCACCGTCTTTATCGATCACCGGACAGAAGTTCCAGCGCAGGATAATTTTATCAATGTACTCGCCATACTGCGGCGCGCGTTCGGCGGTGAGCCGCAGGGCGAGCATCAGTCGCGCCATATCTTTCGCTGACCAGCCGCTCCCCGCCGGTTTGCCGCTGAAGTCGACAGGGGTCGCCGTCTGAGTGGAGTATAGCCTGCCCGGCGAACCGCCGTCGGTCAGCGTCAGTCGATTGAGGGTGCCGAGCAGGGGCGTCAGGCGGACGTCGAATTCCGCTTCCTTTACCAGCCCCAGCTCTCTGGCGGCGAGCAGGGCGATAAGGGTGTCGCCCATCTGCCATAGCGTCGCGCGGGGCTGTTTGTCGCTGCCGTTGACGAGGCCGGTTTGCGGCTGGGTATTGTTCTCGACGTACCGCCAGGCGATCTGCGCCCACGTCCGCTCCTGCGGCGTCAGGCTGCTGATACGGGCGGTGGTGTGCCAGCCGCCTTTAGTCAGCCAGCGCCACCCCGCGCCTTCGCGACCAAACAGCGCCAGGGCGATAAGCAGCAGGACGACGGCGACGGCCAGCCAGCGGGCTATGGTTTTAAGCATTGCGCGGTCACCGGCGGAAGTTTAACGGGTTCGTCAGCCTTGCAGGCGGCGCACTGGCAGGCCTGGCAGGCGGGTTGGATGCGCTGCGTGGTCCCGGTCTGCTCGCACCATGTTTTGACGGCCGGGGTGTTGCTCAGGAACGGGCGATTGCGCGGGCCGTTATTCGGTTCAAAGAGATCCACCAGCTTCTTGTCCCACAGCGACGGGGCGAAATTGCGGTTTTTCGGATTGTCGCTGGAAAACTGCAGCAGTTTGCCCTCTTTTTTAAACAACAGCGCTTCCAGCATGATGCCGTTATTGTTGGCGGTAAATTCATTGATTGGCCCGTCGCCGTTCTCATACAGCCCCTCGTAATAGCCTTTACCCGCTTCGTTCGCGTTTTCAATGGCGTCCAGCAGACGATCGGTATAGGGCGAGTTCCACAGCACCCACATCCCCATCGCCGCTTTGAGCGACACGGCGGCGCTGTTCGGTACGAACTGGCCTTTGTCGGTTATGGTGTTCCAGTTAAAACCATCGCTGAACACCGTGTCATAGACAAAGTACGGCGATTTATCGAGCTGATGCTCTGAGCGGGCGGTGAGGATCCCGGTGATGGCGTAGCGATTCTCCTGGGCCTGATAGACCCGGTCGGCAAAGTTTTTCATCCATGGATGGGAGTACTCGCGCGGGCTGTTGTTCCGGTCAGCAGGATTATCAAAGCCAAACTCCATGCCATACAGCACGTAAGATTCACTGACCACATAGTTATGCTGGCTGGTTTGCCGCGGGTCGCGCGAATCATAGGGGACCAGCACGCAGTAAATTTCCGCCAGCTCGTAGGGCTGCGGACGGCTGGCCTGACAGGTGTTAAATCCCCACAGCTGAAAGCCCGCCGCGCCGTACTCCTCGTAGCCCAGGCGGCCTTCCTGAACGTATTTTGGCTGGCCGTTTTCCAGATACGCCCCGTACAGCGTGCCGCAGGGATCGACCACATGGCTGAAATCCCACCCCAGCACCACGTTATCGATGCTGTTGCTGTATTCCGGATAGCGCTCCTTGATCACCTTCAGCCAGATCAGCATTCTGCCGATATCCAGCGCCGAATAGCCGATTTCGCCCGGCTTGTTCTGGTAGTTCACCTTCTGTCCGCTCACGGTGTTATAGGCTTTGTTGGGCAATTCGTTACGGAATAAATCGAGCTTATTCAGCGTGGCGAGAAACTTCAGCATCCGACGGTCGAACTCCGCCTTATCAATAATCCCCAGCTCACGGGCCGCGGTCATCGCGGCCAGATAGGAGGCGCTGTCCCACATGGTGGTGGAGGGGTATTTGTTCACCGCATTGACCAGCCCGGTGGTGGGCTGAAAGTTGGCGACGAAATATTGCCAGGCGTTTCTGGCGATAGTCATCTCCCTCGGCGTCAGCTCCCCGCTGCGCGGGGCGTATTCCGTAGCCGGCAGACCGGTCGCGGCCTGCGCGCCGGAGAGCGAGAGCCACAGCGCCATGAGTCCGGCCAGCAGGGGAAAACGGGATAAATAGATCAGCTTCATGGCGTTGCTCCTGCTGAGGACGAGGGGAGAGGGGCAGGGCTCAGGCAGGCCAGACACAGCATCTGCCCCCGGGAAATGTAGGCCAGGCTTTCCAGCACGATCGCGTTGGTATCGCCGTCAATAACGTCGTTGACGCTGCGGTTGAGGTTTAACCCGCGCTGCCAGCCCCTGCCCGGGACCTGCAGCGTCTGGACCTGCTGGCGCAGCGCTTCGCTCCAGCTATTACGGAACAGGGCGTACCAGGCAAAGGCGGTGCGGGTGGAGGTGATCGCCGATTGCTCCGGGGCGGCGCTGCGCGGAGCGAAGGCGCTCTGCGGCTGCCGGTCCGCCAGCGCGCTGGCATAATCTGGCGCGGGCTCGGCGTAGTCGGTGCTGATCGGCGGCTTGCTGACCCTCAGGCTATGACGGCGCTGCTGGATTTGCATGATGCGCCAGGCGATCTCCGCGCTCTGCGCGTCAAAGCCCAGCTCAAGCCCGGTGAGCAGGTACGGCAGGCTGATCAGCGAAGGCTGCCGACCCCAGGGCGTGCGCAGCCCCTCGTCGGGCACCATGATGCCGTCGATATCGATCATCTGCTGCCCCTGCGGCGGGTTGGTCACCGCCAGCCCCGCGGCGCTGTCGATCAGCCGCAGCGTATGGCTGGCGTACAGCCGGTAGCCAAAGCTGTCCCGCGGTTCATCCGCCGCCAGCGCCCAGTGGTGCAGCGGCGCCGCGGCCTGGCTGGCGGGGCTGTTGCTGATGAGCGCGCCGACCCGCCACTGATTAAACAGATCCCGCACCGCGGCGGCGTGCTGAGGATAGCGCCAGAGCAGTGTTTGCAGGGCGGTGAGCAGGCGTCCCATACCGATGGCGGAGGAGTCCGGGTTGCCGAGGATCTGCAGCGTGCCGGCATGGTACTGAGCGGCGGGCAATCCCTGGGCGTTGAGGGGCAGTTGACCGAGCGTAAACAGGGCGGCGGCAATGCGCTCATCACCTTCGGCGGCGGTCACAATATGCAGCTGCTCTGCGGCGACCACGGCGAAAAGATAGCTGCCGACGCTCCACAGGCTAAGCCAGGGTTCGCCATCGTGCGCGTTGGCCAGACCGTTTGGCTGAGTATTATTCACATAATACTGCCAGGCCACTCGCGCCCAGATCGCCTCGTCAAAGGTCAGCTCGCGCGGGGCAGGGAGCGGCGGAAAATCCTGGCTCAACGTCATCCCACCGCTGCTCTCTACGCGCGCGGGCATCTGTTTTTCCACCCACACGACAATCGCAAAACCCAGCAGGAAGCCAATGAGGATGGTGAGGTAGCTGCGGGCGGGGAGCAGGGCGTCGCGGATCCTCATCGACTTGTCTCCTGTTCTTCGGGGGGCGTCCATATGGCGGCGAAGATCAGCGGCAGCATGGCGGCAATATTCACCGCGCCCCAGAAAATGTTGATGACGTACCCGGAGGGGTCGTCAACCTGCCCGCGCGCCACCTGAATGCCGCCCCATAGCAGCCCCGTCAGGGTGAGTATAACGATGGCAATTTGCGGCTTGACGAGATAGAGAAAACGGCCCGTCTGTCGCTCTTTTGGCGTGACGTGAAATTTGATCTGCTCCCCGCGCAAAACGGTGTTTAGCGCCCGCAGATTCATCGAGAAAAAGGAGAGGTAAGAGGCCCGGCCGTCCCAGGCCGAAATGCCCCAGGTGCCGAACATAAAGGCCAGTTCGGAGACAATAAAAAAGGGTAAAAAGTGCAGATAGAAAGGGGTAGACCACGCCGACACCGGGGGAATGCCGGTGAAGAGATAGATAATGGGCGAAATCAGGAACACGGTATTCCATACGCAGGCCAGATAGGACCAGAAGGTGGTCGCATACATCAGCGTTTGCGGCAGCGAGAGTTTAAAGCGGCGGCGGCTGAAGATGTTGTCATGGAACAGGATATCCAGCGAACCGGCAGCGTACTTAAAGCGCTGGATCATCCATGTCAGCATATCCTGCGGCGAGAGCATTTTCGACTCGATCCGCGGGTGCATTACCGAGCGCCAGCGGCGGGCAGCGTCGCCGTGCAGCAGGATGGAGGTATAAATATCTTCCGAGACGTGGAACTTATAGGGCGTCAGTTCAGTATCGTAGGCCACGTGGGGGCGCATGGCCTCCTGCAGCGCTTCCCGCGTTGCCGGGTCGCGAATATCCCGCGTATGACGCGCGATCTCGGCGTCAACGCTCCAGACGTAGCTGCGCAGCGCGGCCTGCATCACCGCTTCCCGCCGGTGAACGGAGGCGGCGCCACAGCAGAATGCGGCATTAGCCCAGTTGCGGCGCCGTAAAATCACGTCGTAAAACATGCGCGGATCGTTGAAAAACGGATCGCGACCAATGGTCAGCGGACCGACGATTTTCTGCGCCAGCCAGCCCACGCCGTAGCCTGCGCCGCCCGCTTTACGCCGCAGCCAGCGCGCCAGATCCTCCCCCTCCGGGAGATCGAAAAACCATTGCGGGGTCTGCACCCAGGCGACGTCCGGATCGCGAAAATAGCCGAGCGTATTGCTCAGCAGGGTCGGGAAAACGCGGGTATCGGCATCACAGATGATCAGAAAGTCGCCATCGGTATGTTCCAGCCCATTGCGCAGGTTACCGGCCTTATAGCCGATATTGCTCTGACGGGTGATATAGTTCGCCCCCTCCTGCTCGCAGACCGCCTTCATCTCCGGGCGACGCCCGTCGTCAAGAACATGCACCTTATAGTCGAGCGGACCGGGATAGGTCATCCGCATGGCGTCACGGATCGACAGCCTGACCAGCTCCACATCTTCGGAGTAGGTGGCGATAAACAGATCGACTTTAATCGGCCTCGACTCCACCGCTTCATCCGCTCGCAGACAGTCGTTAATCTCCGTCGGGGGGACGCCTGGCGGAGGATCTTTTTCCTGCCATAAATTTATGGTGAACAGGACTGTGCCAATCCACGCCAGGGTTTCCGCCAGCGCCAGCGGAACGGCATACCATAGGGCGTCGGTATTTAAAGACGCGGTCCAGCGCCAGTAAATATAATTGGCGCCGAGAACCAGGGCGGCCACGGCTAATACCTGCCAGATCATCCTCACCCAGCGCGGGGTGCTGAGCGGCTCAGGCGGTCGACGATGTTCAAAACGGGAAAAATAAAAATCCATAGCAAGGATATCCTGATTCCGCGCTGAGTTTGAATGACTGGTCTGTTATTGATTGGCGGCGTTCTGCAGAACGCACAGGGGCTTATAAATAACAGTAAAGTGAGTGTAGATGGTGGCGTAAAAATTTCAACAGCGCGAAATGATAGTCACCGGGATGACTTAACATAGTGTGATGTACGCAGGCGGAATTTATAAAATGAGCATTGCAAGATAGCGCATTCTACACTATCTAAATAATTTGTAATAAATGTTGCAGGGTAGACGACGGGATCCCTCATGAGCCAGGTTGTTTCAGCGATTTCGCAAAAAGAAACTGATAAATCAACGGCCTGGCGTTACTCTCTGACCGGGGATCGCGACCTGCGTATCGACTTTATGCGCGGTATTGCTCTCGTGATGATGGTGGTGGCGCATACGGAAGTGATGTCGATATTTAATATTTTCAGCTGGGAACGATTTGGTTTGACCACCGGTGCCGAGGGCTTTGTGATCCTGTCCGGCTTCATGTTAGGGATGCTAAATCGTGTCAGATTACAAAAGGCCGTATTACTCACGGTGAGCTGGGGGCTTTATCTTCGCGCCTGGAAAATATATCAGGTTAATATTATTATTATTGTCTCTTTTCTTTTGCTGAGATATTTGCCCTATATTAATGTCTATGAAGTCACTCATTTTACCGACCGCTTTTCCGGGACCAGTTGGTCGCTTTATCCGCTAACCCCACAAATAAAAGAGACGTGGTTTAACATTATCCTTTATCTGCAGATTGGCCCGCATCAGACGCAGATCCTCGGTCTCTATATTTTTTTGTTATTGCTCAGCCCGCTGTTTCTCGGCATGCTGCAAAAGGGTCACGTCTACCCATTACTGGGCGTCTCGCTGCTGATCTACGGCTGCTGGCAACGCTGGCCGGTACGGGTGACGCCCTGCGAATTTGAATTCGCCTTTCCCCTGATGGCCTGGCAATTTATCTTTGTGCTGGGAATGTGCTGCGGCTGGTACAAAGCGGAACTGATCTCTTTCGCCCGCACGCCGCCCGGCAAAGTCGCCGTCGCGGCGCTGGTGTGCATCGCGCTTATCCTTGCGTTTGTCGCCCAGAATCATACCAATCCTTTTATGCCGCCCGCGCTGCTGATGCACGTGATCCCACCGGCGGAATTTAACGCCTTTTACCATACCTGGGCGGCGAAAAACGGCCTCGGGCCGGTACGGATCCTTAATGATATCAGTCTGATGGTCACTATTTATCTGCTGTTGACCTGGTGCTGGCGCCCCCTGAACTGGCTGGCAGGCTGGTTCCTGATCCCGCTCGGGCAGCGTTCGCTCTACACCTTTATTTTGCATGTTTACATCGTGCTCGCCGTAAGCCAGCTGGTCACCTTCGATCTGTGGCGCCAGGCGTGGATAGTGAACACCTTGATCCATGCCGCCGCGCTGGGCGTACTGTGGCTGATGGCCAAATACCGCGTCGCCGCACGCTGGATACCTAACTAAGGAAGGGCAAATGCGGGAGAAATATATGCTGGCCTGCGCGCTATGGTGCGCCATCGCAGGCGCCGAAGGAGCAGAAAAGAACGACGCACAACCGCTGCGTGATAAAAATGGTGAACCGGTGCAGGCCGGCGTGTTTACCAGCCGCTGGGGACGGCTTTTTTCCGGGAATGACAAGGTGTTTTCCGGAGCGCTGAGCTTTAGTTCGGGTTTAAAAGAGCAGTGGATGACCGTCCCCAACAGCTCAGACAGCGCAGAACAGAAGAAAAAATATAATCAGACGCTGAACCTCAGTCTGCAATACTCGCCTTACAGCTTCTGGTTCGCCAACGTGACATCCCGTTTACCGGTGACCGATACCAGCCGCTATACCGCCGATTTTCGCTATAGTTTTGGCTACGACGACTGGCATGCCAACACCGTCAGCCTGGTTTAAAGTAACTATGGCGATAACCACTTCTGGACCTCGGGCAGCAAGCGTCACACTTATTTTGAGCAGGGGGCGATTACCCTGGCGTATAAATTTTCGCTGCCGAAGCCCATGGAACATGCGCTATTGATTAACAAAGGCGATGCCATTATCTGTCAGGTAGGCTACAGCTGGGTGCCGCGCTATTACGATCTGGAGAGCGATGACATCCGCAAAAACAAAAACGTGCTGCTCGGCGGCTGCGGATATACCTTTAAGCAGCATTTTTTTGTACGCGCTACCGCGTTCTGGTATCCGGACAGTAGCCAGCAGCAGCCGTGGAATGGCGACTACAGTTACAGTTTCGGCTACGCGGGCTATACGCCAGGATCGTTCTCTGTGCAGTATGCCAACTATGCCGGTACCCGCTATCCGGGGCACGACAGCGGCAGCGGCAAGTTTCGTGAAGGCACGATCAGCTTTATCTGGTTCTTGCCGATTTAGGAGGCGCGATGTCGGCACAGCACGTCCTGATTGTTGAAGACTCGCTGGTTTATCGTCGGCTGCTAAGCCGGATGTTGACGCAGTGGGGCTATATCGTCAGTGAGGCGGAAAACGGCGTCGCCGCGCTGGCGATCCTCGAAAACCAGCCCGTCACCTGGTGATAAGCGACTGGGAGATGCCAGAGATGAATGGCCTGACGCTGTGCCGGGAAGTTCGCCGTCGCCAGTTTGGTCACTACGTTTATCTGATATTGCTCACCGCCCGCGAAGACCCTGGCGATTTAACGCAGGGGTTTGAGGCCGGGGCCGATGATTTTCTCAGCAAACCGGTAGAGCAGAGCGAACTGCGGGCGCGGCTGCACGCCGGGTCGCGGATCCTCTCCCTTGAGGCTGACCTCGCCGCGCGCAATGCGCGGCTGAGCGAAGCGCTGCGACAGATTGAACAGGATCTGGAGCTGGCGGCGCGCATTCAGCAGTCGGTTCTCCCGGCTCATCAGCTGCGTCATCAGGGATTTTTCTCCGACTGGATTTTCCTGCCCTCGGCCTGGGTGTCGGGAGATATTTTTAACGTCTTCCCGTTGGGCGATCGGCTCGGATTTTACTGCGTGGATGTCTCCGGACATGGCGTGGGGGCGGCGATGATGTCGCTCGCCGTCGCCCGCCAGTTTCTGCATGGCAGGGCCGTTGAGCGCTTTCTTTTTACGGCAGACAACCAGCCGGCGTCGCCTGCTGAAGTGGTGGCGATCCTTAATGGTCGTTTTTGCAGTGACGAAACAGAGATTGTCAGCTATTTCACCCTGATCTATGGCGTCATTGACCTGAAGACCGGCGCGGGCAAACTCTGTCAGGCCGGGCATCCCACGCCTTTTATCGTGAGCCCGGACGCAGCCGTCCGTCCGGTCGGCAGCGGCGGGGCGCCGGTGGGGTTGATAGACCATCTCTCGTGGGCAGATGTCAGTTTCTCACTGGCGCCGGGAGAGCGGCTGTGCCTGTTCAGCGACGGCATCACCGAATGTGAAAACCGGAGCGGTGAACAGTTTGGCGAGGCGCGTTTACAAGCGTGGCTGCAGGACAGCGTGACGCAGCCGCTGCCCGCGCTGCTGCCGGGGTTTGCCCGGCACCTGATCCGCTGGCGCAGTGGCGACGGGCAGGAGACTCAGGCGATGGCCGATGATGTTTCACTCTTGATTATTGAACGTACAGGGGACAGTGATGAAAATTGAAACCGAACGGCAGGCCTCGGTGACGATCCTGACGCCGGCGGTGCGTCGGCTGGATGCGTCCGTCGCGGTAGCCTTTAAAGCGGCAATCGCCCAGGAGATAGGCGAAGATCGCACCGATCTGATTGTTGATTTCAGTAAAATCGATTTTATCGACAGCAGCGGTTTAGGAACGCTGGTTTCCCTGATGAAAATGATGAATGGTAAAGGAGAAATGACACTGTGCGCGCTGAACCCCGGCATCCGCAATATGTTTACCCTGACCAGGATGGATCGTATTTTTCGTATTTGCGAGGATCGTACTTCAGCCCTTGCGCAGTTCAATCCGTGATGCGCCCGTGAATAACGTCATGCTGTTTCCTGCCCAACTCAGCTCGCTTTCACCGCTGGCGGCGTGGCTGACTCAACAATTGGCGCCGCTGCCCGTCGGGGAGGAGTGGCGCTTCGCGCTCGATCTTGCCGCCTGTGAGACGGCCACCAATATCATTCGCTATGCGCTGCATGAGGATCGGCAACGCGTTTTTCGTGTCGAATTTATCGCAGCGGAGGACCGGGTGACGCTGCGCTTTATTGATGCAGGAGAGGTCTTTCCGGCAGAGCGCCTGGCGCTGGCGCGTAGCGATGAGCGCTTCGATGTCGATCCGTTAGCGGAAAGCGGCAGAGGTTTGCGGCTCATTCTGCGCGCGGTGGACTATTTTAATGTGGAAAGCCGCGCCGGGGAGAATGTGACGACCCTGATAAAAGCGTTGCCGGATGCCGGCCTTCGCCATTCCACCGACGGTGCGTCAGGTGAAGGACCAGAGGTTGCCCCCAGGTGAATCACCGGGGGGATTTTCCCGCCCGCGTTCACCCGCTTCATCGTCTTATGGCTGTGCCTGAGCGGTGGACAGCGCGCCCAGGTGATAAGGGCGAATAGTATCTAAGGTCATCATGGCCGATTTGCAGAAAATGCATTTCGCACCAAAGGGATTTTTTTCCGTCACGTCAAACTGGGACGTTCTGTACTGGGAGCCATGGCAGCATGGGCATCTAAAATGGATATGTTCAATCATAATATAAACCTGTATGGGTAATGTTCTGTTGAAAAGACAATGGTCGTTTTCAGGGAAATTAACGCGGCTGATTTTTGTTAGTGGTAAGCCGGGTATTGGGTCAGACGGAGAGCTTTTTTAACGAGCCAACAGGGATCTGACAGGGCCTGTTTACAGAAAAAGCAAAATACTAACGGGACTGCTCAAAGGAAGGTGGTATCAGGGATAACGCCTGGAGATGAGAACACGTGCTTCGATAATAATTTTTCGTCTGGTAAATCGACTTAATGATTAACGCACGAGCCGCAAATAATAGCAATCGTTATTTTAGCCTTCCGGATGCCTGCTGAGCCAGGGGCGCCTTCATCAGCGCCGTCACCCAGTCGATAAATACCTGTACCCGGGCAGAGAGCTGCCGGCTGCTGGGATAGAGCAGGGAGAGCGGCAGCGGCGCAGGGCGAAAATCAGCCAGCACCTCCGTTAACCCACCGGATGCCAGATCGGCCTCAAGGCGGGACAAGGGGGCCTGATACAGGCCAAAGCCCAGCCTGGCCGCTTCGGCGCCGACGTCGGCATCGGAAGTCAGCAGCCGACAGGGCAAACTGACCTCGGTCTGGCGGCCATCCAGGGTAAAACTGAGCGGCAAGGTACGGTGCGTGCGCGATGAAACAAAACCGATCGTCACGTGTCCCGCCAGCTCGTCAATCGTATGCGGGGTACCGTACCGGGCGAGGTAGGCCGGGCTGGCGCAGGTGATCTCCTGCAGCATGGCGAGCGGCCGGCAAATCATCTCGCTATCGGGAAGATGGCCGCCGCGAATGACGCAATCTACCCCTTCGCGGACCAGATCGACGTCGCGCTCGCTTTCGCCAATCTGCAAGGTAATGGCCGGATAGCGGGCGAGAAACTGCGGTAGCGCGGGCAGCAGCAGGGTTCGCGCCAGATTGCCCGCCACGTCCACCCGGAGGGTGCCAGAGATGCTCCCTCCGGCGCTGCGGTTGGCCCCCTCCAGGGCCGCCAGGATGGAGACGCAGCGCTGATAATACAGCGCCCCCTCCGCCGTCGGCTGCACGTGCCGGGTGGTGCGCTGCAGCAGGCGCGCCCCAAGGCTGGCCTCCAGCGCCTTAATGGCCGCGGTCGCCACCGGCCGGGAAAAACCCAGATCCGCGGCGGCAGCGCTGAACGAACCCCGTTCGACGATACGCACGAACAGGGTCAGGGTATCCAGTTTATCCATGACATTGTTCCAGCTGGCAAAACAATCCTGTCGCACCATGTGGTCTTATCGTCGGCATTCAGAGGCCTATAATCGCTCATGTTTTCAGCAGAGATAAAAGGGGAAAACATGAACAATAGCGCAAAAATCGCCCTGGTGACAGGCGGCAGCCGTGGCCTGGGCCGCGCGACCGTTGAAGCGCTGGCTCAGCGCGGCGTGAATGTGGTATTGACCTACAACGCGCATTTCGCCGAGGCGACCGATGTGGTCGCGTGGGTTGAAGCCCAGGGCTCGCGGGCGATCGCGCTGCCCTTCAGCGCCGGCGAAACCGACACCTTTGACGGGTTTGTCAGCACCTTTCAGGCGGCCCTGGCGGAGCTGGGGGCCGATCGGTTTCATTACCTGGTCAATAATGCCGGCAATGCCAGCTGCATGGGGTTTCTGAACGCTACCGAAGCGGAGCTCGATGCGCTTTATCGCATCCATGTGAAGGGTGTTTTTTTCCTCAGCCAAAAATTATTGCCGCTGCTGGCCGATGGCGGGCGAATTGTGAATATCTCGTCCGGACTGACCCGTATCGTGATGGCGAATCGGGCGCCCTATGCAGTCATGAAGTCTGCGGTGGAAACCCTGACCCGTTATATGGCGTTTGAGCTGGGCGGCCGCGGGATCACGGTGAACTGCGTGGCGCCGGGCGCCATCGCCACGGATTTCAGCGGCGGGGTGGTGCGGGATAAC
Source organism: Klebsiella sp. JB_Kp042 (assembly GCF_040065275.1). Taxonomy (NCBI): domain Bacteria; kingdom Pseudomonadati; phylum Pseudomonadota; class Gammaproteobacteria; order Enterobacterales; family Enterobacteriaceae; genus Klebsiella; species Klebsiella sp. JB_Kp042. Next base: position 220,702 of record NZ_JBEAJL010000027.1, read on the forward strand.
CCGCAGGTCGCTCCGGCGGTGGCGAACATGACGGCGCTTGGCCGACCGGGGGTGCCAGAGGATATCGGGCCGATGATCGCCTCGCTGTTATCCGATGATCATCGCTGGGTTAATGCCCAGCGCATTGAAGTTTCAGGGGGAATGCGCATCTGAGGCGAGGAGACAATCCGGCCAGCGTTTCGCTGAGCTGAATCAGATTTGGCGGCAGCGGAAACGGCCGTTCGAAAACCGCCGGGCCGGTAACAAAGAGAGCGCCAGCGCGGCGATAGTCCATTCACTTAGTCAGAGAAAATGCGTTACTCCGCCAGCAGGGCGGCGAACTTCGCCAGCCACTGCGGGTGTGCCGGCCAGGCGGGGGCGGTGACCAGATTGCCGTCAACATGCGCCTGATCGATACCGATATCGGCATAATGCCCGCCGCTCAGGCGCACCTCCGGGGCGCAGGCCGGATAGGCGCTGCAGGTCCGCCCCTGCAGAATCCCGGCGGCGGCCAGCAGCTGTGGCCCGTGGCAGACGGCGGCGATAGGTTTACGCGCGGCGTCGAACGCCTGGACCAGTTTAATGACCTGTTCGTTCAGACGCAGATACTCTGGCGCGCGGCCGCCGGGGATCAGTAGCGCGTCGTAATCCTCGGCCTTCACCGCGGCAAAATCGGCGTTCAGGGTGAAGCGGTGCCCCGGCTTTTCGCTGTAGGTCTGGGCTCCGTCAAAATCATGGATCGCCGTCATCACATAGTCGCCGGCGGCTTTATCCGGGCAGACGGCATCGACCTGGTGGCCAATCATCTGCAGTGCCTGAAAAGGGACCATCGTTTCGTAATCTTCGGCGTAATCGCCGACCAGCATCAGGATCTTCTTGCTCATTATTTTTACTCGTTGTGGGAGAAAGGTGTCATAGATATAGCCTGGCGATCCGCAGAATGCGACCTCCTCAGGATGCCGATGACGGTGGCGTGCACATCTTGTAACCGGGTTCATATTTTTTTGGTAACGACAACTTTTTTCGCCATCGCGCTGTGGTCAGTCGCCCAGAAAATAGGCTCTTCAGCCACTGACGACTGTCTGCGGAGGAACATATCGCTGGGTCCGCGGTCATTCCTCGCCACGTTCGCTGGCCGGTTAGCGCAAACCAGTTGCTGAGAAAAAGGTTGCTCTTGAATGTTTTGCCGCGCGGGTGACGATAAATTGCGTTGCGAGGGGATGATTTAATTCCAGGTGCTGTTATCGCTATGTTTATTCTTATATTTCTCTTTGGGATGTAATTTATTTTTATGATTGTTTTAGGTTTTGTATTTATTTATTAAATATTTATTTTGGCGCTAAGAGAAAATGAAATCATTCACCTTGTGAGTATATTCAATAAATCTTCTTGTTAAGTTGATCGATAATCTATTTCTGTTTTATTATCCTCAGGTTTTTACCGTCAACTCTTCAATAATTATTCCCTGAGGAAAGGAACTGCTATGGCTGATACGTTCCAGAATGAAGTGCCTAAGGCTCGCATTAATCTCAAATTATCTCTCCACACCGGCGGCGTGCAAAAAAAAGTTGAGCTGCCATTAAAGCTACTTACCATTGGCGATTTTAGTCACGGTAAAGAAAACCGGCCATTATCGGAAAGAGAAAAAATTAACGTCAATAAAAATAACTTTAACAGCGTACTTTCGGAATTTAGCCCGGAGGTGAATCTCTCGGTGCCGAATACGCTGGCTGGCAATGGCGAAGAGGAGAACGTCAGGCTGCGTTTTACCGATATCAACGATTTTGAACCGGAGCAGATTGCCCGGCAAATTCCACAACTCCGCGCCATGCTGGCGATGCGTAACTTATTACGCGATCTCAAATCCAATCTGCTTGATAACGCCACTTTCAGAAAAGAGCTCGAGGCAATTCTGAAAGATCCGGCGCTGTCACAGGAATTACGCGACGAAATGAGTGCGCTTGCTCCGAAATAATGGCGGGGCAAGTCTGTTAATGGAATAACCGGGAAAATGCTAATGTCTGTTACCACAGAAAACAGCCCTGTTCAGGGGCAAACCGCGCTGCAGGAAAACACGGCGAGCGAGGGCGTTTACGCGTCGCTGTTTGAAAAAATCAATCTCGCCCCGGCCGCTCGCCTCGGGGACATCAACGACTTTCTGGACGATGCCGCGCTCTCCGAGGCGCCGGCGGCGGAGCGTCTGACCGCGGCGATGCAGGTGTTTATGGAGCGCATCCGCCAGTCCGGCCAGCGGGTGGAAAAGCTCGATAAAACGCTGATTGACCACCATATCGCTGAACTGGATTTCCAGATAAGCCGCCAGCTGGACGCAGTGATGCACCATCCGGAGTTTCAGCAGGTCGAATCCCTGTGGCGCGGCCTCAAACAGCTGGTGGACAACACCGACTACCGCCAGAACGTGAAAACGGAGATCCTCGACGTCTCAAAGGACGATCTGCGTCAGGACTTTGAGGATGCGCCGGAGCTGATTCAGAGCGGCCTTTACTGGCACACCTACACCGCGGAGTACGACACCCCCGGCGGCGAGCCGATCGGCTCGCTGATCTCGGCCTATGAGTTCGACGCCAGCGCGCAGGACGTGGCGCTGTTGCGCAATATCTCCCGGGTTTCCGCTGCCGCCCACATGCCGTTTATCGGCGCCGTCGGCCCGGCTTTCTTCCTGAAAGAGACCATGGAAGAGGTCGCCGCCATCAAAGATATCGGTAACTACTTCGAACGTGCGGAATATATTCGCTGGAAAGCGTTTCGGGAAACCGACGACGCCCGCTACATCGGCCTGGTGATGCCGCGCGTGCTGGGTCGTCTGCCGTATGGTCCGGACACCGTGCCGGTGCGCAGCTTTAACTATGTCGAGCAGGTGAAGGGGCCGGACCACGAAAAGTATCTCTGGACCAGCGCGGCGTTCTCTTTCGCCTCCAATATGGTGAAGAGCTTTGTCAATAACGGCTGGTGCGTGCAGATCCGCGGCCCGCAGGCCGGCGGCGCGGTGAAAGATCTGCCCATCCATCTGTACGATCTGGGCACCGGCAATCAGGTGAAGATCCCTTCCGAGGTGATGATCCCGGAAACGCGGGAGTTTGAGTTCGCCAGCCTGGGCTTCATTCCACTGTCGTACTACAAAAATCGCGATTACGCCTGCTTCTTCTCGGCCAACTCCGCGCAAAAACCGGCGCTGTACGATACCGCCGACGCTACCGCCAACAGCCGCATCAACGCGCGTCTGCCTTATATCTTCCTGCTGTCGCGCATCGCGCACTACCTGAAGATGATCCAGCGCGAGAATATCGGCACCACCAAGGACCGGCGTCTGCTGGAGCTGGAGCTGAACACCTGGGTGCGGAGCCTGGTCACCGAAATGACCGATCCGGGCGACGAGCTGCAGGCCTCCCATCCGCTGCGCGATGCCAGCGTGGTGGTGGAAGATATCGAGGACAACCCGGGCTTCTTCCGCGTGAAGCTGTACGCCGTGCCGCACTTCCAGGTCGAGGGGCTGGACGTCAATCTGTCGCTGGTCAGCCAGATGCCGAAGGCGAAGGCGTAGGGTCGGACGATGATGAAAACCGAACGTCCGTTATGGGGCCGGGGCATTATGGTGTCGCCCCAGCATTTTCAACAGCAGGCTGCGTATGCCGCCTGGGCTGCGGAAGCGATTGCCCGGATGGGCCTCAACCACCCCTGGGGAGTGGTTGAGGCGACCTTCGAACCAGAGATGCTCAAACTGGGCCGCCTGCAGGCTCACAGGCTGCAGGTCCGGTTCCAGGATGGCACGATGATTGATACGGACAATGCCGATGCGCTGCCGCCGGCTTTGTCGCTGGAGGGCGAATCCCGCACGGGAGTGGTGATGCTGGCGCTGCCTCTGATGAAGGCCAATGGCGGCAACTGCCTGAAGCCTGATGATGTGGCCGAAAGGCCGGTGCGCTTCCGGCAGCGCTGGCGCGATGTCCGCAACCAGTTCGGGGATGATACCCGGCAGATTGCCGTCATGCAGCCGGAGCTGTCCCTCCGTTTCGCCCATCAGGATAACAGCGATTACCTGACCTGTCCGGTGGTACGCCTGCTGCGGGATTCGCAGGGGGCCTGGCTCATCGACGAGACGTTTCTCCCGCCGCTGCTGCAGATTCAGGGCAGCCGCTGGCTGGCGACGCAGCTTGAACTGCTGCTTACTCAGCTCCGGGCTCGTCTGACGCGCCTGATGGCCATGCGTCGCGAGAGCAATGAACGGATGGCTGATTTTGCCGTGGCCGATGTCTCTCTGTTCTGGTTGCTGAACGCGCTGAACAGCGCTGAGCCGGTGCTGGGTTATTTTCTGCGTTACCGGCAAAGCCCGCCGGAACGCCTCTATCCGGAGCTGGCGCGCCTGGCTGGCAGCCTGCTGACCTTTTCGCTGACCCATCAGGCGAATGCCGTCCCGATCTATCAACATGACCAGCTGAACGCGGTTTTTCCGCCGCTGTTTGATTTACTCAGCGACCTGCTGGAGGCGAGCCTGCCGTCGCGGGTGGTAGCGATTGCCCTGGAGCATGATGCCCGGCTGCACTTCTGGCAGGCGCGTCTGCACGATGCCCGGCTGCGGGAAGGGGCGGATTACTATCTGTCGGTTCGTTCGTCGGTACCGGTCGCCCAGCTGCAGGAACAGTTTCCGCGGCAGTGCAAAGTGGGCAGTCCGGATCATGTCAAAGCCATCGTCAACTCCTCGCGGACAGGGGTGCCCCTGACGCCATTGCGTCATGTGCCGGCGGCGATCCCGCTGCGTCTGGAAAACCAGTATTTCAGCCTCGATGTGTCCCATCCTCTGGCGACGGAAATGCTGCAGAGCGGTACCTGTATGTTCTACGTCCCGGGGATGCTTGGCGAGCCTGAACTTGAACTTTTTGCGGTACTACGAACGTGAATGAACGTCAACGCGGCAACGCCGCGTCCATTGATATCGATGCGCTGCTGCAAAACACCTGGCTGCAGGTTATCAGCCTGCGCCATGGCCCGCAGTTCCGCGATGAGGAGGGGTACAGGCTATGGCAGCGGTGTATTGCTGATGTCGAGCGCGTGCAAACTGAGCTGAAGGCGAGCGGGCTTGATGATGTCAGCTGTCAGCATATTCTCACCGCCCAGTGCGCGCTGCTCGATGAAGTCGTGAAAGGGCGCGGCGTGGAGGATGATGCCTGCCTGCAGTGGTATGACATTCCGCTGCAGGGGCATTTTCTCGGCACCATGGACGCCGGCGACACCCTGTGCGAGCGGATGCGCGAGGTTCTGCATGATCCGACGCCCGACCTGGCTGTGGTCACCTGTTTTCAGCGGGTGATGCAGCTGGGTTTTGTTGGCAGCTTTCGCTCCCTCCACGACCCGGAGCGCCTGAAGCTGGTCAACGCGCTCAGTGAACATGTCCCGCCTTTCCGTTGTCCGCAGGGCGCTCCGGTGCTGATAGAGAGCCGCGCCGGACTGGGGATAAGCGGCTGGTTGGCCTCCTGGCCGGTACGTGCAGGGCTGAGCGTGGCGGTGATCGTGGCTCTGTGGTGGGGATTGAACCACTGGCTCGATCATCTGCTGCTGACCCTGCTGCCGGGGGAGGTGAAATGAGCCCCGCCCAGCAGCACGGGCTGGCGCTGTGGGCAGGCTTGCTGAGCGCGCTGGTGTGCCTGCTATTTTTGCCGGTTCCCCGCTGGGGGGCGTGGCTCATTCTGTTGGTCACGCTGGCCCTGATTATCGCGATCTGGCGTATTGCCCGTCGTGGTGCCGAACGTCAGGTCGCGTCAACCCTGCACGAACTTCCGGCGATCGCTTATCGCCAGCCGGTAGTCCTCGTTTGCGGCGATCTGCCGAGTGTCTGGCCGCAGCCGTCCCCGGTGCGGGTCGTCAAACAGGGCTGCTGGATCCGGGTGGAAAAGACGGAGGAGCTGCCGCAGGTTGCGCGCCAGATATTAAGCCAGCGACCGGAGTGGGGGCCTCAGCTGTCGGTGCTGCTCTGCGTCTGCCCGCAGCGGCACGCGCAAAGCGACGCGCTGACCAGCGCCCTGCTGGCCCTGCGCTGGCAAATCAGCCAGCTGCGTCAGCAGACGGGGTATGCCGTACCGCTGGCGCTGCAGGGGCAGGTGGGCAGCGCGATGAGCCCCAGTCTGCTCTGGCAGGCGGCGATCCCGGGTGAGGCGGTGAAAGTCTGGCAGCCCTCCTGCGCCCCCTGTTCTGTGTCGACCTGGTTGAGCGTCGGCGGCGCGGCGGCGCTGCAGCAGCAGGTGTTAATGAACAGCCTGATGGGCTGGTTCGCACGGCACGTCCTTGCCGTGTTAACGGAGGAGAATGCAGACCTGCCACCCCTGACCCCAGCGGCCGTACTTTGGGGGATCGGACCCACCCATGCCGGGAGCCTGGCGTCGTCGGCATGGACGAGGTGGTTATCCCGGCATACCGGCCTGACGCGGGTAGCTGGCTGGCAGCCAGGCGAGACCGACACCCCGGATGCGCCATTCTTGCCGGATTTCATCCTGTCGCAGTTACCGGCGGGACGGGGGCTTACGCCATGGGGCAGGGCCTGGCGCGCGGCGCTCGCTGTTTTCACTCTTGCGGCTGTCGCCGCGCTGCTCAGCAGTGGCTTGAACAATCGACAACTGCTGCAGCGCGTGGGCGCTGATATTGCCCGTTATGAGCGGATCGCGATGGATGATTATGGGGCAAAAGCCAGCGCCGTCAGGGTGCTGCGTGAAGATGCCGCGCTGCTGGATAGCTGGGCGCGTAACGGCCTCCCGCTGCGCCTGAGTCTTGGCTTATATCGCGGGGAGCGGATTCGCCTGCCGTTGCTGGAGGCTATTCGCCGCTACGTGCCGCCGCCACCGCCCCCCAGGCCGGTGCAGCGCGTCGCGCCGCACGTCATCCGCCTTGACAGCATGTCGCTGTTCGATACCGGGAAATGGGTACTGAAACCCGGTTCGACAAAGCGGCTTGTCCACTCGCTGGTGGACATTAAGGCCAGGCCCGGGTGGCTGATCGTGGTGGCGGGCCACACCGACAGCGTCGGTGAGGAAAAAGCCAACCAGCTATTGTCGCTGAAACGCGCGGAATCGGTCCGCGACTGGATGCGCGATACCGGCGACGTGCCGGATAGCTGCTTTGCCGTTCAGGGCTATGGCGAAAGCCGCCCAATTGCAACAAACGACACGCCGGAAGGCCGGGCGCTGAACCGACGTGTCGAAATCAGTCTGGTGCCGCAGGTCGACGCCTGCCGGTTACCGGACAAACCCTCTGCGTCATCCCAGGATGATGGCGCTTCACTACACAATGGAGAGTAATTCCATGGCAATTCCTGTTTATCTTTGGCTGAAAGACGACGGCGGCGCGGACATTAAAGGGTCTGTCGACGTTCAGGATCGTGAAGGCAGTATCGAAGTGGTGGCCCAGGAGCATAACCTGTACATCCCGACCGATAACAACACCGGCAAACTGACCGGCACGCGGATCCATACGCCTTTCCTGTTCACCAAGGAGATCGACTCCTCCAGCCCCTACCTGTACAAGGCGGTGACCACCGGTCAGACCCTGAAATCCGCCGAGTTCAAGTGGTACCGGATCAACGATGCTGGCCAGGAAGTGGAGTATTTCAACACCACGCTTGAGAACGTCAAGGTGGTGAAAGTGAATCCCCTGATGCACGACATCAAAGACCCTGCCTACGAGAAGCACAACCATCTGGAACAGATCGAGCTGCGCTACGAGAAGATCATCTGGACCTATAAAGACGGCAACATCATTCATTCCGATAGCTGGAACGAACGCGCTACCGCGTAATTGCCCGTCATTCTTCGCGCCGGAGGTGCGTTGGCGGCGTTCGCTCACCCCGGTCGCATCGTTATCTATGCGACCGGGGAGTAAGGAGGGCCATCGCCTGATGCGGACAGCGTTTCTCTGTCCGCCGTTTTTTGCTGAATGCCTGAGATGCGGGTACTCAGCAAAGAAAAACACAATCTGCCTGCCTGACCCTGTGCGCTATGGGTTCCTGTTGGGGAACAGCGACGGGCGGTAGCGTGTCCGGAACCAATAAAGAGAGGATCTCATGGAAAATCCAGCCAGCCTGTTACGCCGTCTTAATCCCTGCTGTGCCCGCGCGATGGAGGGGGCGGCCTCGCTGTGCCAGTCCCGGGCGCACGCTGAGATCCTGCCCGAGCACTGGCTGCTCAAGCTGCTGGAACAGGGGGAAGGCGATCTGACGGTGCTGGCGCGGCGCTACGAATGGGATATGGATGCGCTATGGCAGGATCTGCTTAGCTGGCTGGATAAACAGCCGCGCTCGGTACGTCATCGTCCTCAGCTATCTGGCGCTATCCTGAAGCTGATGCAGGAGGCCTGGCTGATTGCCTCGCTCAGCGGCGAAGCGCAGATCCGCAGTGTTCACCTGTTGATGGCGCTGGTAGCAAAACAGAATCTGATCCAGTGCGATGGCCTGTGGCCGCTGTTAACCCTGGGCCAGAGCCAGCTGGAACGCCTGCGCCCCCTGCTGGATACCCAGTCCGACGAACGTCCGCAAGCGCAGCAGGAGGCGGCGCTGGCGCAGCGTCATGGCGGGGACGTGGAGTTTGTGGGGCGTCCTGCGGACGGGGTACCGAACGCGGATGGGCCCAACCCGGCGCTGCAGAACGCCCTCGACAAATTTACTCTCGACGTCACTGCCAAAGCCAGAGACGGGCAGATTGACCCGGTGTTCGGACGTGACACGGAAATCCGCCAGATGGTGGATATTCTCTCCCGGCGTCGTAAAAACAACCCGATCCTCGTCGGTGAACCGGGCGTGGGCAAGACCGCCCTGGTGGAAGGCCTGGCGCTGCGCATTGCCGAAGGCAACGTCCCCGACGCGCTGAAGCCGGTGTCGGTGCGCACCCTGGACCTCGGATTGCTGCAGGCCGGCGCCGGGGTCAAAGGCGAGTTCGAGCAGCGGCTGAAAAATATCATTGAGGCGGTGCAGCAGTCGCCTGGGCCGGTGCTGCTGTTTATCGACGAGGCGCACACGATTATCGGCGCGGGCAATCAGGCCGGCGGGGCGGATGCCGCCAACCTGTTAAAGCCGGCGCTGGCCCGGGGGGAACTACGGACCATCGCCGCCACCACCTGGCGTGAATACAAGCAGTACTTCGAGCGCGATGCCGCGCTGGAGCGCCGCTTTCAGATGGTCAAGGTGGATGAGCCGGACGACGACACCGCCTGCCTGATGCTGCGCGGCCTGAAGCCCCGGTATGCCCACCACCACGGGGTGCATATCACGGATGACGCGGTGCGTGCCGCCGTGACGCTGTCACGACGCTATCTCACCGGCCGCCAGCTGCCGGACAAGGCGGTGGATTTACTCGACACCGCCTCCGCCCGCCTGCGCATGAGCCTTGATACCGTGCCAGAGCCGCTGACCCGCCTGAAGGCACAGCTCACCGCGCTGGCGATGGAGAAGCAGGCGCTGCTGGAGGATATCGCGCTGGGCAACAGCGCCCACGGCGAACGGCTGGCGTTCATTGAGCAGGAGGAGAACCGCCTTATCCTGGCGCTGGATACCCTCGAAACCCAATATGGTCAGGAGCTGCAGCTGACGGAGGCGCTGCGGGCATGTCGTCGCGATATCTCCCGCCAGGGGGAAATCAACGACCTGCAAAACGCGCTTACTGCCGCCCAGCACGGCAATCCGCTACTCGGGCTGGACGTCGACGTCCGCACCGTGGCGACGGTAATTGCCGACTGGACCGGCGTGCCGCTCTCCTCGCTAATGAAGGATGAGCAGACGGAGCTGCTGAGCCTGGAACAGAGCCTCGGCAAACGGGTGGTTGGCCAGGAGTCGGCCCTGAGCGCCATTGCCCGGCGCCTGCGCGCCGCGAAAACCGGCCTGACGCCGGAGAACGGTCCGCAGGGGGTGTTCCTGCTGGTCGGGCCGAGCGGCACCGGCAAAACGGAAACGGCGCTCGCCCTCGCCGATGCGCTGTTCGGCGGCGAGAAAGCGCTGATCACCATCAATCTCTCCGAGTACCAGGAACCGCACACCGTCAGCCAGCTGAAGGGTTCTCCGCCAGGCTACATCGGCTACGGCCAGGGCGGGATCCTGACCGAGGCGGTGCGCAAACGCCCCTACAGCGTGGTGCTGCTCGATGAGGTGGAGAAGGCCCATCGCGATGTGATGAACCTGTTCTACCAGGTCTTCGATCGGGGGGTAATGCGCGACGGCGAGGGGCGTGAAATCGACTTCCGCAACACAGTGATCCTGATGACCGCCAACCTTGGCAGTGACCTGCTAATGCAGCTGCTGGATGCACAGCCTGAAGCCAGCGAATCAGACCTGCACGAGCTGCTGCGCCCGGTGCTGCGCGGTCACTTCCAGCCGGCGCTGCTGGCCCGCTTCCAGACGGTGATTTACCGTCCGCTGCCGGCGGCAGCGCTGCGCGCCATTGTCGGCATGAAGCTCGGGCAGGTGAGTCAGCGTCTGGCTTGCCATTACGGGATGACCACCACCCTCAGCGAGAGCCTGTTCGACGCGCTGACCGAGGCCTGCCTGCTGCCGGACACCGGCGCCCGCAACGTCGACATTCTGCTCAATCAGCAGATCCTGCCGGCGCTGAGTCAGCAGCTATTGAGCCACATGGCGGCGGGGCATAAACCGAACCATGTGACGCTGGGGTATCACGAAGAAGAAGGCATCGTGATGGCGTTTGACGAGGGGGCAATCGCCGATGAGTAGCGTGAAATCGTTGTTGTTCAGCCACAACCACCATCTGCTTTCGGTGAAGGGATGTGAAGCCGGGCTTGATGTGCTGGCCTTCGAGGGCGATGAAGCCCTGAGCCAGCCGTTCCGCTATCGTATCGAATTCACCAGCGCAGACCATGCCATCAGCAAAGAGATGATGCTGATGAAGGCAGCCTCCCTGACGCTACAGGCGCCGGTAGCTCAGGGCTTCGGCATCAATGTTCAGCAACCCGTGCGGGTGATCCAGGGCGTGGTGACGGGGTTCGAACGGCTCGGCACCTCCAGGGATGAAACGCACTACGCGCTGACCATCCAGCCGCGCCTGGCGCTGCTTAACCGCTCGCACCAGAACGCCATTTATCAGGACCAGTCCGTTCCGCAGATTGTGGAAAAAATCCTCCGCGAGCGCCACGGCCTGCGCGGTCAGGATTTTCTGTTCTCACTGACAAAAACGTATCCGCGCCGTGAGCAGGTGATGCAGTACGGCGAGGATGACCTGCGCTTTATCACCCGGCTGCTGGGTGAGGTGGGGATCTGGTTTCGCTTTACCGCCGACACGCGGCTGCACATCGACGTCGCGGAGTTCTGCGACAGTCAGCAGGGCTATGAGAAGGGGCTGACGTTGCCTTCGGTCCCGCCGTCAGGGCAGCAGTCGGCCGGGGTGGACGCGGTGTGGGAGATGGCATGCCGCCACCGCGTCGTGGAGCAGCAGGTCAGTACCCGCGATTACAACTACCGCGAGGCGACGGCGGACATGAGCGCGCAGGTGGATGTCACCCGCGGGGAGACGACTACCTTTGGTGAGGCTTACCACTGGGGAGATAACTACCTGACCGCCGGGAATGTCTATGACCGCCATCCGGCGCCGGAGTCCGGGGCGTTTTACGCCCGGCTTCGCCATGAGCGTTATCTGAACGGCCAGACCCGGATGCAGGCCACCACCAGCTGCCCGACGCTCTGCCCGGGTCAGGTGCTGAAGGTGACCGGCGGAGAGGAGGTGGCTGGAGAGTTTGCTGATGGCGTGCTTATCACGGCGATGCACAGCCACGCCCGGCGCGATGCCGACTTTGCGGTGGAGTTTGCCGGCATACCGGACAGCCCGGACGTCGGCTACCGGCCCGAGCCCGGCGCCCGCCCGGTGATGGCCGGGACGCTGCCGGCCCGCGTGACCAGCACCCGGGAAAACGACACCTACGGGCATATCGACAAACACGGGCGCTACCGGGTGAATATGCTGTTTGACCGGGCGCGCTGGGAGACCGGGTTCGAGAGTCTCTGGGTCCGCCAGTCGCGGCCGTATGCCGGAGACACTTACGGCCTGCACCTGCCGCTGCTGGCGGGGACGGAGGTGGCGATTGGCTTTGAGGACGGTAACCCGGACCGGCCGTATATCGCGGGCGTGCTCCACGATTCGGCGCACGGCGATCACGTCACCATCCGCAATGACAAACGTAACGTCCTGCGCACCCCGGCCAACAACAAAATCCGCCTCGACGATGAGCGTGGGAAAGAGCATATCAAGGTGTCGACGGAGTATGGCGGCAAGAGCCAGCTGAATCTGGGGCACCTGGTGAACAGCGACAGGCAGCCGCGCGGCGAAGGCTTTGAGTTGAGAACCGACAGCTGGGGTGCCATCCGGGCGCAGAAAGGGATATTTATCAGCGCGGACGGCCAGGCCAGGGCACAGGGCCAGGTACTGGAGATGGAGCCAACGGTCAGTCTGCTGAAAGGCGCGCTGAATCAGATAATCGAATGGGGTAGTATTGCCCAGATTCATCATAATTTTTCACCGGACGCAGATTCGCTGAGAGATTTTGTTGATGGTGCCAGTAACCTGAAAGAAGCGGCTTTATTGATGGTGGCCCCTAAAGGTGTTGCTTCTGTTACCCCTGGTACTGCGTTAATGCACAGTGGTAAAGGCCTCTACCTGCAAAGTCTGGGAGAGGTCAATATTGCAACCGCGCAGCGCCATTCAGTAAACGCCAGTAAAGCGATTTCGCTACTTTCACAACAGGAAGGGATCCGGCTGGTCTCGGCGAAAGGACCACTTGAAGTAGAATCACACGCAGACACACTCTCCCTTACGTCACTGAAAGACGTCACGGTTCAGTCAACACAAGGTCACCTGCAGCTAACGGCAAAAAACGGGATCACTATTGCATGTGGCGGCGCTTACATCCAGTTGACATCTCAGGGAGAAATTAAGGTTCATGGACCTGGCCTGTTAAGCATGAAAGGGCAACACAACATGGAAGGCCCTGCGAGCCAGGATTTCCCGTTGCCTGAACTACCATCATCGGTCTGCAAAGATTGTCTGAAACGGGCACAGGAAATCGCTCAGGGTTTTGTTCCAAGGGAGGTGTAAAAGATGGATTTAGTTTCTCCGTGGATAGACAAAATCAGAAAAACCTGCCAGCGTGCCGAGATAGACTATATTGATGTGATAATCGATCAGTGTGCTGTTAATTTCTCTGTCCTGCCCGCACTTAATACTTTCCGTAACCCTATGATGTGGCAGTCGCTATATCATGGGCTACCTGAAGATATTTATCCTGAGGATGCGCCTGTACTGGTTCGGGTGAATTTATCGGACGCTGAACACGTTCACTGGTTACATAACCTTGCAGCAGAAATGATGGAGTCGGCTCCCCTGCTGATATGCGGTTCTTGCTGGTCGTTTGAACAGCTTGCTGATTGGCTGAGGGATTGTGTTGATGTGCAACATGAAGGTCGGGAGGGGATTTTCCGTTTCTGGGATACCCGTGTTTTTCCTTTCTTGTTCAGCCACATTCTTGATGCTGAGCAGCAAAAGCAACTGCTGATACCGGTCTTATTCTGGACATGGCTCGACTGTGACTATCAGTCTTCCATTCGGTTGGGGAGTGGTGAAATCCCGGAATCTGACAAGTCCGTGGTGCAAATCGAATTTACCGATAGCCAGTTTGAGAAACTCATGTGTGTCAGTGATACGAGCCAGTTTCTGAGATACGAGAGTGTGCCAGAAGGGATGTTTACTAACCGGCAAGCCGAATTTACAGCCTGTTATGAGGCGATGCTGACCGCAACAGAGCAGAGAATTGTTTTTGATGATAAGCGCAATGACTGGGTTATGGCGCAGGTTATTTCAAATAACTCTGGGCTTTGTTGAATAAATCGAACTTTTGCTGAGTTGAAGGATCAGATCACGCATCT
>NZ_JBEAJL010000028.1:0-18993 GCF_040065275.1 Klebsiella sp. JB_Kp042
CTGTTTGTGTGAAGTGATTCACATCTGCCGTGTCAGTGGGAGCGCATTATAGGGAGTTCGTCGGAAGTAGCAAGGGTTAAAATAGAAAAATCTTATCGACCGCTCATTATTTGAACTTTTCGCTTATTCCTCTTCCTACCATTAAAGCCGCCATCCCAGTGTTCATGCGGCCTGCAGCGTAGCTAACTCGAAAATTGGTTTTTGGCAAAAATGTGATTTTTCTCTCTTACCCAACGCCATTATCGCGCCGATGGTGAATTAAGCGCCACTCTTGACCCACGACAAAGCGCCCGCCCAGCCCCCGTTTCTATAATCAGGCCCGTTTCTTCTTACTGGTAATAATCGATGGCTTATCAACTCAACATTAACTGGCCCGAGTTTTTAGAGAAATACTGGCAAAAGCAGCCGGTGGTTTTAAAAAACGCGTTTCCGGACTTCGTCGACCCGATTACCCCGGACGAGCTGGCCGGGTTAGCCATGGAGCCGGAAGTCGACAGCCGGCTGGTCAGTCTGGCCAACGGTAAATGGCAGGCCAGCAATGGACCTTTTGAACATTTCGATGGCCTGGGCGAGACCGGCTGGTCGCTGCTGGCCCAGGCGGTAAACCACTGGCATATGCCGGCCGCCGAGCTGGTGCGACCGTTCCGCGTACTGCCGGACTGGCGTCTGGACGACCTGATGATCTCCTTCTCCGTCCCCGGCGGCGGCGTCGGCCCCCATATCGATCAGTATGACGTCTTTATTATTCAGGGCATGGGCAGCCGCCGCTGGCGCGTGGGGGATAAGCTGCCGATGCGTCAGTTCTGCCCGCATCCCGCGCTGCTGCACGTCGACCCGTTCCCGCCGATTATTGATGAGGATCTGCAGCCGGGCGATATCCTCTATATTCCGCCGGGATTCCCGCACGATGGTGTCACCCACGAAACCGCGCTGAACTACTCCGTGGGTTTCCGCGGGCCAAACGGGCGCGACCTGATCAGCAGCTTCGCCGACTATGTGCTGGAGAACGATCTCGGCGGCGAGCACTACAGCGATCCGGACCTCACCTGCCGCGAGCATCCGGGCCGGGTTGAAGAGTATGAACTCGAACGTCTGCGCGGCATGATGATCGACATGATTCGCCAGCCGGAAGACTTCAAGCAGTGGTTCGGCAGTTTCGTCACCACCCCGCGTCACGAGCTGGATATTGCGCCGGCGGAACCACCGTATGAAGAAGAGGAAGTCGTCGATGCGCTGCTGGGCGGCGAAAAACTTTCTCGCCTGAGCGGCCTGCGCGTTCTGCATATCGGCGACAGCTTCTTCGTGCATAGCGAACAGCTGGACACCACCGATGCCGAAGCGCTGGATGCATTATGCCGCTATACCTCATTAGGCCAGGAGGAGCTCGGCAGCGGCCTGCAAAACCCGGCTTTTGTGAGCGAACTGACGCGCCTGATTAATCAAGGCTACTGGTACTTCGAAGAGTAAGCCGCGGTACGACTACGGGCAGCCGCCTGGCGCTGCCCGCTGGCTATCAGCCGTTATTGCGCCTGTTTCGGCAGCACTACAATAAACCGCGTCGAGCGCAGATCGGACTGCGCCGCCACGCTGCCGTGGTGGGCGCTGACGATGGATTTCACAATCGCCAGGCCGATGCCGCTGCCCTCCCCTTTGCGCTGGCGCGAGGGGTCGACGCGATAGAAACGGTCAAACAGCCGCGGCAGATGTTCGGCGGCAATCGGCGTACCGGGGTTCTCCACCACCAGGCGGATCGTCTCCGCGCTTTCGCTCAGCGCGATCGTCACCGCCTGGCCAGCCGGGGTGTAGCGGATCGCGTTCGACAGCAAGTTGCTGATCGCCCGCCGCAGCATCAACGGATCGCCCGTCACCCGGCAGGGGCTGCCGTCAAAGCGCAGCGCTACCGCTTTCTCTTCCGCCCACGCCTCGAAAAACTCAAACACCTTATGCACCTCCTCAGCCAGATCCAGTTCCCGCTGTTCGGGGATCAGCTGGTTGTTATCGGCCTGGGCGAGGAACAGCATATCGCTGACCATCCGCGACATGCGCGAGAACTCTTCAAGATTGGAGTAGAGCACCTCTTCCAGCTCCGGCTGGCTGCGGCTCTGGCTTAAGGCGATTTCGGTTTGCGTCACCAGGTTGGTGATCGGCGTGCGGATCTCATGGGCGATATCGGCGGAGAAGTTCGACTGGCGGGTAAAGACATCCTCCATTCGCTCCAGCATATGGTTAAAGGACAGCGCCAGCCGCTCCAGTTCGATAGGCACCGCCTGCGGGTCGAGGCGCACGTCGAGATCCCGCGAGGTAATATTCTGGATCTGCCGGCTGATCTGGCGGATAGGCTTATGCCCCTGATAGACCACAAACAGCACGATGGCGATGATCAGCAGGCTGATTATCGACGCGGCGGAAATCAGCTTCGCTTTCAGCTCATTAATATAGTGCAGGTGAAAATCGATGGATAAGGCCATCAGCAGATGGTACGCCGGCTTGCCATCCGCCTGCTTGCCCAGCGGCAGCATGATCAGCCGCCAGGCACGGGTCTCCATTTGATGATTATCGTGCGCCATTGCCCGCGGCTGCGGGTCGGTCCATGAAATCACATTCCCGTCGCGCAGCTGCATCGCCAGGCCTGGCGTACTCAGCATATGGCTGAAATCCGGCCCGTTGGGCGACTGGAACAGAATATTGCCCTGCCCATCGTCCAGGCAGATAAAGACGTTGGCGTAGCCCGCAATGATATTCTTCACGATCTCCAGCCGCCGCGCCTGCGGGTAGTCAGCGTGGTCGAGGACCGTCTCCAGGGTGGTGCTGAGCTGCCTGAGATCGTGAACGTCGCGCTCTTCAAAATGCGCCTTCACCGAATGGATCATGATCCAGGTGAAGGCAAAGAAGGCGATGATGGTGGCGAGGCTAATAAAGAAACTCAGCCGGGTGGCCAGGGAAAAGGGGCGCTTAGCGACCATCCGGCACCTCAAGCATATAGCCGACGCCGCGCACAGTCTGGATCAGCTTCGGCTCAAAGTCGTTATCGATTTTGGCGCGCAGCCGCTTCACCGCCACATCTATCGCGTTGGTATCGCTGTCGAAATTCATATCCCACACCTGCGAGGCAATCAGCGAACGCGGCAGCACCTCGCCCTGATGGCGCAGAAAGAACTCCAGCAGAGTGAACTCCTTGCTGGTCAGGGTGATGCGGGTGGCGCCGCGCGTCACCTTACGGCTGACCAGATCGACGCTGAGATCCGCCGCCTGAAACTGGCTTTCGACAATGACCGCCGCCCCGCGGCGCAGCAGCGTCCGCACCCGCGCCAGCAGTTCCGCAAAGGCGAACGGCTTCACCAGATAGTCGTCGGCGCCCAGCTCCAGCCCCTTCACCCGATGCTCAATGGTGCCCAACGCGGTAAGCAGCAGGATCGGCATGCCTTTCCCGGCGGCGCGCAGCATGCGCACGATATCCCAGCCGTTCACGTCCGGCAGCATGATGTCGAGGATCAGCAGATCATAGTCGCCGGTCATCGCCAGGTGATAGCCGTTAAGGCCGTTATCGGCCAGGTCGACGACGAAGCCAGCCTCGGTGAGCCCTTTGGACAGGTACTCCCCGGTTTTCTTCTCATCTTCGACAATCAATATCTTCACCGCCGGCTCCTTCACGCGCGTTCTGTGCGGGTATTCAATTTTAGAGGAGCGCCTCCGGATAGCAATGAAATATCAGGAAAATGACAGCTTTGTCATTTTCCTGTCACGTCCTGAACAGAGGCCGCTACGTAAAGTAGCCGCCATGGATAAATCGTCGAAAACGTCTGCCGCCATGCGCCCAATAACGCTTCTTACCCTCAGCGTGATACTCGCCTTAACCGGCTGTGTCTCGCTCGCTCCGGACTACCAGCGCCCCGCCGCGCCGGTACCGCAGCAGTTCTCTCTCAGCCAGAACAAGCTGGTTCCCGCAACCGCGAACTATCAGGAGACCGGCTGGCGAACCTTTTTCGTCGACCCGCAGGTGAAAAGCCTGATAGGCACCGCGCTGACCAACAACCGCGATCTGCGGATGGCGACGCTGAAAGTGCAGGAAGCCCGTGCCCAGTATCGAGTGACCGATGCCGACCGCTACCCGCAATTGAACGGTGACGGCAGCACCACCTACGGCGGCAAGCTTAAAGGCGACACCACCACCAGCAGCGATTACGCCGCCGGGCTGAATCTCAACTATGACCTCGACTTCTTTGGCCGGCTGAAAAACCTCAGCGAGGCCGACCGGGAGAACTTCTTCGCCAGCGAAGAGGCACGGCGCGCAGTGCATATCCTGCTGATTGCTAACGTTTCACAAAGCTACTTCAACCAGCGGCTGGCGGCAGCGCAGCTGCAGGTGGCCAACGACACCCTGCAAAACTATCAGCAGTCTTATGCGTTCGTTGAAAAAACAGCTGCTGACCGGCAGCACCACCGTCCTGGCGCTGGAGCAGGCGCGGGGGATGATCGAGAGCACCCGCGCCGAGATCGCCAGGCGGCAGGGCCAGCTGGCGCAGGCTAATAACGCTCTGCAGCTGTTGCTCGGTAGTTATCAACATCTGCCGGACGATAGCGCCAGCAGCGCCGTCGACCTGCAAGGCGTAACCCTGCCGCCGTCGCTCTCTTCAGCGATCCTGCTGCAGCGGCCGGATATTTTAGAGGCCGAACACAGCCTGCGGGCGGCCAACGCTAACATCGGCGCCGCGCGGGCGGCCTTCTTCCCGTCGATCACCCTGACCAGCTCGCTCTCCGGCAGCAGCAGCGAGCTCGCCAGCCTGTTTAACGCCGGCAGCGCGATGTGGAACTTCATCCCCAAAATCGACATTCCGATTTTCAACGCCGGGCGCAATCAGGCCAACCTCGATCTGGCGGAGATCCGCCAGCAGCAGCAGGTGATCAACTACGAGCAAAAAATTCAGTCCGCTTTTAAGGAAGTGGCCGACGCGCTGGCCCTGCGCCAAAGCCTGGCCGATCAGATCGCCGCCCAGGAGCGCTATCTCGCTTCACTCAATATCACCCTGCAGCGCGCCACCGCGCTCTATCGCCACGGCGCGGTCAGCTACATCGAAGTGCTGAGCGCCCAGCGCGATATTTTCACCACCCGACAAACCCTGCTGGAACTCAACTATTCCCGTCAGGCAAATGAAATCACCCTGTTCACCGCCCTCGGCGGCGGCTGGATGGAATAACCCGAGGAGTCTTGATTATGAATTCACTGTCTAAAGTCGCCCTGTTCACTCTGATTTCTGGCGCGGTGTTCGCCGCCCAGGCCGCCGACCCGCACGCCGGCATGGCGATGCACGAACAGCCCGCCGCCGCGCAGACGCAAAGCATCAGCGGCAAAGGGGTCATTAAAGCCATTGATATGGATAGCAAAAAAATCACCATTGCCCACGAAGCCATCCCGGCGGTGAACTGGCCGCCGATGACCATGCGCTTCACCATCACCCCGCAGACCCAGCTCAACAATGTGAAGGACGGCGACAGCGTGGACTTCACCTTCGTTCAGCAGGGCAATCTGTCGCTGTTACAGGATATCCGCGCCCACTAATGGCCCGGCGACGGTAGGCTCCTCAACAACTGAATGGACGACACATGGCATCCCTGACACTGAAAAACACGGCGCTGATCCTCGGCAGCATGGCGATCGGCGGCGCGCTCACCGCAGCGCTGTATACCCGGATGGCGCCGCCCCTCGACGCTGCCGCCGCCACCCCGGCGGCCGAGCAGCAGCGAAAAGTGCTGTTCTGGTACGACCCGATGTACCCGAACACCCGCTTTGATAAACCGGGTAAATCGCCGTTTATGGATATGGACCTGGTGCCGAAATACGCCGATGAAGAGAGTGCCGCCGCCGGTGCGCCGGGGGTGCGTATCGACCCGACGCAGACCCAGAATCTCGGGGTGAAAACCGCCGCCGTCACCCGCGGGCCGCTGCGCTACGCCCAGACCTTCCCGGCCAACATCAGCTACAACGAGTACCAGTACGTGATTATGCAGGCGCGGGCGGCGGGCTTTATCAATAAAGTCTATCCCCTGACCGTCGGCGACAAAGTGCAACAAGGTACGCCGCTGCTGGAACTGACCATCCCGGACTGGGTGGAAGCGCAGAGCGAATACCTGCTATTGCAGGAGACCGGCGGCACCGCCACCCAGGTCGAGGGGATCCTCGAGCGGCTGCGTCTCGCCGGAATGCCGGACGACGATATCCGCCGCCTGAAAGCCACGCGCAAGATCCAGACCCGCTTCACCCTCAAGGCGCCCATCGACGGGGTGATCACCGCCTTCGATCTGCGTGCCGGAATGAATATCGCCAAAGATAATGTGGTGGCGAAAATTCAGGGCATGGACCCGGTGTGGGTTAGCGTGGCGGTCCCCGAGTCCATCGCCTGGCTGATCAAAGACGCCTCGCAGTTCGCCATTCAGGTTCCCGCCTGGCCGGACAAAACCTTCCGCATCAGCAAATGGACGATCCTCCCCAGCGTCGATAGCGCCACCCGCACCCTGCAGCTGCGCCTGCAGGTCAACAACCCGGATGAAGCGCTGAAGCCGGGGATGAACGCCTATCTGCAGCTGACCAGTGACAGCGAACCGATGCTGCTGATCCCCTCCAAAGCGCTGATCGACAGCGGCAGCGAGCAGCGGGTGATCACCATGGATAACGAGGGCCGCTTCGTGCCGAAGCAGGTCCAGGTTTTCCATGAATCCAATGGCGTCACGGCCATTCGCAGCGGGCTGCAGGAGGGCGAGAAGGTGGTCGCCAGCGGCCTGTTCCTGATCGACTCGGAAGCCAATATCGCCGGCGCGCTGGAGCGCATGCGCGCGCAGGCCCCTGATGCCGCTGCCGCCCACGCGCACTGAGGAACGGAACAATGATTGAATGGATTATCCGCCGCTCGGTGGCCAACCGCTTCCTGGTGATGATGGGCGCGCTGTTTCTCAGCCTCTGGGGGACCTGGACCATCGTCCACACCCCGGTGGACGCCCTGCCGGATCTCTCCGACGTACAGGTGATCGTCAAAACCAGCTATCCGGGGCAGGCGCCGCAGATTGTCGAAAACCAGGTCACCTGGCCGCTAACCACCACCATGCTGTCGGTGCCCGGCGCCAGAACGGTGCGCGGCTTCTCGCAGTTTGGCGACTCTTATGTGTATGTGATTTTTGAAGACGGCACCGACCCTTACTGGGCGCGCTCGCGGGTGCTGGAGTATCTCAACCAGGTGCAGGGCAAACTGCCCGCCGGAGTCAGCGCCGAAATGGGCCCGGACGCCACCGGCGTCGGCTGGGTCTTCGAGTACGCGCTGGTCGACCGCAGCGGCAAGCACGATCTCGCCGAACTACGCTCCCTGCAGGACTGGTTCTTAAAATATGAGCTGAAAACCATTCCTAACGTCTCGGAAGTGGCGTCGGTGGGCGGCGTGGTCAAGGAGTACCAGATAGTTGTCAACCCGATGAAGCTGACCCAGTACGGCATCAGCCTCGGCGAGGTGAAATCGGCGCTGGACGCCTCTAACCAGGAGGCGGGCGGCTCTTCGGTCGAACTGGCGGAAGCCGAATATATGGTGCGCGCCAGCGGCTATCTGCAGACCCTCGACGACTTCAAAAACATTGTACTGAAAACCGGCGATAACGGCGTGCCGGTGTATCTCGGCGACGTCGCGCGGGTGCAGGTCGGCCCGGAGATGCGCCGCGGCATTGCCGAACTGAACGGCGAAGGCGAAGTGGCCGGCGGCGTGGTGATCCTGCGCTCCGGCAAGAACGCCCGGGAAGCGATCTCGGCGGTCAAAGAAAAACTGGCGTCGCTGCAAAGCAGCCTGCCGGAAGGGGTTGAAGTGGTCACCACCTACGACCGCAGTCAGCTTATCGACCGCGCCATCGATAACCTCAGCCACAAGCTGCTGGAAGAGTTTATCGTCGTCGCCCTGGTCTGCGCCCTGTTCCTGTGGCACGTGCGCTCGGCGCTGGTGGCGATTATCTCCCTGCCGCTCGGCCTGTGCTTCGCCTTTATCATAATGCATTTCCAGGGGCTCAACGCCAACATCATGTCGCTGGGCGGGATCGCCATTGCGGTGGGGGCGATGGTCGATGCCGCCATCGTGATGATTGAGAACGCCCACAAGCGGCTGGAGGAGTGGACGCATCAGCATCCGGGAGAGAAGCTCGGCAACGACAGGCGCTGGAAAATCATTACCGATGCCTCGGTGGAGGTTGGCCCGGCGCTGTTTATCAGCCTGCTGATCATCACCCTGTCGTTTATCCCCATTTTCACCCTCGAAGGCCAGGAGGGCAAACTGTTCGGTCCGCTGGCCTTCACCAAAACCTGGTCGATGGCCGGAGCGGCACTGCTGGCGATCATGGTGATCCCGATCCTGATGGGCTTCTGGATCCGCGGCAGGATCCCGGCGGAGAGCAGCAACCCGCTGAACCGCTTTTTGATCCGCATTTACCATCCGCTGCTGCTGAAGGTCCTGCACTGGCCGAAGACCACCCTGCTGATCGCGCTCCTGTCGATCCTGACGGTTGTCTGGCCGCTTAACCGGGTCGGCGGCGAGTTTCTGCCGCAGATCAACGAGGGCGATCTGCTGTATATGCCGTCAACGCTGCCCGGGATCTCCGCCTCGCAGGCGGCGGATATGCTGCAGAAGACCGACAAGCTGATCATGACGGTGCCGGAGGTGGCGCGGGTGTTCGGCAAAACGGGTAAGGCAGACACCGCTACCGACTCAGCGCCGCTGGAGATGGTGGAGACCACCATTCAGCTCAAACCGCAGGATCAATGGCGGCCGGGGATGACCATGGAGAAGATCATCGACGAACTGGACAAGACCGTGCGCCTGCCGGGGCTGGCGAACCTGTGGGTGCCGCCGATCCGCAACCGCATCGACATGCTCTCCACCGGCATCAAGAGCCCGATCGGCATTAAAGTTTCCGGCACTAACCTGGCCGATATCGACGCCATCGCCGGGCAAATTGAGGGAGTGGCGCGCAGCGTGCCGGGCGTGACCTCGGCGTTAGCCGAGCGGCTGGTGGGCGGGCGCTACCTCGACATTGATATTCAGCGTGAGAAGGCGGCCCGCTACGGGATGACCGTCGGCGACGTGCAGCTGTTCGTCTCGTCCGCTATCGGCGGGGCGATGGTCGGCGAAACGGTGGAGGGCGTCGAGCGCTATCCGATCAACATCCGCTATCCGCAGAGCTACCGCGACAGCCCGCAGACCCTGCGCCAGCTGCCGATCCTCACCCCGCTGAAGCAGCAGATCGTCCTCGGCGACGTCGCCGAGGTGAAGGTGGTCAGCGGGCCATCGATGCTGAAGACCGAGAACGCCCGCCCCACCAGCTGGATCTACATCGACGCCCGCGACCGCGACATGGTGTCAGTGGTGCACGATCTGCAGCAGGCCATCGGCAAGGAGGTGAAGCTGAAGCCGGGCATCAGCGTGTCATATTCCGGGCAGTTTGAGCTGCTGGAGCGCGCCAATCAGAAGCTGAAGCTGATGGTGCCGATGACGCTGATGATTATCTTTGTGCTGCTGTACCTGGCGTTCCGCCGCGTCGGCGAGGCGCTGCTGATCATCGCCAGCGTGCCGTTCGCCCTTGTGGGCGGTATCTGGTTCCTCTACTGGATGGGCTTCCATCTGTCGGTGGCCACCGGTACCGGCTTTATCGCCCTGGCCGGGGTGGCCGCGGAGTTTGGCGTGGTGATGCTGATGTACCTGCGCCACGCCATCGAGGCGGAGCCGGCGCTGGAGAACCCGCAGACCTTCAGCGCCGGGAAGCTCGACGAGGCGCTGTATCAGGGGGCAGTACTGCGCGTGCGGCCGAAGGCGATGACCGTGGCGGTGATTATCGCCGGCCTGCTGCCGATTTTGTGGGGCACCGGCGCCGGGTCGGAGGTGATGAGCCGCATCGCCGCGCCGATGATTGGCGGAATGATCACCGCCCCGCTGCTGTCGCTGTTTATTATTCCGGCGGCGTATAAGCTGATGTGGCTGTCCCGGCATCGTGGCAAGCGCGGCCGCTAGCCCACCGCGTTTACGCCGGTCCGGGAAATTGGCTATAGTGGCGCCATTCTTCTGGCCGGCGTGAACGTCCCTATGAATCTAAACCTGGTATGTTATTCCCTGCTGCTGCTCACCGCTGTGGGCAGCGCCCTGCTCCCCTACCCGCTGGCGATGTGGTTTTTACTGAGCAGCCTTCTGACATGGCTTATCTATGGTGCCGACAAGCTGGCGGCGCGCAAAGCCTGGCGACGGGTACCGGAAACCACGCTGCTGGTGCTCGGCCTGGCGGGAGGCTGGCCGGGGGCGATCCTCGGCCAGCAGTGTTTTCGCCATAAAACGCAAAAGCAGCCCTTCCGGACGTGGTTTTTCATCAGCGTGGCGCTGAACGTGGCGGCGCTGGCCGGGCTGTATGCGGTTTACTCTGGCATGCTCAGCCGCTAAGGGGCGAGGCTAGCGCGGCGTCTGGCGGATCCACACCAGTCGATCGACGTCAAAGCCCAGTTCGCGCGCGGTATTCAGGTAATCCTGCTTCACCGCCGCCGGAATGGTGGGGGTACGCGACAGGATCCACAGATAGTCGCGGTTGGGGCCGCTGACCAGCGCATACTGGTAGTCGTCGTCCAGACGGATCACGTTATAGCCGCCGTAGAATGGCCCGAAGAACGACACCTTCAGCGCCGCGGTGGTGGGGGCGCCGGTGAAATAGGCTTTCCCGTCGCTCTCATTCCAGCGTTTTTTGACCGGGTCATAACCGCGATTGACGACGCTGATCCCCCCGTCGCTGCGGGCGCCGTAGGTGGCGGTCACCTGCTCCAGGCCTCGCTCGAAGCGATTCTCCAGGCGGGCGACCTCATACCATTTCCCGAGGTAACGGCTGGCGTCAAACCCGCTAATCGGCTGAACGCCCTTCGGCGGGGTGGGCGATTTGCAGGCCACCAGGGTCAACGCGATAGCGACGCCAGTGACAACAGGCCATAGCTTCATGAGAACTCCTTTCATTTACGCGGTTGGGGAAAGTGTAGTGCAAAGCCGCTACACTTCACGCCAGCCGACGTGATTCGTAGTATATTGAGAATATTCTTTGTTAACAGGTGGCCTCCATGCCTTACTCCATCGGCGAATTTGCCCGACTCTGCGGGATAAATGCGACCACGCTTCGCGCCTGGCAGCGCCGCTATGGCCTGCTCAAGCCGCTGCGCACCGATGGTGGACACCGTCTGTACAGCGATGACGACGTCCAGCAGGCGCTTAAAATCCTCGACTGGGTGAAAAAAGGGGTGCCGGTCAGCCAGGTGAAGCCCCTGCTGTCGCGCCCCGGCGCGCGGCGCACCAACAACTGGCTGACGCTGCAGGAGACCATGCTGCAGCGGCTGAAAGAGGGAAAAATCGAGTCCCTGCGCCAGCTGATCTACGATGCCGGCCGCGAATATCCGCGCCAGGAGCTGGTGACCGAGGTGCTGCGTCCGCTGCGCAGCCAGGTCTCCGCCAACGTGCCGGCCATCATGACCCTGCGCGAAATCCTCGACGGCATTATCATCGCCTACACCTCGTTTTGCCTCGAAGGCGACAAGAAGGCGCCCGGGGACAACTTTCTGATCACCGGCTGGCACCTGACCGACGCCTGCGAAATCTGGCTTGAAGCGCTCAAACGCACCGGCCAGGGCCATCGCATCGACGTCCTGCCGGTGCCTCCCGCCGCCCTGGCGCCGGAGATTTTCCCCCAGCGCAACTGGCTGCTGGTCACCAGCGGCAAACTCTCCGCCGCTCGTCAGAGGCAGGCCGAACTCTGGCAGCAGCAGGTCGTCTCCCTCGAGGTGATCCCGCTCTAACCCCCGGTTTTCACTTACCCCACTCTCTGTTCCGCCTGCGCCCGGCGGCGCGGCGGGCGCACGTTTGCCCTTCGTGCAACCCGCGTTTTTCGCCCTTTAAAACACTAATCATAACAACCTGATTTTAAACATAAATAAAATATATTTTTCCACAAACTTGGACAAATAATTTTATTTGTGTAAGTTTTAAGTATGCCATTACGCCACCGTGTTTAGCCAGGATGTGATCCATGAGCACCTCGCCGTCCGTGATTCGTCGTTTCGTTGAGTACTACGCCGGGCTGGATGCGCAGCCGCCCTCGGCGCTGGCCGCGCTGTACCATCCGGACGCGACGCTGAGCGATCCTTTTGGTCAGCACCAGGGGCTGTTCGCCATCCAGCGCTACTTTACCCATCTGCTGGCCAACGTGGAGCAGTGCCGGTTCACCATCGACGCGCCGCTCTGCGACGGTCAGCGGTTCGCCGTGACCTGGACCATGCACTGGTCGCATCCGCGCATTGCCGGCGGAGAAACGCTGGCCCTGCCGGGCTGCTCGGTGGTGGACATCGCCGGGGAGCAGATCCTCCATCAACGCGACTACTACGACGCCGGGGAGATGATCTACGAGCATCTTCCCCTGCTGGGCTGGGCGGTACGCGGCGTGAAACGGAGGGTGCGCTCATGATGACGGTGCTTATCACCGGCGCCAGCTCCGGGATTGGCGCCGG
Source organism: Klebsiella sp. JB_Kp042 (assembly GCF_040065275.1). Classification (NCBI taxonomy): domain Bacteria; kingdom Pseudomonadati; phylum Pseudomonadota; class Gammaproteobacteria; order Enterobacterales; family Enterobacteriaceae; genus Klebsiella; species Klebsiella sp. JB_Kp042. The sequence continues at coordinate 12,545 of NZ_JBEAJL010000028.1, forward strand.
CCTGGCGAAATCCTTCGCGGCGGATGGCCACCTGGTCATCGCCTGCGGGCGCGATGCGTCGCGCCTGACGGCGCTGCAGCAGTTCAGCCCCAACATCAGCGCGCGCCTGTTCGATATGACAGACAGGGACGCCTGTCGCCAGGCGCTGACGGGCTGTTTTGCCGACCTGATCATTCTCTGCGCCGGCACCTGCGAATACCTCGATCACGGACAGGTGGATGCCGCCCTCGTGGAGCGGGTGATGGCCACCAACTTCCTTGGGCCGGTGAACTGCCTGGCGGCGCTGCAGACGCAGCTGGAGGCTGGCGATCGGGTGGTGCTGGTCAGCTCCATGGCGCACTGGCTGCCCTTCCCGCGCGCGGAAGCCTATGGCGCCTCCAAGGCGGCGCTGACCTGGTTTGCCAACAGCCTGCGTCTTGACTGGAAGCCGAAAGGGGTCGCCGTCACGGTGGTCTCTCCAGGCTTCGTCGACACCCCGCTGACGCGCAAAAACGACTTTGCCATGCCCGGCCGGGTGAGCGTGGATCGGGCAGTGGCGGCGATCCGCCACGGCCTGGCGAAGGAAAAAAACCACATCGCCTTCCCCACCGGTTTCAGCCTGGCCCTGCGGCTGCTGGCCAGCCTGCCGTCAGGTATGCAGCGCCTGCTGTTGCGCAGGATGGTGCGCTCATGAACATCGCCATCATCGGCAGCGGCATCGCCGGGCTGACCTGCGCCTGGCGGCTGGCCGGACACCATCAGGTGACGCTGTTCGAAGCGGGCGCCACGCCGGGCGGCCACACCGCCACCGTGGATGTCGCCACGCCGCAGGGCACCTGGGCCATCGATACCGGATTTATCGTCTACAACGATCGCACCTATCCGCGCTTTATGGGCCTGCTCAGCGAACTGGGGATCGACGGGCAAAAAACGCAGATGAGCTTCTCGGTCCACAACCCGGCCAGCGGCCTGGAGTACAACGGCCACAGCCTGACCTCGCTCTTCGCCCAGCGACGCAATCTGCTGAAGCCGGCCTTCTGGGGGCTGCTGAGCGAGATCGTCCGCTTCAACCGGCTGGCAAAACTGGCGCTGACCGAGGCGCTGGATCCGGGCGCGACGCTGGAGAACTTCCTCTCCCGCCACCGTTTTAGCCCCTTCTTCGCCCGCCACTATATCCTGCCGATGGGGGCGGCCATCTGGTCGTCGTCGCTGCAGGAGATGCGCCGCTTCCCGCTGCCGCTGTTTTTGCGCTTCTTTGAAAACCACGGTCTGCTGGATATTCGCGATCGCCCGCAGTGGTACGTAGTGCCCGGCGGTTCCCGGGAATACGTCCGCGCCCTGCTCGCCAGGCTCGGCGATCGCCTGGACCTGCGGCTCAACGCGCCGGTGCAGCAGGTGGAGCGCCACCCGGCGGGAGTTATCCTGCGGCTGGCGTCCGGGGAGGCGCATTTTGACCAGGTGATCTTCGCCTGCCACTCCGCGCAGGCGCTGGCGATGCTGACGGCGCCCACCGACGCCGAGCGTGAAGTGCTGGGGGATATCGGCTGGCAGCGCAACGAGGTGGTGCTGCACAGTGATCCGCGCTGGCTGCCGGAGCGCCAGCGCGCCTGGGCCAGCTGGAACTATCGCCTGAGCGACGGGGATTTGGCCCGGGCCTGCGTCACCTACAACATGAATATTCTCCAGGGGCTGCCTGCGGGCGCCCCCCTGTTCTGCGTCACTCTGAACCCGGACGCGCCAGTGGACGATCGCTATGTCTGGCAGCGCTTCGTCTATGAGCATCCGCTGTTTAACCCGCAAAGCTGGTCGGCCCAGCTGCGGCGCGAAGAGATTAACGGCCAGCAGCGGAGCTGGTACTGCGGGGCCTACTGGTACAACGGCTTTCATGAGGACGGGGTGCGCAGTGCGCTCGACGTGGTGCAGGGCATCGCCGCGGCGGAGGGCAACTGAAATGAACAGCTGCCTCTATCAGGGCGTCCTGCGCCACCGTCGCCTGCAGCCGAAGGCGCACCACTTCGTCTACCGCCTGTTTATGGCCTGGCTTGACCTCGACGAACTGGACAGGCTGCCTGAGGCGGGCATCCGTCGCAACCGCCTGGCCGCCGCCGCCTGGTACGACGCCGATTATCCGCTGGGCGCGCCGCTGAAGGCTCAGGCGCTGAACCGGCTGGAGAGCCTGACCGGCTGCCGCCCGGCGGGACGCGTGATGCTCCTGACCCAGCTGCGCTACTTCGGCTTCCATTTTAATCCGGTCAACTTTTACTACTGCTATGACGAGGCCGACACCCTGCGCTGGGTGCTGGCCGAAGTGCGCAATACGCCGTGGAATGAGCGTCATTACTACGCGGTGGACGGCCAGCAGGCGCGCCCGCTGGAGAAAGCCTTTCACGTTTCGCCGTTTAACCCGATGGACATGGTCTATCACTGGCGCTTCAACGCGCCCGGCAAAACGCTGCACATGCATATTGAAAACCATCAGGCCAGCAAGGTGTTCGACGCCACGCTGGCCCTGAGCCGCGTGCCGTTAACCCGCGCCAACCTGCGCGGGCTGCTGCTGCGTCTGCCAATGATGACCCTGAAAACCGTCCTCGCCATCTACTGGCAGGCGCTGCGGCTGTGGCTGAAGCGCATGCCGCTGTACAACCATCCTGTCAGCAGGAGTGAACGCTCATGACCGATCCCGTCTTTGCGCTTGAACCCGATGTGCCGCGCAACGTGCGGCTCGCGCGCTGGCTGCTCTTTCGTCTGTTGAGCGGCCTCCGCGAAGGCTCGCTCACCGTGCGCGAAGGGGCGCAGACTTTTCATTTTGGCGACCCCGCCGCCGCGCTGCGCGCCGAGGCGCGGGTCTGCACGCCGGAGGTGTACTGGCGCCTGCTGACCGGCGGCAGCCTGGCGGCGGCCGAGGCCTGGATGGACGGCGACTGGGAGAGCCACCAGCTGACGGCGCTGCTGCAGATCCTTGCGCGCAACGGCGAGGTGCTGGGGCGTCTGGAGCGTGGCTTTCGTCTGCTGGGCAAGCCCGTCGCCCGCCTGCGCCACTGGACCCGCCGCAACACCCGCGCTCAGGCGCGGGAGAACATCGCCGCCCACTACGACCTCGGCAATGAATTTTATGCCCACTTTCTGGATGACGACCTGCTCTACTCCAGCGCGCTGTTTGCCGACGACCAGCAGGATCTGACCCAGGCCCAGCGGGCCAAGATGGCGCGCCTGTGCGACCAGCTGGCGCTCACTCCCGGCGATCATCTGCTGGAGATTGGCACCGGCTGGGGGGCGCTGGCCGAGTACGCCGCCCGTCATTACGGCTGCCGGGTCACCACCACCACCCTCTCCCGGGAGCAGCACCGCTGGGCTACCGAGCGCATGGCCCGCGCCGGGCTGCAGGATCGCGTCGAGGTGCTGCTCTGCGACTACCGCGATCTGCGCGGCGAGTACGACAAACTGGTGTCGGTGGAGATGATTGAGGCGGTGGGCCAGCGCTACCTGCCGGCCTTTTTCCGCACCTGTCAGGCGCGCCTGCGCCCGGGCGGCAGAATGGCCCTGCAGGCGATCACCATCCAGGATCAGCGCTATCGCGACTACAGCAAAAGCGTCGATTTTATCCAGCGCTACATCTTCCCGGGCGGCTTTTTGCCCAGCATCACGGCAATGAGCGAGCTGATGACCCGCCATACCGATTTTGTGGTGCGCAACCTGTTCGACATGGGCCCGGACTATGCCCGCACGCTGGCGCACTGGCGGCAGCGTTTTACCCATGCCTGGCAGGATATTGAAAAGCTCGGCTTTGATGAGCGCTTCCGCCGGATGTGGCTCTACTACTTCGGCTACTGCGAAGCCGGATTTAACGCCCGCACCATCAGCGTGGTGCAGCTCACCGCGGAGCGGGTATGACACGCCCGGCGCAGCACCTGCTGATGGCCCTCGCGTTCGATGTTTACTGGACGCTGGTGGTGATGTTGCGCGAGCGCGGCCTGCTGATCTGGCTGACGCTGGCGCTGTTCGCCTGGCTGCGGTTGCCGGCGGCCAGTCGTCCGCCCGCTCTGCTGTTGGCCGCGGCGGGCTGCGGGCTGGACGCCTGCTGGGCGCTGGCGGGACTGATTGATTTTCCCGGCGACAGCCTGCTGCCCCTGTGGATGGTGGCCCTGTGGCTGATGTTCGCCGTCGTCTGGACCCGGCTGACCCGCACCACGACGCTTCCCGGCTGGGTGCTGGCCGCGGCGGCCACCGTCGGCGGCCCGGTGGCCTACCTGATCGGCGCTCGCCTCGGAGCCATGACCCTGCTGGTACCGACGGCGCTTGCCGTGGCCGCCATGGCCTGCGGCTGGCTGGTGCTCATGCTGTTGTTCCATCTGGGGATGGGGAGGCAAAAATGAGATTCGCCCTGTTACTGCTGTGGCTGAGCGCCCTCGCCCCGGCGGCCCACGCCGCCGACTGGCTGACGTGGCGCCGCGTCGGCGAGGCGACCCTCACCTGGGGGCCGTTCACTGTCTATCACTCACAGCTGCGCACGCCCAATGGCCGGTATGACGGCCCGCAGCAGGATCGGGCGCTGATCATCACCTACCGGCGCGACATCGATCGCGAGGCGCTGGTGGAGGCCACCCGCGACCAGTGGCAGGCGCAGGGCATTCTGCAGCAGGAGCCGCGCAGCGAAGCCTGGCTGCGCATGCTGCAGGGGATCTGGCCGGACGTTGCGCCGGGCAGCCAGCTGGCGTTCGTGGTCAGCGGCGGCGAGGGGCAGTTCTGGTACCGCGCCAGCGCCGCGCAGACCGCCTTTACCCCGCTCGGCCCGCGCCAGTCGGCGGCGTTCAGCACCCGCTTTCTCGCCATCTGGCTCGATCCGCGCACCACTTATCCCGAACTGCGTCAGCAGTTGATCGGAGGTACACCATGAAACGCATTCTGACCCGTGGCCTGGCGCTGCTGATGCTGATCCTCGCTGGCTGCAGCACCGAGGTCACCGAGTACCGGCAGCAGCAGCCCGCCCTCGACATCTTCCACTATTTTCAGGGCCGAACCCAGGCGTGGGGAATGGTGCAGGATCGCAGCGGCAAACAGCTGCGCCGCTTCCATGTCGCGATCGATGGCGACGTCGTCGGCGACACCCTGACGCTCCATGAGCGCTTTGTCTATGACGATGGCGAGAAACAGCAGCGGGTGTGGCGCATTCGCCGCACCGGCGATAACCGTTATCAGGGCACCGCCGGGGATATCGAAGGCGTGGCCAGCGGCCAGGCGGCAGGCAATGCCTTTCACTGGCGCTACAGCATGAACGTCGAGGCCAGCGGCAGCCGGTGGCTGCTGCACTTTGACGACTGGATGTTCCTGCAGGACGGCAGCCATTTGTTTAACAAAACCGAGATGAAGAAATTCGGCATTACGGTGGCCACCGTGACCCTTTTCTTTACCCGAACCACAGCAGAAGAGAGGACAGCGCCATGAACACGCAACCTGTCATTGGGATCAGCGGATGTTTAACCGGCTCAGCCGTGCGATTCGACGGCGGGCATAAGCGTATGAGCTTTGTGATGGATGAGCTCGCGCAGTGGGTGGCGTTTAAGCCCGTCTGCCCGGAGATGGCGATCGGCCTGCCCGTTCCCCGCCCGGCGCTCCGGCTGGTGCAGACCCCGGTCGGGGAGATCCGCATGCGCTTCAGCCACGCCCCGCACGAGGATGTGACGGAGAAGATGGCCGATTTCGCCAACGCCCATCTGGCAACCCTGGGCGAGCTGTCGGGCTTTATCGTCTGCGCCAAATCGCCGAGCTGCGGGATGGAGCGCGTGCGGCTGTATGATGAAAAAGGCAATCGCGGGCGTAAGGAAGGCGTGGGGCTGTTTACCGGCGCCCTGATGGCGCGCTACCCGTGGCTGCCGGTGGAAGAGGATGGCCGGCTGCACGATCCGCTGCTGCGGGAGAATTTTGTCGAGCGCGTCTTCGCCCTGCATGAACTCAACGCCCTGCGCGCCCGCGGCCTGACCCGCCACGGCCTGCTGGCCTTTCATAGCCGCTACAAGCTGCAGCTGCTGGCTCACCACCAGGCGGGCTACCGCGAGATCGGCCCGTTCGTCGCCTCGCTGCATGAATGGGAGGATCTGGAGGCTTTCTTCGAGGTCTACCGCGAGAAGCTGATGGCGATCCTCAAGCGGCCCGCCTCGCGGAAAAACCACACCAACGTGCTGATGCATATTCAGGGTTATTTCCGCGACCAGCTGAACAGCCGCCAGCGCGGCGAGCTGCGGGAGGTGATCCTCAACTATCGCGCCGGGCTGCTGCCGATCCTCGCGCCGCTGACGCTGCTTAAGCACTATCTGGCCGAGTATCCGGATCGCTACCTGCAGGCGCAGAACTATTTTGACCCCTACCCGCAGGATCTTGCCCTGCGCCTGACGGTGAACTGAGGGAACCTGGGCCAGCTGCCCGGCGGCGCTGCGCTTGCCGGGCCTACGGGGGGTATCCCGCAGGCCTCCTCA
>NZ_JBEAJL010000029.1:0-18893 GCF_040065275.1 Klebsiella sp. JB_Kp042
TGTGCGCTCCCTGCGCCATGCCAGGCATAACGCAGACGATTAACCGGGAGCGCAAATTTCACTGAAGTTACACGTGATAAACGCTTTGTCTGGCCGGGAAAGTTGCAAACCGAAAACAGTGTCTACGGCGACCCGCAGGCGCATATATCACACGCCCGGCAAGCGCAGCGCCGCCGGGCAGGACACCTCTGGCGCCATACCCGTCTTGTGCCGGATGGCGCTACGCTTATCCGGCCTACGGGGTCCCCCGCCGGCTTATCCCGCGCCGCCGCGCAACCGACGCCAGGCGGCCTATCTCACGCCTTTTGCTTGGCCTCGGACTCCTGACTGCTGTTCAGCGCCAGCGAAACCGCCAGCGTCTGGGCCAGGCACAGGGAAGCAACCTGCGAGCGGAAGCCATCCACCTGCGCTTCCCGCACCACAAAGCAGACATCGCTGAAGGCCGCCAGCGGGCTGACCTGGCTGTCGGTAATGGCGATCTGCCGCGCTTTGCGCTGCGCGCCCAGCTCCACCAGCTCGACCACTTCCCGGGCGTACGGCGAGAAGCTCACCGCCACCACCACGTCTTTCGGGCCGACCAGACTCAGCTGTTCGGTGAACATGCCGCCGAGGCCGTCGATCAGAAAGGCTTTGCGATCGAGGTGGCGTAGCGCATAGGTCAGATAGGAGGCGACGCTGAACGACCGGCGCAGGCCAATGACGTAGATATTTTCCGCCTCGCCCAGCAGGGCCACTGCGCGCTCCAGCTCATCGCTGGAGGTCTGCATCGCCAGCTGCTGCAGCGCCTGGTTGTTCACCATCGTGAACATATTGAGGATTTCCGTCGGCGTTTCCGGCGGGCTGGACTCATCGCTGGTGGTCTGGCGGAACAGACGGGCGCGCTCGGTATAGTTGGCGGTCTCTTCCATCAAATGCTGCTTGAACATCTGTTTCATTTCGTTAAAGCCGCTGAAGCCGAAGGCGTTGGCAAAACGAATCAACGTGGAAGGGGGAACATCCGCCTGTTGCGCAATGGAGGCCACGGTATCGAAAGCCACGCTATTGCTGTTATCAAGGATATAGCGGGCGACCTGTTTCAGACGTTTGCTTAATGTATCGTAGCGACGCCTGATTTCATCCTGCAGGATGGTCAGCTGTGTTGGGTTATTGGCCATAGAGTGCGCTCTGAGAAAATGGAAGGAATATGGCTTCCAGTGTACCAAATGAAGCGAATTTTTCATTTATTGCGACGAAATACGCGATTCATTTCACGAAGAAACAGAAAAACGCCCGCTCCGCAAGGTGACGGAGACGGGCGTTGGGGGATCAGCGGCGGGCTTCGCGCCAGTAGCCAATGAGCGTCAGGTAGTTGCGTTTCACTTCCTCTATCAGCGCCTCATCGCTGAGCTCGCCCTGCATCCAGCGCCGCGACGGCTGGCCAAAGATGGTGCGCCCGACGGCGAAACCTTTGATCATCGGATGTGCGGCCGCTTCGGCGAAACCGGCGCGCAGTTTATCGGAAGGCGCATCGAGACCGAGGATCAGGATCCCGCGGCTCCACGGATCTTCGCGCTCGATAAGGGCGGTGATCTGCTGCCAGCTGGCGCTGGAGAGCGGCGGCAGCTTCCACCAGTCCGGCTTGATCCCCAGCTGATAGAAGTGCTCCAGCATGGTGTGGTAATGGCGCTCGTCTTTGTCCGGGCCATTTTCCGGGAGGATCACCTCCAGCAGCAGCTCGTGGCCTGATTTGTTACAGGCCTGCCACACCTCGAGCAGCAGAGCGTCCTGCTCTTCACGCAGCGCCGCCGGGTCGTCCGGGTGATAGAAGACCAGACATTTGACGACATGCTCCAGCGGCCAGTCGATCAGCTGCGAGCCGATGTTGCCATGCTCCAGACGCAGCGGGCGCGAGCTGGGCAGTTCGATAGGGCGCCCGATCCACCAGCCCTTGCCGGTAATGGCGTTCAGCGCACGCTGGCCGTAGGTGCCGTCGGCCAGAATACCGCTGCGCTGGTCAAGACCCGCCTCCTGCGCCGCCGCTTCGGCCGCGGCCAACAACAGCAGCTTGAGCTGCGGAATGCAGGCTTCATCGCGCCCGGTCTCCCGCGCCAGGTCGGCCAGCTGTTTGCGATGGTCGAAGGCGAAAATGCACAGCTCCGGCCACTGCTGGCGGCGGCTGGTCACCCGGTGCAGATGGTTGAGGCGCTCGTCGACGTCCGGGCGCGGCACCGATTCGGCGCGCTGCAGGTAGTCATCGAGTTCGACTTTGGTCGGCATCGCCGGCGCGCAGCCGTGGCGGGAGACCACCAGCGCCCCGCAGGCGTTGGCGTAACGGCAAGCCTGCTCCCAGCCCTCGTCGTTAAGCCAGCCGCGCAGCAGGCCCGACATAAAGGCATCCCCGGCGCCCAGCACGTTGAGCACCTCCACGCGCACGCCCTGCTGCAGCGGCACCTGGTCCCAGCTGTCCGGGATGTCGCCTTCCAGCACCACGCAGCCCATCGGGCCGCGCTTGCAGACGAGGGTGGCTTTGGTGGCATGGCGCACATTTTTCAACGCGGTCAGGGTATCGGTGCTGCCCCCGGCAATATGAAACTCTTCTTCGGTTCCCACCACCAAATCGAACAGATGCAGCACTTCCTGCAGCTGGCTGGTGACCGGCCCGGACTCAATGAAACGGGTTTCGCCATCGCCGAGCGAGGTGAGCCCCCACAGCACCGGACGGTAATCGATATCCAGCGCGGTACGCAGGCCGTGACGGCGAGCGTACTCCAGCGCCTTCAGCACCGCGGCGCGGGTGTTGGCGTGCGACAGGTGGGTGCCGGTCACCGCCAGCGCCCGGGAGGAGGCAATATACTCCTCGCTGATGTCGTCAGGCGTTAAGGCCATATCGGCGCAGTTATCGCGGTAGAAAATCAGAGGGAAGGTCTCCTGATCCTTGATCCCCAGCATCACCAGCGCGGTCAGACGGGATTTGTCGGTAATCAGATACTCGGTATCCACCCCGGCGCGGTTGAGCGTTTCACGCAGGAAACGGCCGTTGTGTTCATCGCCAACGCGCGCCAGCATGGCCGATTTCAGCCCCTGAATCGCGGTGCCAAAGGCCACGTTGCCGGAGGAGCCGCCCAGATATTTCGAGAAACTGGCAACGTCTTCTAGCCGCGAACCGATCTGCTGGGCATAGAGGTCGACGGCCACCCGACCTATACAGATGACGTCGAGCCGCTTTACTGCTGCATTCATAGCTAGGATTTCCTTTTTGGTGTCTGCTGCCTGGAAGGGTCGGGATCCCGACGTCGACTCCGTGAACAGCCTGAGGGTTATTGGTTACCCTTAGTTTGAGAAATAAATATTTCATTTGCAAACTCGTTCGAAATTAAAAAACCAAAAGTGTGAGGGATCTACCACTCTGCCGCACTGAGCCTCGCGTTAGCGCGGATCGCCCCCTCTGTCGACCCGGAGAAAAATGAAACGCCAAACGACAGCCATTTACCTATGATTTTTAAGGGGATATTGCCGTCTGGCGCCGCCAAAAAGGGCCCGAAAACGTGTCAGGAATGTAAGTGAAACGTATGAAATGGGTAGAGAGTTTGATCCTTCTCGCAAAATGAAATATTTCTTCTGTATTTGTATTTAATGAAAAAAATGTTTGCCTATAATCCACAGGTATTCCAGTGACGTGAACGACGGCCCCGGCGGCATCGGCGCGACGCCACACACAAATACTGAACAATAAGGATTGTGCAACATGGGCAAACTGAGACTGACAACGGCGCAGGCGCTGGTGAAGTTCCTCGATAACCAGTACCTGGAAGTGGATGGCGAAGAGCTGAAGTTCGTGAAAGGCATTTTTGCGATTTTCGGCCATGGCAACGTCCTGGGGCTGGGGCAGGCGCTGGAGCAGGATAGCGGCGACATGCGCGTCTATCAGGGGCGCAACGAGCAGGGGATGGCCCACGCGGCCACCGGTTTTGCCCGCCAGGCCCTGCGCCGGCAGATTATCGCCTGCACCTCCTCCATCGGCCCGGGGGCGGCCAACATGATCACCGCCGCCGGCACCGCCAGCGCCAACCGCATTCCGCTGCTGCTGCTGCCGGGCGATGTCTTCGCCACCCGCCAGCCGGACCCGGTGCTCCAGCAGATTGAACAGAGCTACGATCTCAGCATCAGCACCAATGACGCCTTCCGCGCGGTCAGCAAATACTGGGACCGCATTACCCGCCCGGAACAGCTGATGAGCGCCTGCATCAACGCCATGCGCGTCCTGACCGACCCGGCGGAAACCGGCGCAGTGACGCTGTGCCTGCCGCAGGATGTGCAGGGCGAAGCCTGGGACTACCCGGAATCCTTCTTTGCGCGTCGCGTACACCGTCTCGATCGCCGTCCGGCCAGCGCCGCGCAGCTGGCGGACGCCGTGGCAGCCATCAAAGCCAGCCGTAAACCGCTGATCGTCTGCGGCGGCGGGGTGAAATACTCCGGCGCGGGCGAAGCGCTGTCCCGTTTCGCCGAGCGCTACGGAGTGCCTTTTGCCGAAACCCAGGCCGGGAAGGGGACGGTGGTCTCTTCTCACCCCCTGAACGTCGGCGGCGTCGGCGAGACGGGCTGTCTGGCGGCGAACCTGCTGGCGAAAGAGGCCGACCTGGTGATCGGCGTCGGCACCCGTTTCAGCGATTTTACCACCGCCTCGAAATGGATTTTCCAGCACCCGGAGGTGCGTTTCCTGAATATTAACGTCAGCAACTTCGACGCCTGGAAGCTGGACGGCATTGCCATGCTGGCGGACGCCCGGGAGGCGATGACCGCTCTCGACGCGGCGCTGGCGGACAGCGGCTGGCAGGCCGGCTGGGGCGCGCAGATCGAGAGCGTGCAGAGCCGTCAGTTAAAAGAGACCCAGCGCGTGTACCAGGCGGTGTGGCAGGAGAAATCCTTTGTGCCGGAGATCGACGATCATCTCGATCGCGAATCGGTATATCGCGAGTTCCGCCAGATCACCGACTCCACCCTGACCCAGAGCAGCGTCCTCGGGGTACTGAATGAAACGCTGCCGGCCGAGGCGGTGATCGTCGCGGCGGCGGGCAGCCTGCCCGGCGATCTGCAGCGCGTCTGGCGCAACCGCGCGGAAAACACCTATCACGTGGAGTACGGCTACTCCTGCATGGGATACGAAGTCAACGCGGCGCTGGGGGTGAAGCTGGCGCAGCCGCAGAGCGAAGTCTACTCCCTGGTCGGCGATGGCTCGTTCATGATGCTCCACTCTGAGCTGGTCACCTCCCTGCAGGAGCGGGCGAAGATCAACGTCGTGCTGTTCGACAACATGGCCAACGGCTGCATCAACAACCTGCAGATGGAGCACGGGATGGACAGCTTCGGCACCGAGTTCCGCTACCGCCAGCCGGAAACCGGCCAGCTGCAGGGCGGTCTGGTGCCGGTGGACTTCGCCACCATCGCCGCCGGCTACGGCTGCAAAACCTGGCGCGTCACCACCCTGGACGAACTGCGCCACGCGCTGGACGCCGCCCGTCGCGAAACGGTCAGCACCCTGATTGATATTAAAGTGCTGCCGAAGACCATGGTGCACAAATACGGCAGCTGGTGGAACGTCGGGGTCGCCCAGACGGCGCTCTCAGAGCGGATCCGCAAAGTTGCGCAAATGATTAATGAAAAGCGCGCCCAGGCGCGTGATTACTAAAACGAACATCCACCCTGAATCCTACAGACTTACGGAGAAAACCATTATGTCGCTCAAATTAGGTGTCATCGGCGCTGGCGCTATCGGTAAAGAACACATCCGTCGCTGCACCCAGGTTCTGCAGGGCGCCACCGTTGTGGCGGTGTCTGATATCAATGCCGACAACGCCCGTGCGGCGGTCGCGCTGCCGGGCGTGCAGGCGGAAGTCTACGCCGACGGCCACGACGTGATTAACGCCAGCGATGTCGATGCCATCCTGGTCACCTCCTGGGACCCGACCCACGAAGAGTACACCCTGGCCGCCATCGCCGCCGGTAAGCCGGTGTTCTGCGAAAAACCGCTGGCGATGTCTGCGGAAGGCTGCCGCCGTATCGTCGATGCTGAAATGAAGGCCGGCCGTCGCCTGGTGCAGGTTGGCTTTATGCGCCCATACGACGAAGGCTATCTGGCGCTGAAAAAAGTGATCGACGATGGCGATATCGGCGCGCCGCTGATGCTGCGCTGCGCCCACCGCAACCAGGCGGTTGGCGAGAACTACACCACCGATATGGCGATCACCAACACCCTGATCCACGAGCTGGACGTGCTGCGCTGGCTGCTGAACGATGACTACCGTTCCGTGCAGGTGCGCTTCCCGCGCTCCACCTCGCACACCCATGCGCGCCTGAAAGATCCGCAGATCGTCTCCTTTGAAACCAAAAAAGGCACCCTGATCGACGTCGAGGTGTTCGTGAACTGCCAGTACGGGTATGACATCCAGTGCGAAGTGGTCGGCGAGACCGGGATTGCCCGTCTGCCGGAGCCGTCTGCCGTCCAGATGCGCAAGTCCGCCAGCCTGTCGACCGCCATTCTGACCGACTGGAAAGACCGCTTTATCAAAGCCTACGATGTTGAGCTGCAGGCCTTTATCAACGACGTCAAAGCCGGTCAGCTGCACGGCCCGTCGGCCTGGGACGGCTACGCGGCGTCGGTAGCGGCGGACGCCTGCATTAAAGCGCAGGGAACCAGCGAGCCGGTTGAGGTGACGCTGCCTGAGTGCCCGGCATTCTACAAACGTTAAGCACGCTTTGCCGACGGAACTTCTTTGCACAGGTAACGACGATGAAAATTGCCTTTGATGTGGATGTGATTAAGGACCTCGGGATCACCCGCATGGTCCATCAGGTAGCGGAGTGGGGCTACAAGTACATTGAACAGTCGCCGCACCCGCAGATTAACCCGTTCTACAAGCACCCGCGCGCCAGCCGGGAGATCATGGCCGAGTACAAGCAGGCGCTGCGCGATACCGGCCTTGAGCTGTCGTCGTTTATCTGCGTCTACCGCTGGTCCGGCCCGGACGAACTGCGCCGCCAGGCGGCGGTGAAAAACTGGAAACGGCTGGTGGAAATTGCGGTGGAGATGGGCGTTCAGGTGATCAACACCGAGTTCTCCGGCGATCCGAATCAGCCTGAGATCTGCGATGAAATGTTCTATCGCTCGATGGAAGAGCTGTTGCCGATTTTTGAGCGGGAAGGCATCCGCGTGGAGATCCAGGCGCATCCCCGGGATTTCTGCGAAGAGAACAATGAAACCGTCGATATCGTGAAGTCGTTCCGCAGCGATAACGTGAAGTACGTCTACAGCGTGCCGCACACCTTTTTCTACGACAAAGGCGTCGGCGACGTGGCGAGCATGCTGCGCTATGCCGGGAGCGATCTCTCCCATGTCTTGATTGCCGATACCCGCAATCATACGAAACATTGCCGCTATATCGTTAACCCGCCGGGCGTGGATGCCGTGGTGCACCAGCACGTAGGCGTCGGGGAAGGGGATGTGGATTTCGACGCGCTGTTCCGCACCCTGCGCGAAATGAAATTCGCCGAGCAGACCTTCAAGGTCGGCGGGGAGCCGATTGTCGCCACCTCGCTGTTTGGCTACCCGGAAAAAATGAAATACCAGGCAGTGGAAACCCGTGAACTCATTGAACGTGAATTGCTGCGCCGCTAAGGCGCAGCGGCAGGAGCCCTACTATGAACAAAGATAACGTCAAACTGGCTATCGCCCCGATCGGCTGGACTAACGATGATATGCCGGAGCTCGGCAGCGAAAACACTTTCCAGCAGATCGTCAGCGAAATGGCGCTGGCCGGCTTTACCGGCAGCGAAGTCGGCAGCAAATATCCGCGCGATCCGGCGGTTCTCAAGCCGATGCTGGACATCCGCGGCATTCAGATCTGCAACGCCTGGTTCAGCACCTTTTTCGCTAACGGCCAGCGGGAAAAAACCATTGATGAATTCGTCAATCACATGAACTTCCTCCATGCGATGGGCGCGAGAGTGATTGGCTGCTCCGAGCAGAGCGGCAGCATCCAGGGGCTGGATAAGCCGATTCTCGGCGATGCGAAGCCGTGCTTCAGCGACGAAGAGTGGCAGCGGGTGGCGGAAGGCTACAACACCCTTGGTCGCCTGGCGGCGGAGAAGGGGATGCAGGTCTGTCTGCACCACCACATGGGCACCGGCATCCAGACCACTGCGGAAATCGACAAGTTTATGTCGCTGGTGGACGAGCGCGTCTTCCTGCTGTTCGACACCGGCCACGCCTGGTACTCTGAAGGCGGCGAAGCGCCGATGCTGGCGATCCTCAAAAAGTATCTGCCGCGCATCAACCACGTCCACCTGAAGGACGTCCGTCCGCCGGTGATCGACCAGGTGCGCCGCGACGGCCTGTCGTTCCTCGACGGCGTGAAAAAAGGCACCTTCACCGTCCCGGGCGACGGGGTGATCGATTTCCGTCCGGTGTTCAAGCTGCTGGACGACTTTGGCTATAAAGGCTGGATGGTGGTGGAAGCCGAGCAGGATCCTGCCCTGGCCAATCCTTTCGAATACGCCGTAAAAGCGCGCAAATATATCCGCGAAACGGCAGGGATCTAATCGTTGTGACATTTTCAGGCCATACCGGGTATGGCCTGCTTTTTTTCCTTTCTCAATCCCTGTTCCCGCTTGCAAACCGCCTGACTGGATCTTAACCCCGGCCCCGGACAGTTCCCTTTCCCTCAGGGAGAGGGCCGGGGTGAGGGGGACAATGACGGGTAACGCGTCACTTCACTTCCGCCAGCGCGGTTTTATCCACATAAGGTTTCATCAGCGCGTCGGCTTCCTTCTGCGCCGCCTGAACCGCCGCTTCCGGCGTCACTTTGGCATCGTTAACCACCGCCGCCAGCTGGTTCTCCATCGCCTTACGCACCGCCACGGTCTCCCAGGTGGAGTACCACGGATGGGCGTACTTCAGCTGCTCAAGCGCGATCGCCGCCCGCGGATCCTGCTGCAGATAGGCCTTCATCTCCGGCGTATCGTATGACGCCTTGCGCGGCGAGAAGTAGCCGGTAAAGCGGCTCCACGCGCCGTTCACGTCGGGGCTCACCAGATAGGTCAGGAACTGATACGCCGCTTTCTTCTGCGCCTCGTTGATGCCTTTAAAGCTCACCAGGCTGGCGCCGCCGATCGGCACCGCGCGCTGCTCTTTGGCCGGCAGCATCGCCACCCCAAGCTCAAAGTCTTTGCTGTTCTCGCGCATAAAGCCCAGCGCGCCGGTGCTGAGCATCGCCATCCCGAGCTTGCCGGAGAAGAACGCGGCGCTGATCTGCTTCGAGTTCAGCACCCCGGACGGCATCACCTTGTCCTTGTAGATCAGATCCTGCCAGAAGCGCAGGGCGCCGATGGCGGTCGGCGAGTTGTAATAGACCTCGCCCGGATAGTCTTCGTTAAAGTATTTCCCGCCGTTGGCGCGCACCAGCGCCGAGAAGATCCAGCCGCCGTAGTCGTCGTTGGTCGACGGCAGCATGATCCCCCACTGGCCTGTGCTCTCGTCGGTCAGCTTTTTGGCATCGGCCAGCAGCTCGGCCCAGGTCTGCGGCGGCTGTTTGATCCCGGACCGATCGAACATCGTCTTGTTGTAGTAGAGGATCGGCGTCGAGTTATGGAACGGGATCGCATAGGTGGTGCCCATCACCTGGGCGTTCTTATGCATCGCGGGCCAGAATTCCTTTTGCAGAAAATCGCCGGCCTTTTGATCGCCATATTTAAACAGCTCATCCATCGGCAGGATCTCATCCTTCAGCGCCAGATCGGTGGTGAAGTTGGCGGACATGATCACCAGCGCCGGCGGCTGGCCGGCCTTCTGCGCCGATTCGGCTTTGATCTTGGTGGTGTCGTAGTTGCCGGTGAAGATCCCGCGCACTTCGACATCCTGCTGCGAGTCGTTGAATTGCTTAATGACGCGGGTCATCTCCATGGTCAGCTTGCCGTCCACCGGCGCCGGGAACATGAAGTCTATTTTCTCTTTCGCCAGCGCCGCGCCGCTCAGGGCAAGACTGAGGCCAACCGCGACTACCGTAAGAGGTTTAAACATGATCTGTCTCCATCAGTAAATTATGCTGGGTCTCAGCATGAAAAAGATGCACATCGGCAGGCGAAAAGCCGATCGGTAGCGACTCGCCTTTCTCCGGCACCGTGCCGCGGTGGCGGCGGCTAAAGCGCAGGGTGCCGATCGGGGTGCTGACGTGGAGCAGGTAGTCGGCCCCCATCAGTTCTCGTTGCAGAACGGTGGCCGGCAGGCGCAGATGGCCCTCCTCCACGCGGTCGGTAATATGTTCCGGGCGAACGCCCAGCCAGACGCGAGTCTGATCCCGGTGGCGCGGCGGCAGCGGATGGCGCTGTTCTCCCAACAGTACTTCACCGTTGGCGCAGGGCAGCGACAGCAGGTTCATCGCCGGCGAACCGATAAATCCGGCGACGAACAGGTTGGCCGGGTTGGCGTACAGATACTCCGGGCGCCCGACCTGCTGCACATGGCCGCCGTTCATCACCACGATGCGGTCGGCCATCGACATCGCCTCGGTCTGGTCGTGGGTCACATAGATGGTGCTGGTTTTCAGCTGCTGGTGGAGGGCCATAATGCTGTCGCGCACTTCGCTGCGCAGACGGGCGTCGAGGTTGGAGAGCGGCTCGTCCATCAGGAACAGCCGCGGATTACGCACAATCGCCCGGGCCATCGCCACCCGCTGGCGCTGGCCGCCGGAGAGCTTCGCCGGTTTGCGGTCGAGCAGCGCCTCCAGCTGCAGCATCTGCGCCACGTTGTCCACCCGCGGCTGCCAGCTGCTTTTCTCTTCCTTGCGCACCTTCATGCCGAAGGTGATGTTGTCGCGCACCGACAGATGCGGAAACAGGGCATAGTTCTGGAAGATCATCGCGAAGTTGCGCTCGCGCGGAGTGGTGGCGGTGATGTTCTCATCATGCAGCCAGATTTGGCCTTCGCTGACCGGCTCCAGGCCGGCGAGCAGGCGCAGCAGGGTGCTTTTTCCGCAGCCCGACGGGCCGACCAGTACCACGAATTCGCCTTCGTGAATATCCAGCGACAGGGCGCTGAGCGCCGGCTTGCCGTCGAAACGTTTACTGATGTTTTGCAGACTGAGCATGGCGGTTAGCGCTCTTCCGTTGGGCAACTGATGTTTTCGTCGTACAGCCACGGCCCGGCGTAGTGGGCCAGAGAGTGCTGGTAGCTCACCCACTGCTCGCCGACCTGGCGGTGCATCAGGCACGAGGCCGGGGAGAGGTCGTAATAGGGCCGGGTATCTTCGTGGCAGTACGGCACCTGATGGACGGTGCCGGGGATCGTGGAGATCAGCGCCTGGCGATACTGGGTCATGGTCAGGCTGTGATTATGGCCGCAGAAGATGCGCGTCAGCGACGGGAAACGCTCCACCAGCGCCAGCAGACGGTGGCCGTTTTCGCAGGCGATCGGGTCCATCTGCGCATTGCCCAGCGGCAGCGGCGGGTGGTGCATAAACACCGTTGCCGGTTTGTCGCCGCCCTCGAACAGCTGGGCTTCCAGCCAGCCGATGGTCTCGTCGGTCAGCCAGCCTTTTGACGTGCCAGCGCGACTGGAGTCGATAAACAGCAGGCGGGTGGCGAAGTCATCCACCGCATAGCGCATATTTTGCGCATCGTTGCCCAGCTGCGGGCACAGCGGGTGAAGATGCTCCAGAAAATGGGCTTTGTCGTCGTGGTTGCCGGGGATCAGATACAGCGGATAGTTCAGGCTGCCGAGGATCTGGCGGGCCACCTGATACTCCGCCGGGCGGCCGCAGTTGACGATATCCCCGCTCACCACCACCGCGTCCGGACGCTCGCGCAGCGCGTTAAGCTGGGAGACTACGTCGGCGTTGGCGGCATTGACGTCGATAAAGCCGTACAGCTTTTCGCCGCGGCTGCGGAAATGGGTATCGGAAATGTGCGCTAACAGCATGAATGACTCCTTATTTGATCCCGGAGAAGCCGAAGCTCCGCAGGAACTGTTTCTGAAAAAGGATGAACGCCAGCATCAGCGGCAGGCAGACCATCAGCGTTCCGGCGCCGATGGTGCCCCACTGGCCGCCGGATTCGGCGCCCATGGCGAAGGAGACCAGCCCGACGGTCAGCACCTGCTTATCGGGATCGTTGAGCATCATCAGCGGCCACAGGTACTCGTTCCAGTGGTAGGTAATGCTGACGGTGGCGAAGGCCAGCACCGACGGCCAGGACATCGGCAGCAGCACGCGGAACAGCACCTGCCACCAGCGGCAGCCCTCCATCAGCGCCGCCTCCTCCAGCTCTTTCGGAATGGCGAGGAACGCCTGACGCATCAGGAACACGCCGAACGCCGAGGTGAAGTAGGGCATCATCACCCCGGTGAGGGTGTTGAGCAGGCCGAAGGTTTTCAGGGTCAGCATGTTCGGCACCATCATCACTACCGGCATGATCATCAGCTGCACCAGGAACAGAAGAAACAGCGTCTGCTTGCCGCGAAACTCGTGACAGGCGAAGACGTAGCCGGCGGTGGTGATGGTCAACAGCTGCACGAAGAAGGTGCCGAAGGTGAAGATAAGGGTATTGGCATACAGGCTCAGCCAGTCGGCGCTGTTCCAGGCGTCTCGGAAGTTATCGAGGGTTAGCGGCAGGCGGGGCAGCAGTGAGGCCATATCGTCGCCGAAGGTGGTAGCGCTGAACGAGGTGGCCAGCATCCAGATAAACGGGCTGACCCACAGCAGCGCCAGGCAGCACATTAATACTGTGAGCGTAAAGGGCGACGAGCGGCGCAGGCGCAGCCACAGTGGACGCGTAGCGGTGGGCGAGCGGACCAGCAGCGGCGAGATTTCAGCGCTCATAGTGGGCTCCTTTCTCCAGCAGTTTCAGGTTAATCAGCGAGAAGGCGAACAGCCCGGCCAGGGTCAGGAAGGTGGCGGCGGAGGCTTTACCGAGGTCATGGGTATCCCAGGCGAGATTCTGGATGTAATAGAGCAGCACGGTGGTGGCGTTGTCCGGCCCGCCGCGGGTCATCACCGCCACGTGGTCGATCTGGGTGATGGAGTAGATCAGCGCGGTGGTGATCACAAAGCTCAGCGTCGGGCGCAGCAGCGGTAGCGTGACCTTAAAAAAGACCTGCGTGCGGGTAGCCCCCTCCATCAGCGCCGCTTCCCGCGTCGAGGCCGGAATGCTCTGCAGCCCGGCGAGGAAAAACAGCATGTAGTAGCCAGCGAACTTCCACACGCCGATCAGCGCCAGGGCCAGCAGCGCGCTGTTGCTGCGCCCCAGCCAGTTGTTGTTCATCGGCCCGAACAGCTTCGCCAGATAGTGGTCGAGCAGGCCGAGGCCGGGCATAAAGATAAACAGCCACAGCGCGGCGGCGCTGACCATCGGGATAATCATGGGGAAGAAGAAGGCGGTGCGCAGCCAGCGGTTGACGCGATGGTTCTCGCTCAGGGCGACCGCCAGCAGCAGGGCGAGGGTCACCCCGGGCACCACCGTCAGCAGGATATAGAGCAGGTTATTGCCCAGCGACTGCCAGAAGACGTTATCGGCAAACAGGCGGGCGAAATTATCCAGCCCGACGTACTGCGCGCCGTCGCTGGCCATGCGGGTATCAAACAGGCTGTCATACACCGAACGCCCCAGCGGGAACCAGGTAAACAGCAGTAAAAACAGCAGGGAAGGCGACAGGATCAGCCAGGGAAGCCAGGTCTTTCTCATGGTGACGCGCATCTCATTCAGCCATTTATCGAAGCCCGGATTGTGGGAAGCAATGACTACAGAGGCATGGCGGGGAGATGACGGTTTGATGAAGCGACGGGAAAAACGCCGGGCGAGCGGGCCGCCCGGCGGGAGAGAACCATCAGAAGTCGGCTTTCAGCACCGCGCGGTAGCGGGCTTTGCCTTCGCGAACGTGCTTCAGCGCTTCGTTAATCTGCGACATCGGGAACAGCTCGGTGGTCGGGGCCACTTTGCTGCGCCCGGCAAACTTCATCAGCGTGCGCAGTTCGGACGGGTTACCGGTCGCCGAGCCGGAGATGCTGCGGTCGCCGCCGATAAGGGTAAAGGCCGGCACCGGGAACGGCTTCATTACCGCGCCGACGGTGTGGAAGTTGCCGCCGTACGCCAGCGCTTCAAAGTACGGCTGCCAGTCGAGGTCGACGGCGACGGTGTTGATAATCAGGTCGAACTGGCCGGCCAGCGCCTTTAAGGCTTCGGGATCGCGGCTGTTGACCACGCGATCGGCGCCCATCGCCCGCACTTCCTGCTCTTTGGCCGGGTTGGAGCTGAAGGCGGTCACTTCCGCGCCCATCGCCCGCAGCAGCTTAATGGCGATATGGCCGAGGCCGCCGATGCCGATCACCCCGACGCGGCTGGTGGCGGTGACGTGGTGGGTCAGCAGCGGTTTAAAGACGGTGATGCCGCCGCACAGCATCGGGCCGGCGGACGCCAGATCGATGCTCTCCGGCAGGGGGATCACCCACTGCCAGTCGGCGCGCAGCTTATTGGCGAAGCCGCCGCGGTTGAGAATGGTCGGCACCGAGCCTTCCAGGCAGTTGATCTGGTTGCCGCTGATGCAGGCGTCGCAATGGCCGCAGCTGCGCGCCGTCCAGCCGATGCCGACTTTCTGGCCAATCTTCAGCCCTTTATCCTGCGCCGCGCTGCCCAGCGCCGCCACCCGGCCAATCACCTCGTGACCGGCCACCAGCGGGTAGCTCGACATCCCCCATTCGTTGTCGATCATCGACAGATCCGAATGGCAGATCCCGCAGTATTCCACCTCAACTTCGACATCTTCCGGCTGCAGCTCGCCGGCATCGTATTCCCACAGCGACAGATCGGCGCCCGCTTCTTTGGCGGCGTAGCTTTTAATGATGCTCATGTTCATTTCCTTGGGGTTGGCGTGATAACCCAGAAAGTGTAGAGCATGGTATTCCCCGGCGCTTGGCAATCGGAGGGGTAGCGAAGCGGGCGGACCAGCCGCCCGTTAAGGTCAGCGGCTGGCCAGCGGCCACTGATTAAGGCGGATGCCGCGCTGCGGGGCGTTCTCGGCAAAATCATCCAGCACCGCCTGCACGTCCGGGTCGAGGTAGCCGACGCTGTCGTGCTCGACGATCACCACGCTCTTTTCCGGAATTTTCGCCAGCAGGGCCAGCAGATGCGGATTGTGCATAAAGGTCAGATTCTGCTGGATGCGCAGCACGTAGTGGTCATCGTAGCGCGCCAGCTGCAGCGAGTGGCGATGGCTGCGCCAGAGGCTGAACGCCATCTGGGTGGCAAGACCAATCCCGATCCCCGCCAGCATGCCGAAGGCGATAATCCCGCCGATGGTGGCGAGGAACGGGACGTACTGCGCCGCCCCCTGGCGGAACTGCTCGATGAACAGCCGCGGCGTTGCCAGCTTATAGCCGGTATAGAGCAGCACGGCGGCGAGGCTGGCGAGCGGGATCAGGGTCAGCAGGCCGCTGAACCACAGGCCGCAGATCAACAGCAGCACGCCGTGGATAAAGATCGACAGTTTGCTCTGCGCGCCGTTGCTGACGTTCACCGAGCTGCGGACGATCACCGCGGTGATCGGCATCGCCCCCAGCACGCCGGAGAGCAGGTTGCCGACGCCCTGGGCGACCATTTCGCGGTTCGGCGAAGGGGGCGGATTTTGCGGGCGCAGCTTTTTCAGCGCCTCCTGGCTGAGCAGGGTTTCGAGGCTGGCGACCAGCGCCAGGGTCACCGCCACCACCCACACCGACGGATTGCGCCACGCGCTCCACGCCGGAGATTCCAGCTCGCCCAGCAGGTCGCCGAGGCTGCCGAACGCCGGCAGGGTAATCCGCGGCAGGGCGGCCAGCTGCTGCGGCGCAAAATGGGTCAGCAGCAGGGTGGTCACGCAGCCGAGCAGGACGGCGATCAGCGGCCCGGGGATCCAGCGCAGGCTCTTCACCCGGCGGATAAGCGGCGAGCCCCAGAGCCAGAGCACCAGCAGGCCGCCCGCGGCGACGGCAATCGCAGTGACGGAGAAAGCGGCATTGCCCTGAACCACATCGGCAAGCCCGGTCTCTTCCGTCGTACCGAGCGCGACGGGGATCTGCTGCATAATCAGCAGGATGCCGATCGCCGCCAGCATGCCTTTGATGACGCTGGCGGGAACCAGCGAGATAAAACGCCCGGCCCGCAGAATGCCGAACAGCAGCTGCAGCACGCCGGCCAGCACCAGCGCCATCAGGAAGACGGAGAAGGAACCCAGGGATTCGATGGCGGCGACGACGATGGTGACCAGTCCGGCGGCGGGGCCGCTGACGGCGAAGCGGGAGGGGCTGAGGGCGGTGACGACCAGGCCGCCGATGATGCCGGTCAGCAGGCCAACGAAGGGTGGTAAGCCGCTGGCCTGGGCGATGCCGAGGCACAGCGGCAGGGCGACAAGGAAGACGACGATGCCGGCGAGAGAGTCCTGACGAAGTGTGTTCATGGGGCGTGCTCCTGCGGTGAGAGGTGTTCGACGAGGGTGGTTAAATGGCCGGAAGCCAGATCGTAGACGCAGCCGTGCAGGCTGAGCGGCCGCCCGCTGGCGAGCACCGTCTGCACCGGCTCACTCTCCAGCAGACGGGCGAACTGGGCGCGAACGTTGGCTTCCACCAGGGCGTCCAGCGCATGACGAGTGCGCTCCGCGTCGGTGCCGGCGCTGGCGCCGGAGGAGGCCGCAACACCACATCCATCGGCGATCTGCGCAATTTCGTGATGCAGGGTGTGGCGCAGCTGGCCGATGCGGCGAGCCAGCGCCGAGGATTCCTGCGCCAGCGGCAGGGTGGGCAGAGAGAGCGCCGCCTGCACGCCGCCGCAGCCGTAGTGGCCGCAGAGCACCACCCGCTCCACCTCAAGGTAGTGCAGGGCATACTGCAGGACGCTCATGACGTTGTCGTCGGCGGGATCGAGCATGTTGGCGATATTGCGGTGTACAAAGAGCTCGCCGGGCTGGCTGCCGGTGAGCACCTCGGCGGGAACGCGGCTGTCTGAGCAGCCGATCCACAGCGAGTGGGGCCGCTGCCCGTCGACCCATTTTTCGAAATAGTCCGGGTCATGCTGACACTTCTGCAGCGCCCAGCTGCGGTTGCGGGCCAGCAAGGGTTTTAACGTCGTCACAAGTATTCTCCTGAGTTAATTCATCGAGTGAATATGTCCATCAAGACTCGTACAGCGACTAGTAAAAATAGTGTTTACTGGAACCCTTCACGCCTGAGGAAAATCCTGGAATAAACGGCAAAAAGAAAACTTTTCATTAATGTAAAGTTATAAAAATATTGATGAAATTAATATTTGGCTGCGGAACGGATGAATAACAAAAAGGCATTGGCTAAAACTTTCTGGAATATATGGGAATGATGGTGGGAGGGGTTGGGAGAATAGTTGGGGAGTGGATAGCGGGGATTTGTTTGGGGAGAGAGGGATTGTGATGGGGATGCGGGTGAGAGCGTGGTGAGAACAAGTTGAGATAAGTTTGAGTGGGGTTGGGGGGTTATTGAGCGGGAAGGGGGAACGGCTGGCTGGTGGGGTTGGGTTTGCGGGAGGGTGAGAGGAGGGTTGCTGGCGGCCGTCGCGCTATGGAACGGCAGCAAAAGGTGACGCCGCGCAGGATAGCGCTGTTTTTTTCAACACTTAGCGCAATGACGACACGCTGTCGCTTGCATGACCGCCGCCGACAGGTATAATCCAGAACGTTTCCGCATCCCCTTCAGTGCCGAAGTGGCGAAATCGGTAGACGCAGTTGATTCAAAATCAACCGTAGAAATACGTGCCGGTTCGAGTCCGGCCTTCGGCACCAAGTATTATTCCAAGACCTTCTGAGTAAGTCTAATTATCCCTTAAAAATCAATGATTGCAGCGATTTTTACGTCCTGAGTGGTCCGAGGTTGTCCGTTGAAATCCGGATGCCATTGGGGGCATTTTAACTTCGATTAGAAATGTGTCCCAAGTAAAGCTCAACGCCAGACAGGTCGAGACCGCAAAACCAAAAGACAAAAACTACAAAATGGCCGATGGCGGTGGGTGTATCTCGAGGTTTCGGCCAAGAGTTCTAAATACTGGAGCATGAAATACCGACGCCCCTCTGATAAAAAAGAGGATCGTCTAGCTTTTGGTGTTTGGCCGACTGTGACGCTTGCTCATGCAAGAGCAAAGCGCGATGAAGCAAAAAAGCTGTTAGTGCAAGGCATCGACCCAAAAGCCGAACAGAAAGAAGCTCAGGCCGAGAATTCGGGGGCATATACTTTCGAAACCATTGCTCGTGAATGGCATGCCAGTAACAAGCGATGGAGTGAAGACCATCGATCGCGCGTTCAGCGCTATCTTGAGCTTTATATTTTCCCCCATATCGGTTCGTCCGACATTCGCCAGCTCAAAACCAGCCACCTGTTAGCCCCGATTAAAAAAGTTGATGCCAGTGGTAAACACGACGTCGCTCAGTGCCTGCAACAGCGCGTCACAGCCATTATGCGGTATGCCGTACAGAACGATTACATCGACTCTTATCCAGCAAATGACATGGCCGGTGCGTTATCGACATCCAAAGCGCGACATTACCCCGCTTTACCCTCAAGCCGGTTCCCTGAGTTTCTTGCTCGTCTTGCTGCTTATCGTGGCCGTGTGATGACATGGACCGCTGTCGAGCTTTCCTTACTAACTTTTGTGCGTTCCAGTGAATTACGTTTCGCGCGTTGGGACGAGTTTGACTTCGATAAATCCCTTTGGCGTGTACCTGCAAAGCGAGAAGAAATTAAAGGCGTGCGTTACTCATACCGTGGGATGAAGATGAAAGAAGAGCATATCGTTCCGCTTAGTCGGCATGTGATGATTTTGTTTGCCTAGGGAAGGTGCGAATAAGCAGGTCATTTCTTCCCAAGCTGACTCGCTGATTA
>NZ_JBEAJL010000030.1:0-18853 GCF_040065275.1 Klebsiella sp. JB_Kp042
ACACTGCCAACTGAATAACACATCCCCGTCAATACGGTTCTCGCTGTACGCTTACATAGATATAAGTACTGTTCTCAATTTTTTTCATGTAAATAGAAAAATGTACCTGCATACATTTGAGTCGACATTTAAAATTCCTGTGCGTAGATGACGACTGTGTCATGTGCATCGATAACAGAAGCATTCTTATACAATACTTCCAACTCATCACGTGATAGTTCTCTAGAGCCGACCTTTCCTCTATTAAATAGTTCTTCAAATAGCTCAGCGGAAAGAGACACTTCTTTTACTTTATCATATTCAAGTAATTCACCACCTTGCTTTCCTTTTGATTTGCAGTCATTTATTCTACAGATAGGTAGGTGTTCGCCTGTGGAAATGAATTTTTGATCTGCATGTTGCAACTTGTCAGTTGGTCTCAAGAATCCTGCGCAACAAGGGAATCTATAAGTATTATCTCCTTCTTGAACAGAACAAATATTATTTCCACACGTAAATTTTCTCATTTTATCTATTTGCTCTCTCATTCTACTATCTGATATGTATAACTTTTTATCCTCCCATATTTTGTACTGAACAATGACCACACTTATCTTCCCCGACTTCTCATTATGCCTCTCATATATTATATCTGCGCCAGTAATATGCTCAGGTCTATCTGGATGTAGCACGCGAAGCCTTAGATAATTACCATCGGGTAATTCAAAGTCTTTATAAGCATGTCCTTTAGATAATTCAGGGAGATTTCTTTCGGCATTATAAGCATCTCTAAAAATTAGTTGATTTTCAGAGTGGGATTTTATCTCCAGTTCAGATTTTGCTTTTAAAAGCTGAGCCAACCTCCTCTTGAGTTGATCGGTTTTTTGTTTATCACCTCTATTTTTTTTAGCTATTGATATGAGTGATTCGTAATCTTCAATGTCCGTCAAAACAAGTTCCAGCGCAGTAATAGGAAGCTCATTTTTTATAGACCTGAGTTCAGCTTTTTGACGATATTCCTTAGTTGTATCACTCTCACGCTCCCGTCTTAAAAGGCTATTGTCAGGACCGAGTAGCTCAGGATAAAGAACTCCTCCTAAATCTAACGCATTGTCATATGTAGATTTACTCATGCTACCTTTTGAAGCGATTTTTACCATGCCTCTTATTGCGTTCAGTGCTATCCACTCTTGGTTGATTCTGTCATCACCATTATTCATCATTGCTCTCCTTAATCATTGAGCTTCTCGTAATCGATTCGAATAGGGTTACTATCAAGTAATTTAATAAACATTTCCCATAAAGAAATTGATTCGTTAACTATTAATTTTGTCAAATACACGTGTGACAATATAAAAGTAATCCACGTTCTCAATCCCCCTCAACAAGAATCAAAATAATATTAATCACTTGATCAATTGATAGCAATTACTAGATGGCGATCCTCCGTTTCTCACTTTGCCGATTTAGACATAAAAAAGACCGGCATTGCCGGTCCGGGTGGGTTATGTTGCTGTGGGTTCGTCACACTTCGGCAGCCAGTCGGCGTTGCTTTCCTCCCTGAGGGCGAGGTTGGTCTGCATGCCCTGATTTGTGCGGCGTTTATCGTAATTCAGACCGTACTCTTTCAGCATGGCTGAGAGCCCCTTGCCAAACATGGTCAGGCTGAGTGCATTCCTGTAGCCGTGGGCCTCCATATACACCAGATAGGCGTGATACAGATACAGGCGCGGCTGGCGCGGGATAATGTTGGCGTTCCCCATATACATCCCGTCCGGCTCCGGCAGTGCCTCCAGATAGCCGCAAAAATCAAAGGTCGGGTCAGCGTCGCGTTTGATGCTGAGCGCCTCATCGGAGTTCTGCTGCGACTGGAGCAGCGCGCGGGCACTCATCGGGTCGCTGAACTGCTGCATTAACTGGCGCACAATCACGGCCAGCTCGCGGGCGATTTTATCCCTGAGCTGCGGGTCGCGCTCCTCCGGGGCTATCTGCTCCGGGAAGTGGATAATCACCCGGCGACGTGACACGCCGCCGCTGCGGTCGGTGAAGCGCATCGGGTTGTTGTTCACGGCCAGAATCACCGCCGGAATATGCGTCGAGTACGGGTTCTGGTATTTCGGGTCAACGGAGACCGCATCGCCACCGGTAATGGCCTTGAGTCCGGCACCGTCACCGCTCCATTTCTCCTGGTCAGGCAGACGAATGAGCGAGAAACCAATCAGGGAGGCGCGCTTGCGCGGGTCTTCCGGCGTGTCGATATCCGCCGACGTGGCGTTATCCTCTCCGGCCAGCATCGTGGCGATTTCGGCGAGGATACTTTTCCCGCTGCCGCCGGGGCCGGTCACTTCGAGAAAGAGCTGCCAGTCGTAGCGGTTCGCCAGCACCATAAACAGCGCAGCCAGAATCACGTTACGTTTTGTCGGGTTGTGGCTGGCCGCCCGGTCGAGCCAGCGCCAGAAGTTCGGCGCGTGGGTTTCCAGCGTTTCCCCTTCCACCGGCGGGGTAAAATCCACGTCACACAGGGTGCGCAGCCAGTACGATTTGCTGTGCGGGCTGAATATCCCGCTTTGGGTATCGAGCACCCCGTTGCGAAAACCAATCAGACGGCGTGCCGGTGCCTCCTGCTGGGGAATAATCAGTTTCAGGGTTTCCACCACCGACGCAATTCTCCCCGATGAGAACGGGGCGCGCAGGCGCTGAAACAGCCCGGCCACATCGCGGGCAAAGTCAGACGGCGGAATTACCTTCCAGATGCCGTTTTCATAGCGGGACAGGAGCTGGCCGTTGGCATCCACGGCCAGCGCTTCGCCGTAATGATCATGCACTCGCATTGCCTTATCGCTGGCGCTCATGGCGGTAAATTCCGCCTCGCTCATGGTGTCGAAGGGGCTTTGTGCCGCTGGCCGGATGGCGGCATAAATGGCTTTCCGCGTGGCGTCCTCACCTTTCAGCATCATCGCATCATTCCAGTCACCAAATACCGGCGGCAGGGCGACAATGCCCTCACAGGCCTGAGCGGCTGCGGTGGCTTTGTTCTGGCCGGTGCCGTTCAGGTCACGGTCAGCGGCGAGGATAATCTGACAGGCCGGGTGTTTCTGACGGGCCAGGCTCGCCAGAGAAAGAAGGTTCACGGACGACAGCGCCACCATGATGGTTTCCCCGGTCAGGTGATGCACGGTAAGGGCCGTCGCATAGCCCTCCGCTATCCAGAGGCGTTTTCCCGCCTGTTTCTGCCCTTCGAAGGTGTGGCATGCCCCTTTGACCTGCCCGCCCTTCAGGGTGCGCTTGAGCCCCTCAGCGTTAATGAACTGGAGGTTAACCAGCGCGCCGGTCCCGTCATACAGCGGCACCACCACATCACCGGCGCGGTAGGCCACGCCCCCGGTTTTGTGCGACGTGGTCAGCGTCAGACACTCACGACCGGCAAAGCCCTTGCGGGTCAGGTAGGCGTTGCCGGTGGCCGGGCGGGTTTTCTCCAGCAGTCTGACGGCCAGCGCGGCCGCTGCTTTGCGGTCGACCTCCGTTCCGGCGTCTGTGGCTGCAATCACCTCCGGGGCTACCGGCGGCAGGTGGCCGGTGACGGCGTTCACCTTCCGGGCGGCCTCAGGTGCCGATATGCCGAACACCTTCTCAACCAGTTTCAGGCCGTCACCGGCGCCGCACCGGTTGCAGTACCATGTGCCGCGCCCTTCCTGGTCATCAAAGCGAAAGCGGTCGCTACGGGCATCACCGCCACAAATCGGGCACGCCTGAGGCCGGTTTTTTATCACTTTCATGCCCAGCGCCGGGAGAATGCGCGGCCAGTGGCCGCACGCCTGTTTTACCGTGTCCGTTACGTTCATTTTCATGGTTTTTCTCTCCCTCAGTGCAGTACAGGCGATGTGATATGGCGGGCGCAGAGCTCATCCATCACGGCGAGCCCGAGGAAGGACAGCGACGGGGCGGCTTTCAGCGGCCCGGCCTGCATCAAATCTTCCAGCAGCGCACAGGCAATCAGACGGCCTTTTTCCTCGCCGTGCTGGCGCAGGTAGAAGCCCTCCAGCTCGGCGGCGATGGCGCTTTCCAGCGCGTCGAGGGTGAGGTGGGGATAGCGGTGCTGACGTTCGCACAGGGTCAGCCAGGCGCAGGCGACAGCGCGGCGATACAGGGCGGCACGCAATACGGGCGGCAGAGGCGTTTTCATACATTGCCCTCCCCGGTGAACCAGCGGTGGTTGCAGCGTTCGACCACGCCGTTGAGCTGGGCGGTCATCAGGTAAATCACGGAGGTGAGCTGTAACTGCTGAGTCGGGTCACGACGCAGGGAGGTACAGTCCTGCACCTGCATCAGGTCGCTGACGAGCTGGCCGACATTGCGCATATGCTCAAGGCATTCGAGGTCACGGGCAGTAATCGTGGAGTGTCTCATGCGCGCACCTCCGCCACCGGCAGACGACCGGCAAACGAGAGGACGTAATCGCGGACGAGGGAAAGGCGTGCGGTGTGTTCATCCCCGGCGACAGCGCGGAGCATGCAGATACGGGGCTGACGGTCTGCGCGACGGACGGCGGCAAACACAAAGACAAACTGCGGGTGTGACGGGGTGAGGGTCGTAGCCATAGGGGCAACCTCCAATAAGTAGCGGTAATTGCCACCACCGGAGTTCCTACGCTCATGGGTGGTGACCCGAACGGGGGTAGGAATACCGGCCTTATTGGAAACCGGCCAGCCCGAAGGCTGCCCCGCCCGGACCACCATTATCTGACAGGGGCTATGGAATAAGCACCACAGCCCGAAAAATGGGTGTGCCTGAGCAACGACGTAAAAAAAGACGCATGGCGCGTCTGTTGTCGCCAATAAGTAACTCGGGTTCCTACGCCCGGCTGCCGATTTTGCGACAGCGAGAAAACTATACCTGGAAACGGCGAAAGGAAGCAAGCCAGAAAAAGGGGGCTTTTTGCGGAACGGGCATCATCATGCGTCATAGCCCCGGTTGCGTTCGGCGATACGGTCGGCCATCCACCCGGTGATTTCCGACTGCGCCCACGCCACGTTTTTTCCCCCAAGCGAGATTTGTTTCGGGAAAGCCTCCCGGCTGATGAGGTCGTAAATCGTGGAGCGGGACAGACCGCACAGATGCATCACTTCGGGCAGGCGGATAAAGCGCTCCGGAACGGTATCAGAAACCGGCATCAGCGGCGCGGCAGGGGCAGAAGACGGGGAAGAAAAAGCGGTGTGCATCGGGCTACCTCATAAAGTCCAT
Source organism: Klebsiella sp. JB_Kp042 (assembly GCF_040065275.1). Lineage (NCBI taxonomy): Bacteria > Pseudomonadati > Pseudomonadota > Gammaproteobacteria > Enterobacterales > Enterobacteriaceae > Klebsiella > Klebsiella sp. JB_Kp042. The sequence continues at coordinate 5,221 of NZ_JBEAJL010000030.1, forward strand.
ACAGTGCCGGTCGTGTCCGTCCGGCCTCGGGTAGCTCTCTATTTTGTGAATATTTTCCCTGAGGGCAACAAGTCTTTTTGTTGTGTCCGACCACACAACATATTGATTTTTTGAAAGTGGAAAACACTGGCAACTGTTGGCAATCGTTGGCAATTGATGGCAAACCGATGATTACTTTTATTTATATATATTTATTTTTTAATCGCAAAAAAGACTAAGCAAGCAAAGTTTCGTCAAAACAGAAAGGTGAACAGTAGTGAACAGTCGGTGAACACTTCTGACCTCAACTGTTCACCACTTAACTTACTGTATTACTTATTCTTTTATTTAAAGTGAACAGTAGTGAACAGTTATATGTAAAAAAATAAACGGTGAGTATGCTTTTCCTGAGACCTTTCTCTGGCAAGCCGGGTTTTGACGTCTTGTTTGTGCCAGAACTGCCACAACCGCAACAGGTCGTGTTGTTGTGTGTGCCCCGGCAGAATCACCTCATGTTGAAATCACGAGGAAACCTGCCATGACCGACACCCCCTTTATCCCTGATTACCTGAAACCGGCGCTGGAGCGACTGGCCGCAGCCCGAGAAGCCCATCTTGAACAGGCCCGCCGGATGGAGGACACCCTGACGGCCATTACCCGCGCGGAGGAGCAGAAAGCGGCGCTGGAGCAGGACAACGGCAGCGACACCCGCACATGGCGCGCCGCTTTCCGTGCCGGGGGTGCCATGCTGACCGATGAGCTGAAAAGCGGCCATATCGAGCGAGTGGCCCGCCGGGAGCTGGCGCAGGAATGCCACAACCTGACCGAAGTGCTGGCCTTTGAACGTGACCAGCTGAAAGCCACCTGCAACAGCACCGCGCGAGCATTCCGCCAGGCGCATCATGCTGTGCTGAGTAAATACGCTGAGGAAGAGCTTAACCGCGCGCTGAATGACACCCTCGGGCCACTGGTCCGGGCGATGGTGCTGAAAGCAGAGGTGATGGAAAATCCGCTGGCCAACACCATTGGCCATCAGGGGTACACCGAGCCGGAGAAAGAGGTCATGCATCAGGTGGTGACCTTCCTGACCGGGAAAGTGAGCGCCTTCTCCGTCACGCCAGCGGATGAGCCGGTGCTCTCCCTGACCGGCTTCCCGGCCGTCGCGCTTCCGCACATGGACCACGACGCCGCCAGCACACCCGGCGAGCGTAAAGTCTGGCAGGAGAAAATCCGTCAGCGCGAGACTGACCTGAAAGCGCGGGGGCTGCTGCCATGATGCACTGTCCGTTCTGCAAAAAGTCGGCGCATGCCCGCACCTCCCGCTATCTGTCGGAGAACGTCAAACAGCGCTATCACCAGTGCACCAATATTGAGTGCTCGGCGACGTTTCGCACCATCGAAGCCATCGACGAGGTTATCCGGCCTCCGGCGGAGAAAACGCCGCCTGTCGCGGAGCCGGTCACACCCCCGGCACCCCGTAAAGTGCAGGACTGCTACAGCTCGCCATACCGCCATTAATCAGGGGAGAACTGACCATGACCACCCTTACGCTGCAGCAGGCCTTTGAAGCCTGTCAGAAGAACGAAACCGCCTGGCTGAACCGTAAAGCCGAACTGGCGGCCGCCGAGCAGGAATATCAGGAACAGGTGCTGGCCGGGGATGAGCGTATACCGGGCAGAATGCAGACACTGCGCGACATTATCGATGTCAAAAAATGGGAGATAAATCAGGCCGCCGGGCGCTATATCCGCTCCCATGAATCGGTACAGCGCATCAGTATCCGCAACCGGCTGAATGACTTTATGCAGGCGCACGGGACAGAGCTGGCCGCCACGCTTGCCCCGGAACTGATGGGACTCAGCCAGCAGCCCGCACTCCTGACCGGCCATGCGCTCGACCGTTCGGCGCATTACCTGAGGGAAGCCCTGTCCGTGTGGCTGAGTACCGGTGAAGAAATTAATTATGCGGCAGAAGACAGTGATATTTTAACGGCCATCGGATTCAGGCCTGACGCGGCTTCGCGGGTGGATAATCAGGAAAAATACACCCCCGCACAGAGCCTGATTTATGCCCGCCGGCGCACGGAACTGGCCGGCAGGTAGTCCCGCAAAAATCCCCGAAAATACCGCTATTTTTCCCGAATTAAGCCATGCATCCACAGGGTGCATGGTTTTGCATGCGCTTTCCCGTCCCGTCACTCCCTTCGCTGCCCTGTCCCGGCGCGGCCTGAGACTGTCCATGCACCTGCATGAAAACCGACCCACGAAGCGGGCAGGCGAGGCGGGGAAAGCACTGCGCGCCAGCGGTAAAGTATTTATTTAATGATATTTAATTTCGCGGCCTGAGCGCATCGCTGCGCCGCGTGGGTTCGCGGGAGTGTTGGTGGATGGTGCGGCGATGTTCGAGAGCGTGGTGAGCCTCTGAGACGGTCAGGATGAGTGCAGGAAAAGGCCGCCCGGAGGAGGAGCGAATTCGGTCATTTGGTTGTTAATGTTATTGGTCATGGTGCCGCTTACATACTACTTGGTAAATGAGTTCTCCCGACGCATTGGTTCGAGTACAGCCTGACCGTGTTAAAACATGAGCATTAAATTTTCCCCACGAAACGGGCAGGCGTGGCAGGGAGGACATTGCGTACCAGTTTCGGTGAGATAGAAAATGTGGTCAGTTTATCAAACACCTCTAAATACGAAAACTTGTCAGATTTAAAAGTCTAATCCTATATTTTTATTAATTGTGTCATCGTTGTTTTTAAATCTTTTCAACAATTCGAGTAACTTGGTATTGATAATTTCATACTGGTTACTGTCATGAAGTGGCCATAACATATGTTGATCATATCTATTAAGACGTAGTATTTTTTTTACGTCCTCATAATTTGAGGTTAATAAAGCTATATTACCGCTAGCTTTTTGCTCACGATTTTTAATGTCTGTTTTTGATTGGCCCACAACAATCAATGGACGATTCAGTAAAAGTGAAGATCTTGATGCATGTAAACTACCACCAGAAACCCCTGTCTGAATCAATACAACTCCTGACGAAACTGCTGCTTGAATAGCATCTCGATCAACGAAATTAGATTTTCCGACAAATGAATTGTAAGGGTATTCAGATATTAACAAACCACCATTATCTACAATTCTTTTAGCTAGTTCTTTGTTTTTTGCAGGATAGACTTTTTCAAGGCCATGAGCTAATACTGCAATTGTTTTACCGCCACTATCTATACAGGTGGTGTGCGCGATGCTATCAATCCCTAAGGCTAATCCACTAACTATCGCCCAGCCTTTTTTGACAAACCATTCCGTAACTCTCTTGGCAATTACTATACCATGCTCTGTAGGTTCCCTAGTTCCAATTACAGTCAGATTATCATTCTTGAGGCAACTTATATCACCACTACAAAAAAGTATAGGTGCAGAATGATTGGCGTTCTTTAAGTTCAAAGGATAAGTATCATCAAAAAATGATATTATGAAATGCCCTTTTTTATGTGCTATATCGCTCTGCTGTTTTGCCAATTCTACAGCCTGACGTATATCTGAATCACTATAAGCATCTTTCTTGTTTAGATATAACCTTAATATTTCATCAACGGAAAGATCGGAGAAGTCTTTAATTGCATGCAAAGATGATATTGTTTTTTCACCAATACCTTTTAAATATTTAATCGCTAAAAGCTTTTCAGTATCAGGAGATACAGTTTTCATTCAGCACCCTTAGAAATAAAAAAAGTTATATGCATTATAAATCATCCAAGATAATAAATAAAGCGCCTGTTATAAAGTATAAAGCAAACACGCGCTTTGTTTTTTTAATCTATGCTTTTGGTGTTTTTACATTGAGGAGTATCAAAAAAACCCGTGCAACCTAAAAAATGTTGCCCAGACTTTTTATTACGCATAACACGCATTAATTTCCCACATTTATCACAAATATGCATGTCCTCACTAATACTAACCGTTTTAGCTAACGATATTGACAATACCCTTTCTGGATTCATCGTTTCCAGTAATGATTGAGCACCTTTTAAAGTCGAACCTGTGGTTATTACATCATCAATTATCAATATCTTTGATGATTGAATTCGATTTTCATATTTAGAGTTGAAGTGAAGGTTGCTTTGTATCTCACTCGCCCTTTCATCTCTCCCCATGGTTTTTAGACTTTTAGCATCTTCTGAAAAATAGAATAAGTCCGAAATATATTGAGTGCGATTATTTTTAGAGTTTCGACTTATTCGACTCAGAAGGTTCTCTAATCGTCTGTTTTTACCTTTCTTTGCAGGTATGACAGTAACAATATCAAAAACTGAATTATCTTCAAAAAAGTATGCGGGAGTTTTATCTACAAAATAAGAAAGAAGATCAACCCAATACTCAGGGGCGACATATTTCGGCTCAAGCTCCTTTCTATAGATCTCTTTGGAAAGGGTATGATTTTCATGGATTTTTGCAGTGAGTGTGTTTTTTTGACTAAAGTAACGTCCTAAGCAAAGGAAATTAATCTCGCTTTTCTTTATCGCCCCTATATTTCCATCTTTATCCATGGGAATGAAAAAAAGCCATTTCTTATCAATATCAAATGAATTAAAATTAGCACATCTATCTGCAATCAAATCAATATGGTTGAAATTATCAACCTCCTCGCTGAGGCATCTAGTACTAATCATTGCAGCAGGCATTTGCCCTATAAAATCTTTAGATGCCCAAGCTGGGGTAATAGGCTTCACTCCCGCCGCATAGGATGCATTAATGTCCTTGGCATCATCACCAATAAATAAAACGTTATTTCTATTTGTTAGATTCAAGTTGCTTAATGCTAAGTTTATGCCCTGTGGTGATGGTTTTATCCCTCCGGGGCCAACATCGTTATAAGTAACTATTGTTTTAAAGTAATGACTAATTCCATGATGATTAAGTATATCTAATGCATACTGTTTAGGAGAGTTTGTTACTACTGCCATCAAAATATTTGAATCCTTGAAAGACTCCAAAACTGTTTTTGTTTTAGGATACAACTTTGTTGTATTCAATTCATCTATTGTAAGTCTTTTATCCTTAGAGTTCTCCCTGTATTCTTTCAATGAGTTAGTATTAACCAATGTATTGTCCAGATCAAATAATGCTGCCTCAATTGAATTATTCATAATCTTCTCTTAATATATGCTCTTGCTGTGATGAAATTAATGAATTACATATTATGAAAGCAATATGTAACCCTAAGAGTTGAATATATAATCGGAATACCATGCCATCATATCTTTCCGCATTGATAAATATACTGCATGATTGTAGGTACCCCGAATCATATTTTTATCCACATGGGCCAACTGAATTTCAATCCACGTGCTGTTGAAACCGTGCTCATGTAGGATAGTCGACATTGTGTGTCTAAACCCATGTCCAGTGAGCCTCCCGGCATAGCCGATTCTTTTGATAACCTGATTTATACTTGCTTCACTCATTGGTTTGTTCGGATCGTTCCGCCCCGGAAAAACATAACGATAGTTCCCTGTCATGATCTTCAGTTCATTGAGTAAATCTAACGCCTGAGTCGACAATGGCACAAGATGTGACCTGCGCATTTTCATCCTTTCAGCAGGAATTTCCCAAATAGCGTTACCTAGATCAAATTCTGACCACAATGCCGCACGTAATTCTATGGTTCTCACGCCCGTAATCATCAGTAATTTCGTAGCGATCTGGACAATTCTACTTCCGGTATAACCTTCTAAAGCACACAGAAAACCTGGTATCTCGTCAGCTTTTAGAAACGGGAAGTGATTGGATTGATGTACTTCGAGGGCGCTGGAGAGATCTGCCGCAGGGTTAAACTCAGCTCTACCCGTAGCAATGGCATAGCGAAAAACTTCCGAGCAACGCTGTCGCACTTTGCGCATCTTCTCTAATGCGCCACGTTTCTCAATCTTACGCAGCACGTTAAGCAGTTCCAGCGGTTTAATCTCTCCTACAGGCCTTGCCCCAATGTATGGGAAAATATCGTTCTGAAATGCTTCCATAATGTCTGAGGCATATCCCGTCGACCATTTGGAAGATTTCATCTGATGCCATTCTTTGGCTATCTTTTCGAAGGCGCTCTCGGATTCAGTTTGCAAAGCAATCTTCTGCTCTTTTCGAACTTCACTCGGGTTCTTTCCTTCCGCGACCAGCTTTCGGGCATCGTCGCGACGAGAACGAGCATCGGCAAGGGTAATCGTCGGATACACACCAAGCGAGATCATTTTGGGCTTACCGGCATAGCGATAGCGGAACCGCCAGCTCTTGCTTCCATTAGGCTCTATAAGCAATGACAAGCCTTGCCCATCTCCAAGTGTATAGGCTTTAGCTTCAGGCTTAGCGCGGCGAATCTGCATATCGTTTAAAGGCATGTGTATAGGAATCCAAGACCGAACAGGAACATATACACAATCCTATACACATTCAGTATCGGATTCTACTGGATGGTTACGGACAATGACGGACTAAAAATCAGTAAAATCTTTATAAATCATGGTTTTTATGGATGAATACGGACGTTTGGGGAAGTTGAGATGGTGCCGATAATAGGAGTCGAACCTACGACCTTCGCATTACGAATGCGCTGCTCTACCAACTGAGCTATATCGGCCCTGCAAGAGGTGTTCACGAGCGTGAATCACGAGGCAAAAGGTTAGAACTTAGCGGGCGATGCGTCAATAGCCAGTGGAATCAACTGCCTATTTTTGCATCGCCCGTTCTCATTTACGCACGAATGGTATCGTCGCCGAAACCAATCCACTTATAGGTGGTTAACGCTTCCAGCCCCATCGGGCCGCGGGCGTGCAGCTTCTGGGTGCTAACTGCCACTTCCGCGCCGAGGCCGAACTGGCCGCCGTCGGTGAAGCGCGTGGAGGCGTTCACGTAGACCGCGGAAGAGTCCACTTCATTGATAAAGCGGTTGGCGTTACGCAGGGTCCGGGTCAGGATGGCGTCGGAGTGCTGGGTGCCATGCTCGCGGATATGGGCGATAGCCTCATCCATATCGGCCACCACTTTGACGTTCAGATCCAGCGACAGATACTCGTCGTCATACTGCTCCGCTTTCACCGGCTCGACCTTTGCAGGGCCATTTTGCAGCGCGGGCAGGGCGGAGGGGGCGGCGTGCAGGGTGACGCCGCTCTCGGCCATCTGCTTGCTTAACGCCGGCAGGAAGGTGTCGGCGATGTTGCGGTGTACCAGCAGCGTTTCCACGGTATTGCAGGTGCTCGGCCGCTGGGTCTTGGCGTTGACAATGATCTTCAGCGCAGGGGCGATCTCGGCGGTTTCATCAACGAAGATATGGCACACGCCAATCCCGCCGGTGATCACCGGGATCGTTGACTGCTCGCGGCACAGCTTGTGCAGGCCCGCGCCGCCGCGGGGGATCAGCATATCGATGTATTTATCCATCTTCAGCATTTCCCCCACCAGCGCGCGATCCGGGCTCTCGATAGCCTGTACCGCGGCGGCCGGCAGACCGCACTCCTGCAGCGCCTGCTGGATCACCTTCACCGTGGCGGCGTTGGTGCGCCAGGTCTCTTTCCCGCCGCGCAGGATCGCTGCGTTGCCGGTTTTCAGACACAGGGAGGCGACGTCGACCGTCACGTTGGGACGCGCTTCATATATCACGCCAATCACCCCCAGCGGGACGCGGCGACGTTCAATACGCAGACCGCTGTCCAGCAGCCCGCCGTCGATCACCTGGCCGACCGGGTCGGCCAGATTGCACACCTGGCGCACATCGCTGGCGATGCCGCTCAGACGCGCCGGGGTCAGCGCAAGGCGATCGAGCATCGCTTCACTCAGACCATTGGCGCGAGCTTCCGCTAAATCTTCCGCGTTGGCGCGCAGAATATCGTCGGTCTGCGCTTCCAGATAATCGGCGATCTTTTCCAGTACCTGGTTCTTTTCCCGGCTGGAGAGTAACGCCAGCTGCCAGGAGGCCGCTTTGGCGGCAATACCCATTTGTTCCAGCATTTTCAGCTCCTTAACGGATGATCATATCATCGCGGTGGACGGCCACCGGGCCGTATTCGTAGCCCAGAATGGCATCGATTTGCTGCGAGTGCTGGCCGGCGATAAGGCGCAGCGCGTCGCTGTTGTAGCGGCTGACGCCGTGCGCGATATCGCGTCCTTCGCTATTGCGGATGCGGATCACTTCGCCGCGGGAGAAGTTGCCGCTGACGATTTTGATGCCTTTTGGCAGCAGCGAGCTGCCTCGTTCGAGGATCGCCTGGGTCGCGCCCGCATCGACAGTGAGTTCACCGGCCGGCGGGGCGCCGAAGATCCAGCGCTTACGGTTCTCCAGCGGAGACTCCTGCGCGTGGAAGCAGGTGCCTACCGGCAGACCTTCCATCGCGTGGCCGATGACGTCCGGGCGGTTGCCGGCGGCGATAATAGTATCAATCCCCGCGCGGCAGGCGACGTCCGCGGCCTGCAGCTTGGTGCCCATGCCGCCGGTGCCGAGACCGGAGACGCTGTCGCCGGCGATGGCGCGCAGCGCGTCGTCGATGCCGTAGACGTCTTTAATCAGCTCCGCCTGCGGGTTGCTGCGCGGGTCGGCGGTGAACAGGCCAGGCTGGTCGGTTAACAGCAGCAGCTTATCCGCCCCGGCGAGGATCGCGGCCAGCGCGGAGAGATTGTCGTTATCGCCCACTTTGATTTCCGCGGTGGCGACGGCGTCATTTTCGTTAATGACCGGGACGATGCTGTTATCCAGCAGGGCGCGCAGGGTGTCGCGGGCGTTGAGGAACCGTTCTCTGTCTTCCATGTCGGCGCGGGTCAGCAGCATCTGGCCAACGTGAATGCCATAGATAGAAAACAGCTGTTCCCACAGCTGGATCAGACGGCTTTGTCCCACCGCCGCCAGCAACTGCTTGGAGGCGATGGTGGCGGGCAGTTCCGGGTAACCAAGGTGCTCGCGCCCGGCGGCAATGGCCCCGGAGGTCACGATGACAATACGGTGTCCCATGGCGTGCAGCTGTGCGCACTGGCGCACGAGCTCGACGATATGGGCGCGGTTCAGGCGACGGGACCCGCCTGTTAAAACACTGGTGCCCAGTTTTACCACCAGCGTCTGGCTTTCACTCATGATTCTCTGCCGTTCAAAAGGAATATCGATATCGAGCTGATGTTGTAGCAGGAGTCGGCCCGCTTGCCAACACCCGGGGCGGCGGGCGCGCCATTTTATTGCGCGGGATCGGGCATTCTGGAGAGGGAGTATGACAAAAATATGTCAGATACATTTAAATACGCTTTTTTATAAAAAGTTCCACCTTGTCATAAATATTTAATCTCCCGGCGTTAAAAAACCTCCTGTTTTTGATGGGCGAGCGCCCGCAATTGAATAGCGCGTATAAATAAATCACCAGGACTGAATAATGAAAAAGAGTACTCTGGCATTAATGATGATGGGCTTTGTGGCTTCAACGGCGACGCAGGCAGCGGAAGTTTATAATAAGAACGCGAACAAGCTGGATGTGTACGGCAAGATCAAAGCCATGCATTACTTCAGCGACTATGACAGCAAGGATGGCGATCAGACCTACGTGCGTTTCGGTATTAAAGGCGAAACGCAGATTAACGAAGACCTGACCGGCTATGGCCGTTGGGAATCTGAATTCTCCGGTAACAAAACCGAGAGCGACTCCAGCCAGAAGACTCGTCTGGCGTTCGCCGGGCTGAAGCTGAAGAACTACGGCTCCTTCGATTATGGTCGTAACCTTGGCGCCCTGTACGACGTGGAAGCCTGGACCGATATGTTCCCGGAATTCGGCGGCGATTCCTCTGCTCAGACCGATAACTTTATGACCAAGCGCGCCAGCGGTCTGGCGACCTACCGCAACACCGACTTCTTCGGTCTGGTGGATGGCCTGGATATGACCGTGCAGTACCAGGGTAAAAACGAAGGTCGTGAAGCGAAGAAACAGAACGGCGACGGCGTTGGCACCTCGTTAAGCTATGACTTCGGCGGCAGCGACTTCGCCGTCAGCGCGGCCTACACCAGCTCCGACCGTACCAACGATCAGAACCTGCTGGCCCGCGGCCAGGGTTCGAAAGCGGAAGCCTGGGCGACCGGCCTGAAATATGACGCCAACAACATCTACCTGGCGACCATGTACTCTGAAACCCGTAAGATGACCCCGATCAGCGGCGGCTTTGCCAACAAAGCGCAGAACTTTGAAGCGGTGGCGCAGTATCAGTTCGACTTCGGTCTGCGTCCGTCCCTCGGCTATGTGCTGTCGAAAGGGAAGGATATCGAAGGGGTGGGGAGCGAAGATCTGGTTAACTACATTGACGTGGGCCTGACCTACTACTTCAACAAAAACATGAACGCCTTCGTGGATTACAAAATCAACCAGCTGAAAAGCGATAACAAACTCGGCATCAACGATGACGACATCGTCGCGCTGGGCATGACCTACCAGTTCTGATCAACTTCAGAACCACCCGCCGCAGCCCAGGCTGCGGCTTTTTTTTAGCGGCGGTTCTTCGCCAGATGCAGGGTGTCGCTGTTCATGGTGATCTGCGCGTTATACTCCTTCGGCAGACGACGCGCCTGATAGAACGCCGATTCCCAGTAAGGGTTGTCCAGCGAAGAGCGCATCACGCCCTGGCTGCTCGAGGCGTGAAGGAAATTATGATCGGTATCGTAAAAGCCAACGTGCATACCGGCCCGGGTGCGGAAGAAAACCAGATCGCCGGGACGTAAATCGCGCTTATTGACCCGCACGCCCATGTGCAACAGCTCGCGGGTGGTGATCCGCTCCATCGGCAGGTTAAAGCGATCCTTCAGCGTGCGCCAGACGAAACCCGAGCAGTCGACGCCGCTTTGTTCAGTCCCGCCCCATTCATAGGGGGTTCCCTGCCAGGTGTGCATTTGGTCATGCAGGGCCGCCACCACCGGGATCAGATCGTCCGATCCGCCGTCAATGGTCATATCCGCATGAGATTTTGTGTGTTTTGCCTGTTTCGGTGAGGAGGAGCATCCTGCCAACAACAAAAAAGGAATTAACAAGAGAGCATGCTTCAGTTTTGGCTTCATATCGTTATTTTCGAAGTAGCAAGCAGACTGCTTTGTTTTATAGCCGATTAAAAAGAACGGCTAAATAAGTTGATGCCGCCTTTACGTTTATTTACGATTAAAAATAAACAACGATGGGATGGATCAGCCATAAAGGGCAGTTGTCACTTCACAACAGCCTGTGCCAGGATTCTGTCATCAACATCTCACGAGGCATTCCATGACGCATAACGCCATCGCCACCGAGACTTTACCCGGCGCCGCTTTCGACGCTGGGTGGATGACGTCTGCGCCTCATCATTGCTTCGCCACGCTCTGCCCACCGCCTCCCCCTCCAGACCGGGTTGTTTTCGGCGCTTAACGCCGTCTTTCCAGGCGCTTACCTGCCGGTATGACGCTTGATACCTTGTGTTTGACGTTCGGGAGCATGCTATGCACGTTCGCTATTCTCTGCTCGCCTCGCAGGCGACAACGGCCACCTTTGTGCTGCTGTGGGGCAGCGCGGCCATTTTTACCCGCTGGGGACTGGACAACGCCTCGCCGATGGCGCTGCTGGTCTTTCGTTTTCTGATTGCCCTGGTCGCGCTGGCGCCGCTGGCCATCGTCCGTCGGCGCTGGCTGCCCGCGCCGGGCACTCGCCTGCAGACAGCGGCCACCGGCCTGATGCTGATTGGCGGCTATTCGGTCTGTTACTTCGAGGCGATGGCCAACGGCGTGACGCCGGGGCTTATCGCCACCATCATGGGGATCCAGCCCATCCTCACGCTTTGCGTGGTGGAGCGCCGCCTGCAGGGGCGGCGGCTGCTGGGGCTGCTGATTGCCCTGGCGGGGCTGGTGTTGCTGGTGTGGCGCAGCCTGGCGGCGTCGCCGATGGCGATGGCAGGGATCCTGTTTGCGCTGGCGGCTCTGCTGCTGATGACCTTTGGCGCGCTGTGGCAAAAGCGCAGCCGCCAGTCGCCGGCGGATGTCCTGCCGCTGCAGTATGCCGTTAGTCTGGGGCTGTGCCTGTTGATCGCCCCGGTCAGCGGCTTCCGGTTTACCGTTAACGCCGGGTTGATTATTCCGGTGCTGTTTCTCGGGCTGCTGATTTCGGTGGTCGCCCAGCTGCTGCTGTACCGTCTGCTGAGCGCGGGGAATATCGTCAATGTCACCAGCCTCTTTTATCTGGTGCCAGCGATCACGGCGCTGCTGGATTATCTGCTGCTGGGCAATCGTCTGCCGGCGGCGGCGATGGTCGGTATGGTGGCGATCGTCGGCGGGATCGTGCTGGTGTTCCGCACCGGCAAGGTCCGCGCCGGCTGACGGCGAGCCGGGCGCGGTGGTGTCCGGTTCATTTTCCTGTCATCTTTTTTACGCATGCTCCCGGCAGCTTATTTTGACCAGTAAGGGAAGGTACCATGGGCAACACGCTGACGATTTTCGATCTCGATAACACCCTGATACAGGGCGATAGCAGTACGATCTGGAGCCAGTTTATGGTTCGCGAAGGGCTGGCGACGCAGAAGGGGTATCTTGCCCGCGAGGCGCGGCTGATGGCGGATTATGACCGGGGAGAGATGAATATCGCCGATTATGTGGCCCTGATCCAGGCGCCGCTGGCCGGAATACCGAAATCGGACGTAGACGCGCTGGTGGCCCGCTGCGTGCGCGAGGCGATCCTGCCCCGGGTCTATCCGCAGGCGTGGGAACTGATTCGTCGTCTGCGGGCCGAGGGGGAGCCGATGCTGATTATCTCCGCCTCGGTTAGTCTGCTGGTGCAGGCGGTGGCCGCCGCGCTGGAGATTGAGCAGGCGCTGGGCATTGACGTGGCGATGGTCGACGGCGGCTACAGCGGGGAGATTGCCGGGATCCCCAGCTATCAGCAGGGAAAGGTGGCGCGTCTGGCGCAGTGGCGCGAGGCGCATCCGCAGTATGACGGCGAGGTGACTTTTTACACCGATTCCATTAACGATCTGCCGCTGTGCCTGCATGCGGATCGCGTGCGGCTGGTCAATCCCTGTCCGCAGCTGCAGGCGGCCGGTGCCGGATATGGCTGGCCGGTGCTGAGCTGGCGGCTGGAATAGCGGAGCGGATAAATGCTTCTGCGGGTTCAGTCGTTGTCGGCTGGGCAAGGCGTGAGCCGCTATCCGGCATAAAGGCGGCTTCGTGCCGGTGGTCGTTGCCCGGCGGCGCTGCGCTTGCGCGGGCCTACAGACTGAGCTGGCGGCTGGAATAGCGGAGCGGATAAATGTTTCTGCGGGTTCAGTCGTTGTCGGCCGGATAAGGCGTGAGCCGCCATCCGGCATAAAGGCGGCTTCGTGCCGGCGGTCGTTGCCCGGCGGCGCTGCGCTTGCGCGGGCCTACGGGGTGTGAGCCTGTGAGAGGAACTTGTAGGCCGGGTAAGGCGCAGCCGCCACCCGGCAACATCACGGGTACTGCGCCTGGCGTCTCGCCCGGCGGCGCTGCGCTTGCACGGGCCTGAACGCCAGCCGGACTGTTTCCTGGAGAGGGGAAGCACTGCCGTGTGGTTGTTTATGTTATCTGTGGCTTCAGCGTAGTTTGCGCTCCCGGTTCGTCTTCTGCGTTATGTCCCTTATGGCGCAGGGAGCGCACAGGGGGCGGCCAGTCG
>NZ_JBEAJL010000031.1:0-18174 GCF_040065275.1 Klebsiella sp. JB_Kp042
TTTCAGCAACAATGGTGAATAAATTAACGACAGGTCGTAAGAACGTAGGCCGGGTCAGGCGCAGCCGCCACCCGGCAAAAAAACGGCGCAACAGGGTTGCCTGAAAGGTAATCAATGCTTGCCCGGCGGCGTTACGCTTGCCGGGCGTTCTGAGATGCAACCCCTTGATATAAAGAGGTTAGCGGCGATTGCCCATAATACGCAGCAGCATCAGGAACAGGTTGATGAAATCCAGATACAGCGTTAAGGCGCCGAGGATCGAGTATTTACGCAGCGTGGCGCTGTCGCGGGTATCAATCTGCTCGCCGATATTTTTCAGCTTCTGGGTGTCGTAGGCGGTCAAGCCGACAAACAGCACCACCCCAATGTAGGTCACGGCCCACATCAGCGCCTCGCTCTTCAGCCACAGGTTGACCAGCGACGCCAGTACGATGCCAATCAGCCCCATAAACAGCATGCTGCCGAAGCCGCTCAGATCGCGTTTAGTGGTGTAGCCGTAAAGGCTCATCGCCCCGAACATCCCGCCAGTGACCACAAAGGTGCTGGCGATGGAGGAGTAGGTATAGGCGATAAAAATGCTCGACAGCGTCAGCCCGGTGAGCGCCGAATAGAGCATAAACAGGGTGGTCGCCATCCCGGCGCTCAGCCGCTGTACCATCCCCGACAGCACAAACACCAGCGCCAGCTGGGCGATGATCAGCCCGAAGAAGGTGATTTTGCTCGAAAAGACGAACATCATCACCGCCGGGGTGTTAGCCGCAAACCACGCGATAAACGCCGTCAGCAGCAGGCCAACCGTCATCCAGCCGTACACCTGCGCCATATAAGTCTGCAGGCCGCTGCGGCCCTGCACTATTGAATCGGAACGCGGATATCTGTCCATGACTCTCTCCTGATTAACAAAGTTTCACTCTGTAAGCGTATCACACTACCAGCGCTCTGCCGCCTGGCGATCGCTGTCGCGGGCGTCGACCCAGCGCTCGCCCTCCGGCGTCGCCTCGCGTTTCCAGAACGGCGCACGGGTTTTCAGGTAGTCCATCATAAACTCGCCGGCGGCGAAGGCGCTGCCGCGGTGGGCGCTGGTGACGCCGACAAACACAATCTCTTCCCCCGGCCACATTTCGCCGATGCGATGGATAATGGTCACCCGGCCCAGCGGCCAGCGCTCGCGCGCCTGGTCGACAATCTCCGCCAGCGATTTCTCGGTCATCCCCGGATAGTGCTCAAGAGTCAGCGCTTTCACGCTGTCGCCGAGGTTGTGATTGCGCACTTTACCGGTGAAGGTAACCACCGCGCCGTCTTCATCGCGTTCGGCCAGCCAGAGATACTCCTCGCCAACGCTAAAGCGCGCCGGGCTAACGACGATACGAGTTTGTGTCATGTCAGCCCCCGGTGACCGGTGGGAAGAACGCCACTTCATCCCCGCTGGCGACAGGATGGTCAAAGGCGGTCAGCGTCTGGTTAACCGCCGCCAGCAGCTTGCCCTCCTCCAGGGCCAGCGCCCAGCGATCGCCGCGAGCGGCAAGCTGCTGACGCACAGCCTCAACGGTGGCCAGCTCGCTGGCGTCGAGAGTCAGCGAATCAGTACCCACCAGCTCGCGCACCTGGGCAAAAAACAGAACCTTAATCATGGCGTTCGTCCACCTTAAAATCGCCGGACTTGCCGCCGCTTTTCGCCAGCAGGCGCACCGGGCCAATCACCATATCCTTCTGCACCGCCTTGCACATATCGTAAATGGTCAGCGCGGCAACCGAGGCGGCGGTAAGGGCTTCCATCTCGACGCCGGTTTTGCCGGTCAGGCGGCAGAGCGATTCGATGCGCACCCGGTTATGTTCCGGCTGCGCCTGCAGATTGACTTCCACTTTGCTGAGCATCAGCGGATGGCACAGCGGGATCAGCTCCCAGGTGCGCTTGGCCGCCTGGATCCCGGCGATACGCGCGGTGGCGAAAACGTCGCCTTTATGGTGGCTGCCATCGATAATCATCGCCAGGGTCGTCGCCTGCATCTCGACATAAGCCTCAGCGCGCGCTTCGCGCACCGTTTCCGCTTTGCCGGAGACATCCACCATATGGGCTTCGCCCGCGGCGTTAATATGGGTCAGTTGTGACATAAATTATTTCTTCAGGTGAGGAATAAAATTACAAGGACGGGTGCGGGCATCCAGCTGCGGGGCAATAATGTTGTCCCACGCGGTGCGGCAGGCTTTCGTCGAGCCCGGCATGGCGAAGATCAGCGTGTGGTTGGCGACGCCGGCCACCGCCCGGGACTGCAGCGTCGAGGTGCCGATCTCTTCGAACGACAGCATGCGGAACACTTCGCCAAAACCTTCCACCTCACGGTCAAACAGCGGCAGCAGCGCTTCCGGCGCCTGGTCCCCTTCGGTGAATCCGGTCCCGCCGGTGATCAGCACCACCTGCACCTCATCGCTGGCGATCCACGCCGATACCTGGGCGCGGATGGCGTAGCGGTTCTCTTTGACTATCGCCTTATCGACGACATGGTGCCCCGCCTCCTGCGCCGCCTCACGCAGCCAGTGGCCGGAAGTGTCGTCCTCTTCGCCGCGACGACTGGAAACGGTAAGAATAGCAATACGGGTCGGAATAAACTCAGCGCTAGCCTGGCTCATTTGAATGCTCCTTTCGAATACGATTATCCGCCAATATAGGACAGGTTCTGCGTAATGCCGGTGTTGCCCTGATGCAGGAAATGGGTCTGCTTTTTGTGGGTTAAGGCTTCGGCGATCCGCGCTTCCAGCGCAGCCTGCTGCCGATCATCGGCCATCAGGTCGCGCAGGTCGACGCCGCCTTCGCCAAACAGGCACAGGTGCAGTTTGCCGACGGAGGAGACGCGCAGACGGTTGCAGGTGGCGCAGAAGTCTTTTTCGTACGGCATGATGAGGCCGATCTCGCCGGCGTAGTCCGGATGACAAAAGACCTGCGCCGGACCATCGCTGCGCTGGCGGATCTGGTGGATCCAGCCGCGGCGCAGCAGCTCGTCGCGCAGCACCATGCCGGAGAGATGGTGACGGCGGAACAGGTCGCTGCCCTCGCCGGTTTCCATCAGTTCAATAAACCGCAGCTGAATTCGACGCGGCTGGATCCACGCGAGGAAGGTATCAAGCTGGTGATGGTTAACATCGCGCATCAGCACGGTATTCACCTTCACCTTGTCAAAGCCCGCGGCGAAAGCGGCGTCAATCCCGTCCATCACCTGGTGGAATTTGTCCTGGCCCGTGATGGCATGGAACTGGCGGGCGTCGAGGCTATCGACGCTGACGTTGATCGCCGTCAGCCCGGCATCGCGCCAGCGTTCGACATCGCGCGCCAGGCGGTAACCGTTGGTGGTGACGGCAATCTGACGGATCGCCGGGTTTTCACGCACGGCGGCGATGATCTCGGTGAAGTCACGGCGCAGGGAGGGTTCCCCACCGGTGAGGCGAACTTTTTCAGTGCCCAGCGCGGAGAAAGCGCGCGTAACCCGGCGCACTTCGTCTACGCTGAGAAAGCCGTTGTTATTGACGGCGCCGGGCTTGTAGCCATCCGGCAGGCAGTAGGTGCAACGGAAATTGCACACATCGGTAATCGACAGACGCAGGTAATAAAACTTACGCGCGAATGCATCGGTAAGCTGTGAGGCCATATACACCTTTCCAAATACGGGAGACGCGGTCATTTCTTCCCACGCCCTGGCGACAACCGGCGGCGTCGCGGCCAAACCGCCATATCTTTTGACACAGGCGAAGAGGCTAGAGTGTTAACAGGTTATGCCGATAGTAGCGCGTTCCAGGCGGTTTCGCCATTTGCGATTTCGCTATATATTCTTGTATATATCGCTACCTTCGTGCATTTTCGTTACAGAATAGCCATAAATCATCTTTTTGCCTTGATATCGGTCAGTTTGTCGGGCTCCTCCCATCGTCTTTTAGGGGTAGATCGGGTAGTGTGTGGCCGTTTATGTGAAATAAGGAATTTCTATGCGCAATCGTACATTCGCTGACCTGGATCGGGTGGTGGCGCTCGGCGGCGGGCATGGTCTGGGTCGGGTGATGTCCTCCCTCTCCTCGCTGGGCTCACGGCTGACCGGCATTGTGACCACCACCGACAACGGGGGATCCACCGGGCGGATCCGCCGCTCGGAAGGCGGCATTGCCTGGGGCGATATGCGCAACTGCATCAATCAGTTAATCGCCGAGCCGAGCGTGGCGTCGGCGATGTTTGAGTACCGTTTTAGCGGCAATGGCGAGCTTTCCGGCCATAACCTGGGAAATCTGATGTTAAAGGCGCTGGATCACCTCAGCGTGCGGCCGTTAGAAGCGATCAATTTGATCAGAAACCTGCTCAAAGTGGACGCTTTTCTTATTCCGATGTCGGAACAACCGGTGGATTTAATGGCGCTCGATCATGAAGGCCATGAAGTATACGGTGAAGTGAATATCGATCAGCTGGATGGTGTGCCGCAGGAGCTGATGCTCACCCCGCCGGTACCGGCCACCCGCGAGGCGGTAGAGGCCATCGCCGAAGCCGATCTGATCCTCATCGGCCCGGGCAGTTTCTATACCAGCCTGTTGCCGATCCTGCTGCTTGACGAGATGGCCCAGGCGCTGCGCCGCACTCCGGCGCCGATGGTGTTTATTGATAACCTCGGCAAAGAGCACAGCCCGGCCGCGAGGCTGTCGCTGGCGGAGCGCATCGCGATTATGGAGCGCTACGTGGGCAAGCGGGTGGTGGATGCAGTCATCGCCGGCCCAAAAGCCGATATCAGCGGCATCGACGACCGGCTGGTGATCCAGACGCCGCTGGAAGCCAGCGACGTGCCCTATCGCCATGACCGGGCGCTGCTTCGCGGGGCGCTGGAGAAAGCGCTCCAGCTGCCGGGCTGATCCTGCGCGCCGAAGGCTCGGCTTTCGGCGCACCTTAAAATCTTAAGGTTGTCTTAAAACAGAGCTGGCACTATACCCTTATCTCTTCCTGTGGGTATGTACTATGTCGTTATTGCCTCTGCGTCGGCCGGTCGTCAGCCGCACGACTTATCTGATTATTTTCGCGGTCTATATCGGGCTTTTTCTTAACCTCGCCTTCTACCGCCAGGCGTATACGCTGCTGCCGGTGAACAACCTGCACACCGCGCTGGTGTTTCTGAGTATGCCGCTGGTGGCATTCAGCGTGATGAATATCCTCACCACCCTCGCCTCGTTCCTCAAGCTTGACCGGCTGGTGATTAGCCTTTTTATTCTGCTCAGCGCATCGGCGCAGTACTTCATCTGGAGCTTCGGCGTGGTGATCGACCGCAGCATGATCACCAACATCCTCGACACCACCCCAGCGGAGAGCTTTGCCCTGCTCTCCGGCGAAATGATCGTTGTCCTTGGCCTCTCCGGGGTGCTGGCGGTGCTGGTCGCCTGGTGGGTTAAAATTCGTAAACCGGCCACGCTATGGCGCGGCGTGGCCTGGCGCCTGGTGAATATGGTGGCCTCCGCGCTGCTGATCGTCCTGATTGCCGTCCTCTTTTATAAAGACTATGCCTCGCTGTTTCGCAACAACAAGGAGCTGGTGAAATCCCTGAGCCCCTCCAACAGCATTGTGGCGGTGAAC
Source organism: Klebsiella sp. JB_Kp042 (assembly GCF_040065275.1). Lineage (NCBI taxonomy): Bacteria > Pseudomonadati > Pseudomonadota > Gammaproteobacteria > Enterobacterales > Enterobacteriaceae > Klebsiella > Klebsiella sp. JB_Kp042. The sequence goes on from NZ_JBEAJL010000031.1 coordinate 5,594, forward strand.
TCTTGGTATGCGCACCATCGCATGGACAACCTGCCGCTGGTGAAGATTGGCGAAGATGCCAAACAGAAACCGGTGATGCATAACGGTCCCCGTAAGAACCTGACGATTGTGGTGCTGGGCGAAACTTCCCGGGCGGACAACTTCTCGCTGGGCGGATATCCGCGCGACACCAACCCGCTGATGCAACAGGACGGGGTGATCTACTTCCCGCACACCACCTCCTGCGGAACCGCCACGGCGGTCTCGGTGCCGTGCATGTTCTCCAACATGCCGCGCGCGCACTATGACGAAGAGCTGGCCCATCATCAGGAAGGGGTGCTGGATATTCTGCAGCGCGCCGGCATTCAGGTGTTGTGGAACGACAACGATGGCGGCTGCAAGGGGGCCTGCGATCGGGTACCGCATCAGAACGTGACCGATCTGAAGCTAACCGGGCAGTGCATCGACGGCGAGTGCTACGATGACGTGCTGTTCCATCATCTCGACAGCTATATCGATAACCTGCAACAGGATGGCATTATTGTGCTGCATACCATCGGCAGCCATGGGCCGACGTACTACAATCGCTATCCGGCTGAATTCAAAAAATTCACCCCAACCTGCGACACCAATGAGATCCAGGGCTGTACCCGGGAGCAGTTGACCAACACGTATGACAACACCATCCTGTACGTCGACCACGTGGTGGATAAAGCGATAAAACTCCTGCAGGCGAAACAGGACAAATTCACTACCAGCCTGGTGTATCTTTCCGACCACGGCGAGTCGTTAGGGGAAGATGGGGTCTATTTGCATGGTCTGCCATACTCTATCGCGCCGGATACGCAGAAACACGTGCCGATGGTGATGTGGCTCTCTGCCGACTACCAGCAACGCTACGGCATTTCCGCGCAGTGTCTGCAGCAGCGAGCGAAAAAAGAGAATTACTCGCAGGATAATCTGTTCTCCACCCTGCTCGGCCTGCTCGGCGTCAGCACCCACGAGTACCAGGCGGCAGATGATATTTTAACGCCATGTAGAGAGGCTGGTTGATGAAAATCTTAGTCATTGAAGACGATGCGCTGCTGTTGCAGGGGTTAATCCTGGCGATGCAAAGTGAAGGATACGTGTGCGACGGCGTCTCCACAGCGCACGAAGCGGCGCTGTCGCTGGCCAGCAATCACTATAGCCTGATCGTGCTCGATCTTGGCCTGCCGGACGAAGACGGCCTGCATTTTCTCGCCCGCATGCGACGGGAGAAAATGACCCAGCCGGTGCTGATCCTCACCGCCCGCGATACCCTTGAGGATCGCATTAGCGGTCTCGACACCGGCGCGGATGACTATCTGGTGAAACCCTTTGCCCTGGAAGAGCTGAACGCGCGCATTCGCGCCCTGCTCCGTCGGCATAATAATCAGGGCGATAACGAAATCAGCGTCGGCGACCTGCGCCTCAACGTCACCCGTCGCCAGGTGTGGCTCGGTGAGACGGCGCTGGATCTGACGCCGAAGGAGTATGCCCTGCTATCGCGACTGATGATGAAAGCCGGCAGCCCGGTACATCGCGAGATCCTCTACAACGATATCTACAGCTGGGACAATGAGCCAGCGACCAATACCCTGGAAGTGCACATCCACAACCTGCGCGATAAGATTGGCAAATCGCGGATCCGCACCGTCAGGGGCTTCGGCTATATGCTGGCTAACCACAACGAGACGGAATAGACCATGGCTCTGTTTGCAACCGAAAACTGGACCATGCGCCACCGGCTGCTGTTGACCATCGGCGCCATTCTGGTGGTCTGTCAGCTGATCAGCGTCTTCTGGCTATGGCATGAGAGCAAAGAGCAGATCCAGTTGCTGGTGGCCAGCGCCATCGAAGGGCACAACAATCAGAAGCATGTGGAGCATGAGGTAAGGGAAGCGGTCGCCAGCCTGCTGGTGCCGAGCCTGTTGATCGTGGGTCTGGCGCTGTATATCAGCATGCTGGCGGTACGCAAAATCACCCGCCCGCTTTCACGTCTGCAAAGCGAGCTGGAGAGTCGCACGCCGGACAACCTCACCCCCATCGTGCTCAGCGAATCGGTACCTGAGGTGACGGCGGTGACCACCGCCCTGAATCAGCTGGTTTCCCGCCTCAATCTGACCCTTGACCGCGAACGGCTGTTTACCGCCGACGTGGCGCATGAGCTGCGCACCCCGCTGGCCGGGCTGCGGCTGCACCTTGAGCTGCTGGCGAAAGTGCATGGCATGGGCGTCGACCCGCTGATCCAGCGCCTCGACCAGATGACCACCAGCATTTCGCAGCTGCTGCAGCTGGCACGCGTCGGTCAGTCCTTTTCCGCCGGCAGCTATCAGCAGGTGCTGCTGCTGGATGACGTGGTCAAACCGCTGCAGGATGAGCTGGAGACCATGCTGGCCGAGCGCCAGCAACGGCTGCTGCTGACGGATGTCGAAAGCGAGGCCGTCGTCTCTGGCGACGCGACGCTCATCCGCGTCATTCTGCGCAATCTGGTGGAGAATGCCCATCGCTACAGCCCGCAAGGGTCGACGATCCGCGTGTCGGTGAAAGCGGGTCTGATGCCGGTGATGGCAGTGGAAGATGAAGGACCGGGAATTGATGAGGCGAAAAGCGGCGAACTCAGTAAGGCCTTTGTACGCATGGACAGTCGCTACGGCGGCATAGGGCTTGGACTGAGCATCGTCACGCGCATTGCTCAGCTGCATGACGCCCAGTTCTTTTTGCATAACCGCCAGCCGGGGCCAGGGGTCCGCGCGTGGGTGTTATTCCCGCGGCGTGCGGGTCAGAACGTCAGCACCCACTGATGGAAGAAGGCAACAATAATGACCAGGGCGGTGGCGACCGCCAGATATTCACGGAAGTTGATTTTTTGCATGGGCACTATCCTCATCAGGTTGAGGATAGTGTCGCCTGGCGAGATTAAGCAAACATTAAGAAGGCCGCTTTGCGGCCTTTTTTCTTCTCCGCCGTGGGTTATCTGGCTGCGGAACGGTCAGCGCAGCGCCGTACCTTCACTGCCCCCTCGCCTATCCCCGTCCGGCGGTATGCGCCAACACTCAGGAGGCGGCGATAAACAGTTCGCGCAGCTGATGCAGCTGGTCGCGAATTTGCGCCGCCTCTTCGAACTCGAGGTTCTGCGCGTGCTGCATCATCTGCCCTTCCAGCTCGTGGATTTTCTGCTGCAGCGCTTTTGGCGTCATATCCACGCCGCTGAGCCCGGCAGGCTCGACGGCCTTCGCTTTACCGCGCCCTTTGGCTTTGGTTTTCGCCAGGCTCTGGCCCAGCTGCAGGATATCCACCACTTTCTTGTTCAGCCCCTGCGGCACGATGCCATGCTCTTCGTTGTAGCGCTGCTGCTTCTCCCGTCGCCGCTCCGTCTCACCGATGGCTTTCGCCATCGAGGGAGTGATCTTATCGCCGTACAGAATAGCCTTGCCGTTGACGTTGCGCGCCGCGCGGCCGATGGTCTGGATCAGCGAGCGTTCGGAGCGCAGGAAGCCCTCTTTGTCCGCATCGAGGATCGCCACCAGCGACACCTCCGGCATATCCAGCCCCTCACGCAGCAGGTTGATCCCCACCAGCACGTCAAACTCGCCAAGACGCAGGTCGCGGATAATCTCCATACGTTCGACGGTGTCGATATCCGAGTGCAGATAGCGCACCCGCTCGCCGTGCTCCTCAAGGTACTCGGTTAAGTCTTCCGCCATCCGCTTGGTGAGGGTGGTGACCAGCACGCGCTCGTTGATGGCCGTGCGCAGGCGGATCTCCGACAGCAGGTCGTCGACCTGGGTGGCCACCGGCCGCACTTCGATGATCGGGTCCAGCAGACCGGTCGGACGCACCACCTGATCCACCACCTCGCCGCCGGATTTATCCAGCTCGTAGGCGCCGGGGGTCGCCGACACGTAGATGGTTTGCGGCGCCAGCGCTTCGAATTCTTCAAACTTCATCGGCCGGTTATCCAGCGCCGACGGCAGGCGGAAGCCGTACTCCACCAGCGTCTCTTTGCGCGCCCGGTCGCCGCGGTACATGCCGCCGATCTGCGGCACCGTGACGTGGGATTCGTCGATCACCAGCAGGCCGTCTGCCGGCAGGTAGTCGAACAGGGTGGGAGGCGGCTCGCCGGGCCCGCGCCCGGAGAGGAAGCGCGAGTAGTTTTCAATGCCCGAGCAGTAGCCCAGCTCGTTCATCATTTCGAGGTCGAACTGGGTGCGCTGGGTTAAGCGCTGCTCTTCCAGCAGCTTGTTGTTGGCCAGCAGCACCTTGCGCCGCTCCGCCAGCTCCAGCTTAATCTCTTCCATCGCCTGGACGATGCGTTCCCGCGGCGTCACGTAGTGCGTCTTGGGATAAATGGTGTAGCGCGGCACCGTCGATTCCACATGGCCGGTAAGCGGGTCGAACAGCGACAGGCGCTCAACCTCTTCGTCAAACAGCTCAATGCGCAGGGCGATATCGTCGGATTCCGCCGGGAAGACGTCGATCACCTCGCCGCGCACGCGGAAGGTGCCGCGCTGGAAGGCCTGATCGTTGCGGGTATACTGCAGCTCGGCCAGGCGGCGCAGGATCGCCCGCTGGTCAATCAGCATCCCCACCGTCAGATGCAACATCATTTTCAGATACAGGTCCGGGTCGCCGAGGCCGTAGATAGCCGAGACCGAGGCCACCACCACCACATCGCGCCGCTCAAGCAGCGCTTTAGTGGCCGACAGGCGCATCTGCTCGATATGTTCGTTTACCGAGGCGTCCTTCTCAATGAAGGTATCTGAGCTGGGGACGTAGGCTTCCGGCTGGTAGTAATCGTAGTAGGAGACGAAATACTCGACGGCATTCTCGGGGAAAAATTCTTTCATCTCGCCGTAGAGCTGGGCCGCCAGGGTTTTGTTTGGTGCCAGCACCATCGTCGGCCGCTGCAGATCGGCAATCACGTTGGCGATGGTAAAGGTTTTACCGGAGCCGGTGACCCCCAGCAGCGTTTGATGCGCGAGCCCATCCTCCAGCCCCTCTTCCAGGCGGCGGATGGCTTCCGGTTGGTCTCCGGAGGGGCGAAAGGCGGAATGCAGAACAAACGATTTACTCATCAATCAGAACCTGAAAAAGATTTAGCGGCCGGTGTTTAATTCTACCCCTCGGGCCGTTTTTTGCCAACAAAATATACTGGATATTTAAACAGTACGTGATTATGATAGCGCCACGATTTGGCCTTTTTTGCCGGCAACCGGGATATAAAACGCGCGCCGGGCGGAATAATCCTCCGGCCGTCAGGGTTATCCCCAGAAATTTTTACCTTTTAACATTTGTCAAGCGGACGGGTGAAAGTTTTATGGCAGAAGATGACGCTTTTCTTACACCCATTGATTTTATCTAACAATCTGATATTTAATGCTTTTAAAGAAAAGACGCCTTTCGCGCCAATTCAGCCGCAAGCCGCGTACGCTCTAGCTTACCGCAGGTTTTCTAACTCTAATACACAAGGTTATCCACAGGAATAGTGGATAACTGTCTGCAGCCCAAGACCGCCGCCGCCCGGCGCAAATCGTCTGGCGGCTTAAACCGCGCGGCGAAAAATTTTTATCGAACTATTTTTGATAACTATCCGCTTAAAGCCGCTCGATTTTTGCTGCTTTTTGCACCACCCTTTAGCGTCGGGCACCGGAAAAGTGCAGCCCCGGCGCTGGCTGTGCCTGATGGTATCGGCGTTTAGCGTTTTTTTCCGAGCGTTCTTTTTCCTGGCAAGAGTTTTGCAGCATCTTTCTGTCGCCCTGACGCCAGGATAAGGAGAAAACGTCCATGTTGAATTTACAGGCAGTAAATCACTTTTACGGCAACCAGCATTCGCTGTGGAATGTCGATCTTGTACTACGCCCGGGGGAGTGCATTGGCGTACTGGGACGCGAGGGCATGGGAAAAACCACCCTGGTTAACTGCATTGCCGGGCACCTGCCGGTGGCCAGCGGCCGGATGACCTGGCATGACATTGGCGCCCCGCCGCAGGATCTCACCACCCTGTCGGCCCAGTCGCGCAGCGCCATCGGTATCGGCTATGTGCCGCAGGATAAACGCATCTTCTCCCAGCTCAGCGTGGAAGAGAATCTACATATTGCCCTCGCGGCCGGGAAACCCGGGGCTAACGCCAGCGGCGGCGAAATCTATGAACATTTTCCCGAACTCTATGCCCTACGGCAACGCAAAGGCGCCTCGCTGAGCGACGACGATCAGTACCAGCTGGCGCTGGCCAGGGCGCTGATTGTCCAGCCGCGGCTGCTGATCCTTGATGAACCCTCGCGCGGCAGAGGGCCGCGCTGTCTGCAAAAGCTGGCGGATCTGCTGCTGCGGTTGAATCGCGATATCGGCCTGACGGTGCTGCTCGCCGAGCAGCACCTGCCCTTTATCCGCCGGGTGGCGGATCGTTTCTGTGTTTTGCACCGGGGCCGTAACGTCGCCGAAGGCGATATTATGGCGCTGGATGAACCGCTGCTGGCGCAGTGGATGACGCCGGATCCAGCGCCCTGAGGTCCAGATACTGGCCGAGATCGTCGCGCTGCGCGATATCGGCAAGCCACGGTATTTCACCGAGGAACGGCGCGGCCAGCCGGTTTTTCAGCGTCGCCAGATACTCGGCGTGGCGCTTGCCCGGCGGCAGCACGTCATTGGCGATCCACCCCGCGAGCGGCAGCCCCGCCTGACGTACCGCCTGGGCGGTAAGCATCGCGTGGTTGATGCAGCCGAGCTTAACACCCACCACCAGAATCACCGGCAGCTGCTCCGCCTGCGCCCAGTCGGCGAAGGTCAGGGTTTCCGAAAGCGGCGTAAACCAGCCGCCGGCCCCTTCCACCAGCACCCAGTCGGCGAGGCGTTCTAACTTGCGCAGCCCGCTGGAGAGCCTCGCCGCGGCGATCGGCCGTCCTTCGTCGGCGCTGATGATATGCGGTGAGGTCGGCTCGGCGAAGGTATACGGGTTAACCTGCTCATAGCGCAGCGCGACCCGGCTATGACGCTGCAGCGCCAGCGCGTCTTCATTACGCAGCCCGGCGGCGGTAAGCTCGCTGCCGGAAGCCACCGGCTTATAGCCGGCGGTGTGAAAACCCAGCTGATTCGCCGCCTGCAGCAGGGCGCTGCTGGCGATGGTTTTCCCGACTTCAGTGTCGGTCCCGGTGACAAAAAAACGTTTAGTCACGCTCAATGACTCCTGTAAAAAGAGAATACGTCAGCGGGCAGACGCCCTGCCGCTGCGGCCAGGCCAGCTGTAGCTCGCGCAGTTTGCCGCGGCTAAGCGGGGCCGATGCCCGCCCCTGGTGCAAATGGGTGGCGCCGATGCCCTTCAGCGATCGCATGGCGCTCAGCGCATCGACGAACGGCAGGCTAATCTGATGCACCTCACCGGACGCCCGCAGGCCGCTCAGCGCCTCGCGCACCGCCGCTTCGCTGAGAAAACGGTTGGCATGCGGCCGGTCGTCGATGGCCTGCCACGCCTGATTGAGCTCCGGCAGCGAGTCGGCCAGCAGCGTGCTAAACGCCACGCTGCCGCCGGGACGCACCACCCGGTACAGCTCGCCAAGGGCTGCGCGCAGATCGTCGCACCACTGCACCGCCAGATTGCTCCACGCCAGATCGACGCAGGCATCGGGCAACGGCAGCGCCTCAATGTCGCCCAGCAGGTAATGCTGGGCGGCGTCGTTACGCTGCGCCTGGGCCAGCATCCCGGGGGAGAGATCCAGCGCGGTCACCACGCTGCCCGCCTCACGCCAGCGGCGGCTCATGCTGCCTGGGCCGCAGCCGGCATCCAGCACCCGGGGAAAATCGCGACGCGCCAGCTGGCGCAGCAGCAGTTCCGCGCTGCGCCGCTGCAGTTCATCATGTTGCGAATAGCCGCTGGCCGCCCGGCCAAACGCCGCGGCGACCGCCTGCTTATTCACCGTGGCCATGCAGCACCTCCAGTAAACGGTTAATGTCCTCAGCCTGATGGGCGGCGGTCAGGGTCAGGCGCAGACGAGCGCTGCCGACCGGCACCGTCGGTGGACGGATCGCCGTTGCCCAGCAGCCCGCGTCGCGCAGACGGCTGGCCAGGCTCAGCGCCCGGCCGTTATCGCCGACGATCAGCGGCTGGATCGCGCTGACGGAGTCGGTCAAACCCAGCGACGTCTCGCCCATCCCCGAGCGGAACTGACGGATACGGGCGGCCAGGGTGTCGCGGCGGCGCTGGCCTTCATCGCTGCGTATCACCTGCAGCGCGGCGCTCAGCGCCACCGCCTGGGCGGGCGGCATCGCGGTGCTGTAGATCAGATGGCGGGCAAACTGCAGCAGATAATCGGCCAGCGCGTCATCGCACAGCACCGCCGCGCCGCTGACGCCGAACGCCTTGCCGAAGGTAACCACCAGCAGCTCAGGGCGCACCGCCTGCGCGGCGCAGCTCCCGCGTCCTTCGTCGCCGACCACGCCGACACCGTGGGCGTCATCCACCAGCAATAGCGCCCCGGCGGCCTGCGCCGCGGCGTGAATGGCCGCCAGCGGCGCGCTGTCGCCGTCCATGCTGAAAATGCCTTCGGTGACCGCCAACTGTTCGCCCGCCAGCGGCTTAGCCAGCAGTTGAGCGAGATGTTGCGGATCGTTGTGGCCGAAACGGCGTAGCTGCGCCGGGCTCAGACTGGCCGCCTCCAGCAGGGAGGCGTGGCTCAGGCGGTCGGCCACAATCCGATCCTCTTTATCCGCCAGGGCGGCGATCAGCGCCTGATTGGCGGCAAAGCCGGAGATAAACAGCAATGCGCGCGGGTAGCCCAGCCAGTCGGCAAGTTCCTCTTCCAGCGCACGGTGGGCCTCGCTATAGCCGCTTACGTGTCCCGAGCCGCCGGAACCGATGCCATAACGTTCCGCCCCCTGCTGCCAGGCGGCGATAATCGCCGGATGCTGGCTCAGGCCGAGATAGTCATTACTGGAGAAGTTAAGCCAGCGCTCCCCTTCCCGCTCCAGCCAGCGCCCGGCGCCGTGCGTCACCGGCAGGCGGCGGCGAAGGGCATCCGCCGCCCGTCGCTCGTCCAGCGCCCGATCGATTCGCTGCTGCCAGGTCATAGCGCCGCCGCGTTGTAATATTCCTCAGTGTCCGGGGTGAGTAAGGCCTGCTCCAGACGCTGCTGCTGCTCATTGTCGCCTTCCAGCACCGCCGTCTGTTGCGGGTTGATCCCCAGCTTGCGGAACAGCTGCAGATCGTTGTCCTCTTCCGGGTTCGGCGTGGTCAGCAGCTTGCAGCCGTAGAAAATGGAGTTCGCCCCGGCCATAAAGCACATCGCCTGGGTCTGCTCGTTCATCTGCTCGCGGCCGGCGGAGAGACGCACGTAAGAGGTGGGCATCATGATGCGCGCGATGGCGATAGTGCGAATAAAATCGAAAGCGTCGACGTCGTCGTTATCCGCCAGCGGCGTACCTTTGACTTTTACCAGCATGTTGATGGGCACGCTTTCCGGCGGCGTGGGCAGGTTGGCCAACTGCAGCAGCAGGCCGGCGCGGTCTTTCACGGTCTCCCCCAGCCCGACGATACCGCCGGAGCAGACTTTGATCCCGGCGTCACGCACTTTGTCCAGGGTATCCAGGCGCTCCTGGTAGGTGCGGGTGGTGATGATGTTGCCGTAAAATTCCGGCGAGGTATCAAGGTTGTGGTTGTAGTAATCGAGGCCCGCCTCGGCCAGGCGCTGCGCCTGGCTGTCGGTCAGAGTGCCGAGCGTCATGCACGACTCCAGCCCCAGAGCCTTCACCCCTTTCACCATCTGCTCCAGATAGGGCATATCGCGATCGTTGGGGTTTTTCCACGCCGCTCCCATGCAAAAACGCGTGGAGCCGGCGTTTTTTGCCTGACGGGCGGACTCCAGAACCTGCTCGACCTCCATCAGGCGCTCGGTTTCGAGACCCGTTTTATAACGCGCGCTCTGCGGACAATATTTACAATCTTCCGGGCAGGCGCCGGTCTTGATCGACAGCAGGGTGCTGACCTGCACCTGGCGCGGATCAAAGTGTTGACGGTGGATTTGCTGCGCTTCGAAGAGCAGGTCGATCAGAGGTTTATTAAATAATTCCGTAACTTGCGACATTGTCCAGCGGGGTTGGCGAGCCATTTTCCTCTCCAAAGGTCGTACACTACCTGTTTCACACAGCCTCTTTGTTGGCTGCACTCGCACACCCCTGTCAGATAGTGAACTATGCTGCTGGGGATGTTCTCGCTTGCCGCCTCGATGCTGCGGGAAATATTTTGTGTACGTTTCATTGTAAGTAAGTTCAGTGTAGACTTGTAAACCTAAATGTTTTCAAAATGGTTTACAAGTCGCTTATGACCCTGGACGATCTCGCCTTCGATCGGCGCCACATCTGGCACCCCTACACCTCTATGACTTCCCCCTTGCCGGTCTACCCGGTGGTTTCCGCCCACGGTTGCGAGCTGTCCCTCGCCAGCGGAGAACAGCTGATTGACGGTATGTCCTCCTGGTGGGCGGCGATCCACGGCTACAATCACCCACGTCTTAATGCGGCGATGAAAGCGCAAATCGACCAGATGTCGCACGTGATGTTCGGCGGGATCACTCACCCCTCGGCGGTGGCGCTGTGTCGTCAGCTGGTGGCAATGACTCCGCAATCGCTGGAGTGCGTTTTCCTCGCCGACTCCGGTTCGGTAGCGGTTGAGGTGGCGATGAAAATGGCCCTGCAGTACTGGCAGGCGAAAGGCCAACCGCGTCGTCGTTTCCTGACCTTCCGCAACGGCTATCACGGCGATACCTTCGGCGCGATGTCAGTCTGCGATCCGCAGAACTCGATGCACAGCCTGTGGCAGGGCTATCTACCGGATAACCTGTTTGCCCCCTCGCCGCAGAGCCGCTTTGACGGCGAGTGGGATGAAAGGGATATGGTGCCCTTTGCCCGCCTGATGGCCGCGCACCGTCACGACATCGCCGCGGTGATCCTCGAACCGATCGTTCAGGGCGCGGGCGGGATGCGGATGTACCATCCGGAGTGGCTGAAGCGGGTGCGTAAAATGTGCGACCGGGAAGGGATACTGCTGATCGCCGATGAGATTGCCACCGGCTTTGGCCGCACCGGCAAGCTGTTCGCCTGCGAGCACGCCGGTATCGCCGCCGATATTCTGTGTCTGGGCAAGGCGCTGACCGGCGGCACCATGACCCTCTCCGCCGCGCTGACCACCCGCGAGGTGGCGGAAACCATCAGCAACGGTGAAGCCGGCTGCTTTATGCACGGCCCAACCTTTATGGGCAACCCGCTGGCCTGCGCGGTGGCCAGCGAAAGCCTGCGCCTGCTGGAGAGCGGCGAATGGCAGCGGCAGGTGGCGGCGATTGAAGCCCAGCTGCAGACCGAGCTGGCTCCGGCGCGGGGATCCGCCCTGGTCGCCGACGTCCGCGTGCTGGGCGCTATTGGCGTGGTTGAAACCTGTCGCCCGGTCAATATGGCTGCCCTGCAGCGCTTTTTCGTCGAGCAGGGGGTGTGGATCCGACCGTTTGGCCGCCTGATCTACCTGATGCCGCCGTATATCATCACGCCTGAACAGCTGTCCCGCCTGACCCGCGCCGTTAACCTGGCGGTGCAGGACGAAACATTTTTTAGCGAATAAATAGCGGAATTGCGTCGTGGTGCAGGCTACACTTCCTGGTTAATCAGCGCATTATCAATGAGGATGAAGCATGAAACTGATCAGTCACGATCTCCAGGACGGCGGTAAGCTGCCTAATCGTCACGTCTTCAACGGCATGGGCTACGATGGCGACAATATTTCGCCGCATCTGATGTGGGATGATGTGCCCGCAGGAACCAAAAGCTTTGTGGTGACCTGCTACGATCCGGATGCGCCGACCGGCTCCGGCTGGTGGCACTGGGTGGTGGCTAACCTGCCTGCGGATACGCGCGTCCTGCCGCAGGGGGCCGGTTCCGGTCAGGCGGAGCTGCCGGAAGAGGCCGTTCAGACCCGTACCGATTTTGGCAAGGCGGGATACGGCGGCGCGGCGCCGCCGAAGGGCGAGACCCACCGCTATATCTTTACCGTCCACGCCCTGGACGTTGAGAAAATTGAGGTGGATGCCGAGGCCAGCGGTGCAATGGTCGGCTTTAACGTCCATTTCCATTCCCTCGCCAGCGCCTCCATCACCGCCCTGTTCAGTTAATCTTCCCCCGGATAGCGGCTTGCGCCTTATCCGGGCTACCTGCGGCGCCACGTGTTTTTCAGGTGGCGCTACACTCATCTTTATCAGATAACACTTACATATCAAATAAATACACGTAGCTGTAGGCCTGGCAAGCGCCGCGCCGCCGGGCAAGGACTGCGGGCACGGAGTCGATTTTGTGCCGGGTGGCGGCTACGCCTTACCCGGCCTACAGGGTCCTCTCCCAGGCATACACCTCGCAGACCCGGCAAGCGCCGCGCCGCCGGGAAAGTATTGATTACCTTCCAAACAACGCTGTTACATGGTTGTTTTGCCGAGTGGCGGCTGCGCCTTACCCGGCCTGGAGGGTTCGTGCGACCTGTCGTTAATTTATTCACCAGCCTTGCTGAAACTGCCGGTGCTGGCGGCCTCAAAATCGCTGAGACGTTCCCG
>NZ_JBEAJL010000032.1:0-17992 GCF_040065275.1 Klebsiella sp. JB_Kp042
ATGCGTGATCTGATCCTTCAACTCAGCAAAAGTTCGATTTATTCAACAAAGCCGACGCAGGTAAAAGATGTATCCAGCGTGTATATTCCATCAATGGCTTAATGACCAGATTAGTGAAGGTATAGGCCTCCTCACTCAGGTCTGAATTTGGCAAACCGATATACATATTAATTTCCTGTAACCGGTTAGCATGTACAGATAGAATCTCACGCTCTGAAAAGAGTGTTATACCCGCAGGCTTACTTGGACAATCAAGATAGCTTTGCACATCCTTGTTAGGCGTGTGCGGGATATCGTACTCATCATCTGTATAAAAAACAATATCGTGGTCAGGCCCTCCGAAGAGGGCGACCCTAATTTTTAAAAAAATCCTGGATATAATACTCATATCAACCTGTGAGTTATTGTACCGAAACAGGAGTAGCAGAAGGCTGTGTTTTGTCAGATGGTTTACCGGTGCCAGCTGCTGCTTCTGGTTTTAATGTCGGCTCACTGCCAGCATCAGCAGAACTGTCACTGTGACCGGACTGAACAGGGGCTTTAGTTTCGAGACTGGCAATATAAAGTTCCACCGATTTAAACCGCTTAATGTTCTGAATGAATGGCAATGCGTCGTATTTTCCATTCACGCGGTTTTCAGCGTTCAGTATTTTAGTTATGTTGTCCATCGCAACCCGCAGTGAGCTCAGGAGTTGCAGGATAATTCGGTCATGAACCTGTTGTGATATCTGACCGTATAACCACAACTGATGTGCCTGACGAGTCAGGACGTTGATGGTCTGGATAATATCCAGCAATTTATAGGTCATTGGGTGGTTCCAGCGAATTTCAAATTCACCATAGTCGAACCCTTCGAATGAAGAATCATCCAGAGGCAGTCGGGCGACATTTTTGTCAATCTGCTCTTTGAAGGTATTTACATTACCCGACAGTTCTTCGTAAACACCGGAGAGCCATTTCTGAACTTTAGTGCTTGTCGCCTGGTCACCTTCTACCAGGCGGAAAATATTATAAATGGCATTGGAGATGGCGTTAAACTGGCGCAGGCAGGCTCTGTTTTTTTCATGAAAGTGCGTATAGAACTCACTTGAAAGTGGCTTTAGTTTTGAAATGACCATCCCTAACGGTCGGTTATTGCCAGTGTTTCGTTGATTGCGCGGTTCAGTTTTTGGGGATGCGTTGTCAGCCATTATATTAACCTCTTCAGTTTTTACAGTCTTTTGATGTCGGCCAGTTTTCGTTGATGGAATTCCGCGAGGAGATCACGGATTGGTTTAATTTTGTTTTCTGTTTTCTGGATCATCTCCAGTTCCCAGTCCAGAGCATTTTTAAAACAACTAACGCTGTATCCTCCGAGTTTAGGTTTAACAACCACGCCATGATGTTCAATTTTGTTTTTGAACCTAGGCGAAAAATCTTTCCATACAATTGTCAGTTTTTGCGACGATCCAACCTTTCTCAGCACAGGAGCAAAACGACCAGGTATAAACCTTCCCCCGTTTGCATACGTGGTCTGGGATATCAGTTGGTTTCGTGCCTTCCAGGCCTCCCAGTATTCATCCAGAATTTTAGAAGCCTCCGATTTCAGTAACTCGATATAGCGAACCGAGTTCTCGATAACGATTTCCTGATGTGCCGTAATTATCGGGTTCATATCAACTCCTCCAGCAACACAGACTACAGGAATCCAAACAGATTTTTCTGAACTAACAAGGGCGTTTGCATTTTTTTTAAAATTTTTTGTGCTCATGCCGTCGGCTAAAAAAAGTAACTTTTTTGTGAGCACGTCCAACAACCTCTGCCTGTGGCCCGCACGGTGTGCGATCCATCCCCGGAAAACCACTTCACGCAAACTTGGAGATGGAAAAAGTAACTTTTTTGCTAACCAGTAATAGGTACCCTTATACATAAGTAACTATTTGCAAAAAAAGTACTAATGAAAGTGTAGGATTCCAGTCCTGCCATTAGTACCTTTCACAGGAAAAAGTACTAATGAAAATCTATCCTCATTAGTACTTTTTTGATGAAAAGGTACTAATGAAACCGAGCGAAACTGTGTAGTTTCTATAAAAAGTGCCTAATGTTATAAGTACCAGTACAAGGTAAAAGGACAGTGATTTTTTATAATTTAGTATCTAATAATATTAGTACTTGTTTTTTTGGGTAGTATCTCTAAGATGGCTTTGATATAATAACAGCCCTTAAGTAACCGTATGTAGCGCGATTTAAAAGTACTCTGGAGAGCGTATGGACGTACAACCCAACGTACAGACTGACACGGTCATTAAGGCGTTTCTCCGCTCGGAGTTGCAGTTGATACGTAGTCAGAAAAAACTACTCAGTGTGTTGCCTCGTGATCTCGCGTCGGACTACCGCTATATACCGGAGAACCTGCTGGAGCGTTTTTTCCATCCCGCCACTGATGCGCGTCTAAATAGAATTGCCCTGTCAGAAGCCAGACCAGGTAGCCTGCTAGTTCCCCGTGTCAACGGGAAGCCTGTTTTATGGGGTGAGTTAATAAAATTAATCCTGGATGACTCTCAGTTACTGAAGTTTGAAACGTACGGCAGACCTTTTGACAGTACCGAGATGAAACCAAATGAGCCATGCGAATTATTGAGCGGGAAGCAGTATGTTTATAAACCCGTCGACCTTGAGTTATTCAGGAAAAACATCGTCTCTATACAGATGAATTTCCTGGTCAATCTATGGAATCTGGCCAGATTTAAACCGGCTTATGTCAGGGCTTATTTGGCTCTGTCTAATGACGCTTTTCAGATGCTCCTCGATACAGAGATACCCGCCTTTGTTGAGGTGACAAATGTGGTTCTCTTTCCCCGGTTTATAACCTATGATGCCGGACGACGTGATCACAAAGTATAAGCATGGGGTTACGAGATTATGGCTGATGTTCTGGAAGGTTTCATCCCAAAGGAAAATATGGAATACTTACGAGTTGAATTTGCTCTTAAAGATTCATATGAGAAGCTAAAGTTATTTTAGCGGTTTCTGGATGCTATAAAAGTTAACTAGCTTCACTCATTGATATGGTAACCTGATTACGGTTCATTCATGTTGGTGAATAACAGGATCCGAGCGTGCTTCGCTGAAAAGTAACTTTTCTGAAAACATGAAGTGGTTTTTCCTGCCGGTCGAAAGAACCGGACCAGGTACACGTTAAGGAGAATGCGGATAATGGGCTTTAAAAAGAGCGAGGTAAGCCAGCTAAATAGCCTGGCAAGTGCCATAAAGTTAATAGAATTTGATGCCAATAAATATACCATAACACATTTGTATGGTCGTAAAGTTGCCGGCAGCCTGGAGTACCCCAAAGGGATAAATACAAGAAAAGGGGTAGGTAAATGGCTCGGTGAAAAATCCGCCATGTTGCTGTCAAATGTCGTTGTAAACAATTCTATTCATATTTTCGGATATGACACTCAAAATCCTACAGAATCAACCAGAGAAATGGATTTTAATGCACTTGTTGATTTGTTAATTAACACGGGCTATACGCCGGAATACTACCCGCTCAAGGTCAACAGGATTGTCGAAGTTCTCAACGGGATGTCGGAAGCTGACTATAAAGACTATTGCCTGGTATGTAAAAAGCCCTTCATACATGCGCCGGACAGGTATGATTCCTGCCCGACATGTAGCGCAAAAAAATGCAAAGTTGTTATTATGCGTTATTATCAGTCCGTAGTTCCCTTTGAATAAAAGTAATTAAGATTACATGGAAAATCATCTTTTACACACGGCAAGCACCATCTGCCATATCGCGTTTGCATCGACGGGAATAACGATACCGTCAGATGAGCAGGCTTTTTTTCATCTTTCAGACAGCATCCATAATCGCCTGGGTGATGCTGCCAACTTACTGATTTAGTGTATGATGGTGTTTTTGAGGTGCTCCAGTGGCTTCTGTTTCTATCAGCTGTCCCTCCTGTTCAGCTACTGACGGGGTGGTGCGTAAAGGCAAAAGCACTGCCGGACATCAGCGCTATCTCTGCTCTCACTGCCGTAAAACATGGCAACTGCAGTTCACTTACACCGCCTCTCAGCCCGGTACGCACCAGAAAATCATTGATGTGGCCATGAATGGTGTTGGATGCCGGGCAACCGCCCGCATTATGGGCGTTGGCCTCAACACGATTTTACGTCACTTAAAAAACTCAGGCCGCAGTCGGTAACCTCGCGCATACCGCCGGGCAGTGACGTCATCCTCTGCGCGGAAATGGACGAACAGTGGGGCTATGTTGGGGCTAAATCGCGCCAGCGCTGGCTGTTGGCTCCGGAAGACGGTTGTGGCGCACGTCTTCGGTGAACGCACTCTGGCCACACTGGAGTGCTGTCGGCCTTTGAGGTCGTGGTATGGATGACGGATGGCTGGCCGCTGTATGAATCACGCCTGAAGGGAAAGCTGCACGTTATCAGCAAGCGTTACACTCAGCGCATTGAGCGACATAACCTGAATCTGAGGCAGCACCTGGCACGGCTGGGACGGAAGTCACTGTCGTTCTCAAAATCGGTGGAGCTGCATGACAAGGTCATCGGGCATTATCTGAACATAAAACACTATCAGTAAGTTGGAGTCATTACCCTTTCTGACTACTTATTGGCCGAGGAAATATTCATGATCCATTCAATAGCATTAGGTGTTCTGATCCAAGGTTTAATATTATGGTTTATATAATCAATTGCTTCATCCATTTCACCTAACGTGATATATCCACTGTTAGACTTTGGTTGTAATTTGCACTTTGATAACAAGCTTGGGATGTGCTTATTAGAGCTAATAGCTGCTTTAGCGATATCATCGGCATCGGGGGATGACTGTCTGTAGGCGAGGAGGGCGCGTGTATACTGAAGAAACGGGCGCATATCACCTGAATAATCATCCAGTAGCACGCTCAGATCATCCACCATTTCGAGTTCAAGATAATAGTTCGCTAATAAATGACGAATCCCCTGGTTGTCGTTCGGGTTTAGCTTGAGCATTTCGTGGCAATGAGACATGGCCGGGTAGAAATTACCTGACTCCCATAGGGCATCAGCCAATGCTGCTTTTGCTCTCATATATGGACGCGTTTCGACAAATCCCCAGAAATTGCCCGCAAATTCCTGAAAATCTTCACCCAGTGCGACACTGGCCGCATATAAAGCCGTCTCCAGAGTAACGATTTTTGACTCAGGGGGCTCTTCGGATATCTCGCAGTAGAATGAGTATGCGTCAGCACAGAGCGGGGATTTTTTGATAGCTTTTCTGATGAGTTTCAGCACAACGTCCAGGTCATCAGTTTCCCAGGCATCGAACATAAATTCCTGAGCCGCAGCCAGATCCAGCTGTAATTGCTCAGAACTGACGGCATTTTTATATAAATCAACGCGCTTTTTAGTCGGGAATTTAATCATCTCAAGTATCCTTTTGGGAGCTCACCGTTACCTGCTACTTCATAGCACTGATGGTCGATTCTACCGCTTTGAACTTGCCACAAACAAGTTCGGGTCTGCCAGAACGGGATTGATCGCCCGGAGTTATTCCTGGATGCGCACCTGAGCTTTACGGCTGGGCGATTTTTTGCTTCGTTCCCGTTTGCCTTCGTTTTCCCGTTCATCCTGTTTTACCTGAGCCAGTCTGAGTACAGTCCCGAGACGTTTGTTATCAACAATCTGCCCCTGGTCGACACAGGCCAGTTTATCAAATGCCTGGCACTCAAGGCTCCGATGTCCGTAGTGGAAGGCGAGGGTGCCATCGGGATAATCCAGCACTTTAATTTTCTCACCGGCAAGACGACTATTTTCTTCTGTCGGGTCCATGAGATAAAGGATCTTATCGTACTGGAAGGTCAGTGATTTCGACACGGTACGGACATCATGCCAGGCAAAGATGTCTCTTAACTCATCGGGGTTTTCCTTCACCGGACGATGCAAATCTTTCGGGAACCTGGCCGGTCGTGAAAACCGGCTGTTAAAGTCAGCGATGAAAGTGGCAAGCCAGGCATTTGCGGCCTCAATGCCGGTAATACCTTCCAGACGCATTTCTTTAATCAGCCGATCCTGAAGAGTCTGATTCGCCCGTTCCACGCGACCTTTAGCCTCAGAGCTGTTGGCACAGATAAGCTCGATTGCCAGGTCATAGAGCACACGTCCGAACTGGGTAACGGTGGTATTGCGGTTCTCCGGACCACTGACGCGAAATATTGCGTGTTTGTCACTGTACAGCGATACCGGCTTCCCATGCTGCTCAATGTATTCCCGGGTTGCCAGCATGTAGTCAAAGGCTGTTTCTGACTCGCTGAACCGCAAATGCATCAGACGGCCGGTGGCATCATCGATAAAGACCAGCAGGCAGCATTTTGGTGCACGGCCTTCAAACCAGTCATGGTGGGAGCCGTCGATCTGGATCAGTTCCCCCAGGCAATCACGCCGATGCCGGGGTTGATAAACCCGTGACTTGCGTCGGGCATGTGGGATCCAGATTCCGTCAGACGTCATCCAGTTGCGGACGGTCTCGATTGAAAGCCGGATATTATGGCGCTCTCTGAGCTTTTCTGCGGCCAGTGTGGGTCCAAAGTCACTGTAGTTTTCACGTATCAGCGTGAGTACACGCATTTTGAGAGATTCGGTCAGCCGACGGTTGCTGGGTTGAGCGCGTTTGCGGCTGACAAGTCCTTCAGCACCAGAAACCCGGTAGCGATTGATAAGCCGTTGCGCCTGACGTTCTGAAATGCCAAGCTGTGACGCTGCATCACGACGGCGTAGACGTTTTTCACAAACTGCCTGTATCACCGGTAAACGGTGGATCTCTTTATCTGACATGGTCACCAACATGCGTTGAGTCCCTTAGAATTGGGGTCTGAAGTCCAATGGAACGAAAACGTACGTTAGTGAAGTAACTATCTGATATATAAACATAATAGACGCAGAAAAATCGCTTAAAACGGCGTGTTTTTAATCAATAAATGGCATTTATCGGACATTGTTGTCTACAAATCGATTTTTCAGACATGTGTTTATCTCTTACCGTACGTTTTCGTACGGTTGGACCTCAAACCCTTTAAACGAACTTCCGCGTATTCACCGTAGACAGAACCCTGATGCGTGGCATCACTATGCCCGGGAATGTGGAATACACCTTGATAATCCAGCTCAGGGTGTGCGGTACGATCTACATGAAATGGCCATCGCTGCCGTCATCGCAGGACAAGGCGTAGCATTGGTTCCGCGTATGTATGTCGAGAATGAATTGCGTTGCGGTATGCTCGTTTCGCCCTGGCCAGCCTCAGGATGCCTGAGCAAAAAATTCTGTTTAGTAAAACCGACGGAAACGGGGATCAATGAGGCTGCGCTGGAAAGTTTTGAACGCTGGCTGCTTGCTGAAATTAATACTCTCACCAGCCTCAATGCTGAACGATGACA
The DNA here is from genome assembly GCF_040065275.1 of Klebsiella sp. JB_Kp042. Taxonomy (NCBI): domain Bacteria; kingdom Pseudomonadati; phylum Pseudomonadota; class Gammaproteobacteria; order Enterobacterales; family Enterobacteriaceae; genus Klebsiella; species Klebsiella sp. JB_Kp042. Next base: position 7,423 of record NZ_JBEAJL010000032.1, read on the forward strand.
TTCCGTCCGCTCCTCGCTGTGAGTTCAACCGATGGATGCAACCCATTGGTTAAATGCTCTGCGAGTGATTCATAGTATGGGGTTTTTCCTGGCCTATAGTAGTGCGGCCCCACAGTCCCATGTTTATATTTTTTAAGTCTGGACTTAGGCAGGCATTCGTTATTTGCGCTGACCTGCCAGTTCATGACAAAGCGCACCGATCTTTTCAACTGCATTGAGCAGCGTGGACGAGGGTTCATTCGCACAATTTAACCTCAGGAAGTTCTGAAACTCGGCCCCTGGGGAAAACAGGAGGCCAGGACTGACACCAATGCCCAGCGCCAGCGCGCGACGGTGTACCACCAATGAATTCAGCGGATGCGGGAGTTCTATCCACAACAAGAAACCGGCTGTCGGCACGGTAACACGAGTGCCCTGTGGGAAGCTTGCCTTGACCCGGGCGATAACGGCTTGTACCCCCTCTGATATCCGGAACTTCAAGCGTCGTAAATGACGATCGTAGTCCCCACTTGCCAGTATATTGCTCGCGGCAGCCTCAAGCAGCGGTGCGCCAGCCCAATCCCCGGCCATGCGAGCCTGCAATACCTGAGTGTGATAGCGTCCTGCCGCAACCCACCCGATTCTCCAGCCCGGGGCAAGGGTTTTGGATAATGAACTGCAGTAGATCACACTCCCGCTCTGGTCGAACGCCTTGCAGGCCGGAGGACGCTGCCCTTCACCGGCCAGATCACCATACACATCGTCCTCAATTAAAGGGATGCCTGCACGTTCAATCAGAGCAACAAGTTCCTGCTTACGGGTGACGGGCATACTGGCACCGAGTGGGTTTTGCACCGTGGGCGAAGCCAGCACGGCTGCGGGACGGTGACGCTGAATAGCTTCATCCAGAGATGCCAGCAACAAGCCTTCAGCAGGATCCGTGGGGATTTGCAATGCCTTGAGGCCTAAGTCCTCAAGCAGCAGGAGCGTACCGAAGTAGGCAGGTTGCTCAATTGCCACTACGTCACCTGGCTGACATACAGCCCGCAGAGCCAGACGCAGTGCTTGCGTCGCTCCAGCCGTGATGACGAGATCATCCGAACCAAAACGGGCTCCCCACTGTGCAGCGCGTACGGCTATATTTCTGCGCAGGTCTGCCCTTCCCGGCGGCAGGCTGTAGCTCTGCCCGTGCGCGTCAAGGCGGCGGGTTGCAGTCTGTAGCGCCCGCTGTAGCGTGTTTGTTGGCAACCATATTGGATCGGGCAGCGCTGCACCAAGTGGCACCAGACGGGCTTCTGCGCTACTAAATAGTGAACGGGCTACTGCTGACATTGTCACGGGAACTGGGCCAGGTAAATCCTGGGAAGACGGCATGTTCTGAGATGTGTTTATCTGGCAAACGAAGTAGCCCGAACGCGGACGCGCTACAATCAGGCCCTCGGCCTCGAGACAACGGAGTGCTTCCAGTGCCGTTGGGAGGCTAACCTGCTCTCGTTCGGCCAGTTTACGTGCGGAGATCATCCTGTCGCCGACTCGCAATACACCTGATGCAAGGGTAAGGCGCAGCATTTCAGCAATCCGGCGGTAATGTGGGGACAACAGACGTGGAGCGGACATTGCGAACTGTACAGTCTGATTTTCGATAGATCTGACTATACAGACAATGATGTGGCCCTTCTATAGTGGTGCCGAACCCGCTCAATCAAGGAGGCATTATGCATAGCGATAACTTCGATCTTTCTGCTTATTTCCGTCGCATAAACTACACCGGGCATGCAGCCGCCGATACCGCCACGCTGCACGCGCTCATGCGTCATCAACTCTTTTCGGTGCCCTTCGAGAATCTGGATGTACAGGCTGGCAAAGTCGTATCCCTGGTACCCGAAGACATTGCAGATAAACTGCTACATCGAGGTCGTGGCGGATACTGCTATGAGGTTAATGGGCTATTTGCAATGGCATTAGACGCTTTAGGTATTACCTACCGTTTCGTTGCCGCTCGCCCGATGTTCTACCCGGCACGCCGACCGAAAACGCATATGGCATTAATTGCTGAAGTTGATGATCGCCTGTGGCTTTGCGATCTAGGGTTCGGCAGCTATGGTATTCGCGCGCCGCTCGCTATAGACATGACAGATACCGATATCGAACAGGATTTCGACACTTTCCGACTTATCCGTGACGTTAATAACGAGTATCTGCTACAAGCGAAGGTGGAGGGTGCATGGGCTAATCAATACAGTTTTGATCTGCCCCCCCAGGAGTGGATTGATTTCGTCCCGGCCAACTACCTCAATTCCACCCACCCTGATGCCATCTTTGTGCAGAAGTTACTGATCGTGCAGCACGCCCCCGAGGGTCGCCTGATTTTGCTAGGTAATTTGCTGAAGACGATCACCGCAGAGGGTATCGAAACGCAACAACTGATGGATGACGGTATTGCCCTGGCCCTGAAAAATCGCTTTGCTCTGCCTGTACCGCAATACATCGGGAAGAGCGCTTAATCCTGAGTACAGCCTTCCCTCTTTTTATTCTAATGAAATAGACAGAGGGCTGGCTGGCACGCCTGTCGCAGACTAGTCATTCACAAATGAGGGTCTGGATTTAGTTTTATTTCAGTTGCAACACCGATGCTAATTGACCATTCATTGAGCAGGTAATCAATGCCTGCTTTTCGCTCAAAGCTGCCTGTCAAAGTGGTCAAGCTTTTCCATAGCTCAGAGGTACCAAAAATCACCTTAACGAATGGAAGGGACTTCCCCTGGATATGCGCCTGATTAACTCTTGTGCAATCATGGGGTAAACATAGCCCCGGAGGGATTCGTTATAACCATCACTACTGTCGGTATCTGAATTCGGTGTCATCGCGCCACAAAGTACAGATGCCCTGCGCCACATGGTTTCCGGGCAGAAGAGCTCTTTACCGCTTCAGGTTCAGCAATGTGTTGATGATTTGCTGGAACACGTTGATCGCATTGAAGCTAACATCGCTGAATATGACCGAATTTTGTCGCGCATGGCCAAAACAGATCACCGCAGTCAGCGGCTAATGGAGCTAAAGGGAGTTGGTCCCACAACGGCCTGTGCACTGGTTGCCAGTATCGGTAATGCACATGATTTTAAAAATGGACGGCAACTGGCGGCCTGGCTGGGACTGACGCCATCACAATACAGCAGCGGTGGAAAGTCGAAGCTCGGCAGGATCACAAAAGCCGGTGATTCGTATCTGCGAACGCTTCTGGTACAGGGAGCTCGTTCAGTACTGATTGGCGCTGAGAAAAGGACTGACTCATTCAGTCATTGGGTCTGTTCACTGGTCGAACGCAGAGGATACTGGCGCGCTGTTGTGGCCATCGCCGCCAAAAAATGCAAGGCTGTGCTGGGCATCATTGCATTACGGTGATGATTTCAGACTGTACTCAGCCAGCTAAAGTACGAAGCAACAGTATGACCATCTGACCTGCAACTCGTTGATGATAAAGGGTTAAACCCCGTGAGGTATATCTGAATATTGTACAGGATATACGTATCCGCTTAACGAACAAGAGCCTCACGCGCGTCTTTCATCAGGGCCCGAATCGATGACGATTCATCATGGCCGTTTATAGTACCGCAGTCTCTCCCCTTTATTTTTACTGAAGAGCAGACAGAAACGTAAGCGTAAACCCAGTGCCGTATGTAGCCATTAAGCCAGTACTGATAACTTAGACGTCCACCTGTACAGACGGACATCTAAGTATGGAATCCCTATCCTGGCGAAAAGAACCCCGTAAAAATTATCCCAATGACTTCAAGCTACGTATGGTCGAACTTGCTTCCCGCCCCGGAGACTGGTGACCAATGCTGTCGTTCTCTGGAATACCATCTACATGCAGGCTGCACTGGATCATTTACGTAACGAAGGCGAAACCATAAATGAAGAGGATGAAGCCAGACTTTCGCCACTGAGACACGCGCATTTCAACATGCTGGGGCATTACACGTTCACACTTGCGGAGCAGGTAACAAAAGGCCAGCTAAGGCCACTGAAGCAAGCGGAAGAAACGGACGAATGGCCTCTGTAACGGTCATATTGTCGCGGGGATTGATGACCATCTGTTCAAAAAATGTACTTAGCGTACGTTTTCGTACGGTTGGGCTTCAGACCCCGAATTGCTTTCAGTTTAGCTTACTCTAAGGTGATATTTCTATCTGGATGAAAGGAAGTGCGGACAAATTCCTGGACCTTCAGGAGTTAATTTATGCATTCATACGAGGACCGGATTCGGGCCGTCGAACTCTATTACCGGTACGGAAAGAAAGCCTCCGTTGTCGTCATGGAGCTGGGATATCCTTCCACAAAACAGCTGGGCCGTTGGGTTCGGATTTATGAAGAGAAGGGCGATTTACCCAGGGAATTAAAACCAAGAGAACGCTATTCACGTACACAGAAAATTGCTGCTGTTGAGCATTATCTTACTCACGGTGGTTGCCTGTCGTACACTCGCCGAGCCATCGGCTACCCCAGTAACGAAATTCTAAAGCGCTGGATTGAAGAGTTTTATCCAAATGCGCGTCCCCTGGTCATTCGCTCAGGCACAAGCAAATGCTTCAGCCCGGAATAGAGGTCTCAGGCCGTCCGGGAGCTCTGTAACCGACGTGGAACCGCGCGTAAAGTTGCACAAAGCATAGGCGTCAGCGTCCCGGTCCTGTACAAATGGAAGAAAGACCTTATCAGTGACGAGGCTTATCAATCCATGCGCAAACGAAAGGCAGCCCCTCAGGATAAAAAATCAGGATGCTTTACTCGGTAAAATCCGGCGTCTCAGGAAGCAGGTTCATCAGCTGCAGCTCGTACGTGACATACTGACAAAGGCGAATGAACTGATAAAAAAAGATCTGGGCGTCAGCTTTCTGAAACTGAAAAACAGGGAGAAAACCCTGATAGTTGATGCCCTTAAGAAAAAGTACCCCGTTGCTGAGTTGCTAAGCATTCTGCAACTTGCCCGCAGCTGTTATTTTTACCACAAAGCCAGCAAACGTCTGTACGATAAGTATGCGGAAATACGCGTGATCATGGCCGATATCTTTGAGGAGAATTACCGCTGTTACGGCTACCGGCGCCTTCACGCGATGCTTCGCAGTAACAACAGAGTTATTTCTGAAAAGGTTGTCCGCAGACTGATGGCAGAAGAGCAGCTCGTTGTTAAGCGCACCAGGCGACGACAATATAACTCTTACTGTGGCGAAATCGGTCCGGCACCGGAAAATTTACTCGCCCGGGATTTTAGTTCCTGCAGGCCAAATGAGAAGTGGCTGACCGATATTACAGAGTTCCAGCTTCCGGCTGGAAAAGTCTATCTGTCGCCGGTTATCGACTGCTTTGATGGCCAGGTTGTAAGCTGGTCGATAGGAACACGCCCGGACGCGACGCTGGTGAATACGATGCTCGATGACGCACTCGATACGCTCAGCGAACATGATAAACCGGTGATACACAGCGATCGTGGTGGCCATTACCGGTGGCCGGGCTGGCTCGAGCGTATCAACACCTCCGGACTTATAAGGTCCATGTCGCGCAAAGGATGCTCGTCGGATAATGCTGCGTGTGAAGGCTTCTTCGGGCGTATCAAAAACGAAATGTTCTATGGCAGAGACTGGGCGGGTATCACGCTGGAAAAATTTATATGCTTCCTGGACAGGTACATACGCTGGTATAATGAGAAAAGTATCAAGCTATCATTAGGTGCAATGAGTCCTGTGAAGTACCGGCAGCATCTTGGGATCACAACATAACAGTCCAGGAAAACATCCGCAGCCCCAAAAGTGACATTACCAAATGGTTCTAACAAAATTTGTCAAAGCTAAGTTCAGATGTCCGGGGTAGGGCAAAGTTCAAATGTCCATAAACTGCTTTGCTTGGTCAACAAAAACTTCACAGGGAAAGCAATTCGTGGGAATATCATTAGACTTATAAATTCTGAGACATAAATATGGCAAGGAATAAGAAGAACAAAAATGCTTTCAGCTACAATAATCGTGATGTTGCGAGTAGGAATTTTATAAATAAAAATTTCAATAAGACACACAGTTACCATTCAAATTTTTTTCAGTCAAAATTCACGAACACGTCTTTTATTGGTGCTTCATTGAAATGGTGTAACTTTACTGGCAGTCTTTTCCAATCCTCTTTATTAAGAGGAGTCCTTTTTAGAGGCGGGAGCCTGCGACATGTTGTATTTAAAGAATGTATAATAAACGCTTGTGATTTAGACCGTTGCAAAACGGAAGGTTTGATGATTGATAAGTGCTACATAGTTAGCAGTAATAATTTAATTAACCGCTTAGATCCTTCTCAAATTATTGATTCGAAAATTTACAAGTCCTTTCCAGAAAAAGAATTATTCAACCCTATTTTGATCGATGTTATTCAAGAGTTAAGGAAAAACGATTTTGTGAGGCGTTCTTCAGTTTTACATAGAAAATTGAATAAAATTGATACTATTACCCTCACGTACCTTCTAGATCGCTTCGATGAAAACTTTCTTATCGAACAGTTGCCAAATGTTTGTATGAAAATAGAACGTGAATTTCACACGATCAGCTATATTGACCAGCTTCTAAGAAAACAGGTATGATGTCTCTACCCGGTCTCACCACCCATAGAAATCCACAAACTGACGAACAGATGCCTGTCTACGGACTGATGCGGGTATAAAGCGTTTGTTTTGAATACGTTAGTGGAGGTAATGCCTATGGTATTAGATATCATGACTGTTTTGGCCTTTGTGTTTTTGGTTCTGTATAAAATAGCTTCACGAATCATTTCTATGTCTGGTGGTGCGATAAGGTTCTGATTTTCAGAACCTTTTTTTTAAAGTTTACTAGAGTAGATTTCATTTTGAATGAACGTAAGATACTCCTCACTTTGACTGCCTTTCCTAAATTTTTTCTGTCCTTCAAAATCTATATCAGGTATGAAATGTATTAACTGGCTATCTTGGTAAAGTGAAAGAACGGAATTTTGATTGAGCACCTTAGAGTCCATTAATTGATAAACTGATTCAATACATGCACCTATAAGAACATCACACAATTGCACGCTTGGGCTTTCTTTCGAATCAATTTGATAGACTTTTTTAAGGTTTAGAGGGAATGAGATAGTTGCTATCTCGGAATGTTTAAACTCTCCTTCCTTATCACAATTGATCAAAAAGTTAAGGCGTTCATTGTAAGTTAGCAGATTTTTTGAACGATCATGCTCAATTGCATACTCTCCAGAGGACATCATTTCCGTGCGAGAAATTAATGCATTTAAAATAGTAAATGAGGCATCAGTGCTAATTCCATCAGTCATGATGGCATCAATACAATCTGGGTGGTTAAATGCCAAAGGACCAAAAAACTCTTTTAACCTTTGCCAGTCAAGCCTCCTTATTTTGCTTATTAGCAAACTCACTGAATCTAATGTTTTTTCTTTCATAGCATTTTGAAACTGAAGCAGAACATCATCAAAGGCAGAGCCATAATACGCTGGTCCAACGTAATACACCATTGATGCCATTGAGAAGTTACCGCCATCCTCATAAAGATTAATTCCAAAATCATAATAGAATGGTTCAACAGCATAATCGATGAACATAAGAATTAGTAAAAAGCGTTTATCACCTACGCATGTTATACATGGGTAATTAGATAAGAGATGCTTTTGCAATTCAAATAATGGCTTGCGGTTGGAATCTCTTCTTTTCAGCGAGCTGTACTTCAATTCATCGGCTTGAAGTTTGGGGAAATATTCTTTTATCAGACGACTGGCGTCATCATGGTTTATTAATATTGATGACGCGCCTTGGAATTTTTGCTCTTTGTGGAGTAAGTCATAACCCGTATAGCCACTTTCATCCATAGAAAACGTTATCATCTGCCCATCTCCACTCTATCTATTAACCATTGAAATGTTCGTATCAAAACATCATTTTTGGTTGCGTTCACCAAAAATCTCCTCAGCTCGTGTCTGAAGTTTTACAAGTGCATTGAACATATCGTCCTGGTCCAAAGAACGCTGGGATTTCTTCGTCGTAGGGGCTTTGCGCCTGCGTGAAGTGCCGTCACCGGATGGCACTGATTGTGACCGGTTATTATCCCGTTCGGCCTGCACAAGTTGCGCCATCTCCAGCGCACGGCCAAGACGTTTATTGTCCACAATGGCACCCTGATCGATTTCAGACAGTTTGTCATAGGTGGAGTAGGGAAGTGATACGCCATTAAGCCGGAGCTCTTTATGTCCGTCAGGGTAATGCCAGACATCAATGTATTTACCAATCGCCCGACGACTGAACTCATTGTCTTCAATGAGGTAAAGCACTTTGTCGTACTGCACAGTGAGTGATTTCGACACGCGGCGGGCTTCACGCCAAGTAAACACCATATCAAGATCATCATCGACATCCAGTTCCCGATGAACATCGAACTCCTGGCGAGGCGCTTTTGAAAAACGTCGGTTGTAATCGTTCATGAACTCTTCGGCAAATGCGTTAGCAGATTCCATTGTGCTGATGCCCTGAAGCCTGAGTTCCTTGACCAGTCTGTCCTGAAGGGTTAGATGCGCCCGCTCAACACGACCTTTTGCTGCGCTGGTTTCTGCACAGATGGTTTGAATGTTCAGTTCGTGCATCGCACGTCCAAACTGCGTTTCGCCTTCGCCGCCAGTGGCATTTTTATTGTTGATCCTGAAGACACTGGCTTTGTCGCTATAGAGCGCCAGTGGCTTACCATGCATTTCAATATAGCCCCGTGTCGCTTCAAAATAGGTGAAAGTCGATTCAGATTTTACGAAACGAAGCTGCATCAGACGACTGGTGGCGTCATCAACGTAAACCAGTGCTGTACACTTGGGTCCCCGGTTTTCAAACCAGTGATGGTCGCAGCCGTCAATTTGTATGAGTTCACCGGCACAGGCACGTCGGTAACGCGGCTGCTGGATTTTTGGTGCACGTTGCTTACGTGGAACCCAAAGACTGGCCTGAGTCATCAACTTACGAACCGTTTCTTTGGAAATATGAACGCCGTGAACCTCAGCCAGTTTTTCACAGGCCAGAGTCGGACCGAAATCGTTATAGCGTTCGCGAATAATATTCAGCGCGTATGCGGCCAGTCCCTGAGGCAGTTGATTATTGCTGGATTTACCACGACGGCGGCTGGTCATGCCAAGCGGACCATCTTCACGATAACGCGCAAGCAGACGACGGCACTGGCGGTCGGAGATACCAAGCCGCTGCGCTGCCATCTGTGTTGTCAGACGCCGGTCGATGACGTCCTGAATAATCTTGAGTCGGTTAACTTCATCCAAAGTGAAAAACTCCGCTGCGAGAGCCGTCATGGTAATCCTTACTTGATTATACACGCCGGACATCTTAACTTAGCCCAAGGCGGACATTACAACTTTGCTGTTACAAAATTGGTGCGTGTAATCATTGTTATGTTAAATAGCCTCCATGAGTATTTTACTTCATGGTTTTTTGGTGCAACCACTGAAATCAGCATGTAGAATCGCCACGGATAATCTAGACACTTCCGAGTCGTTGATAATACTGGTTTTCATATTCTGTCGGTGACATCTGATTGCTCGAACCATGCCGACGCTTACTGTTATAAAACATTCTTACTGTTATAAAACATTTCGATGTAACCAAAGATATCGCTGCGGGCTTCTTCCCGCGTTCCGTAGATCTTTTTCTTTACCCGTTCGCGTTTCAGCAACTGGAGAAAGCTTTCTGCAACCGCATTATCGTGACAGTTACCGCGACGGCTCATGCTCCCCTCCAGGCCTTGTGATTTCAGGAACGACTGCCACTCATGGCTTGTGTATTGACTGCCCTGGTCCGAGTGAACCAGCACCTGTTTTTTTTGGGGATTACGCCGGCATATAGCCATCAGCAGTGCATTCAGGACAATGTCCTTTGTCATCCGGGATTGTATTGACCAGCCGATAATTTTGCGTGAGAACAGATCAACAACCACGGCAAGATACAGCCAGCCTTCGTGGGTCCTGAGTGACGCTCATCCTCTGGAACGCATCATGGCCATCGTCCAGGTCATGGACTTATTTGACGAACCAATGAAAATCCTGATGCTTGCTCGTCACTTTGGCGGGGCGTATGTGGAAGAGCAAGAACGTGCCAATAAACTGCAGGCAACCCTGAACATGATGAGCGAACCAAAATGCGCGCCGGCGCCAGATCTCTCCGGAGACAATATCGGCATTGAAAGCAAAGAGCGGGAGATCGCCAGCCTTAAGTCTTCTTTAGGCATGTTAATTACCGCCTTTAAACTAATGGCAACCCATAACGGCTTCAAAATGCCAGAGCTAACCGGCGATGAACATCCCGCTGCTATTCTCCAGCTGCTTGGTGCGATGGCGGACAATATGGATGAAGCTAAGAGCCGTATCGAAGACATGATGCGAGAACTTGCCCACCGCCACGATCTAAATGACCAGCCGCACAAGATGCAGCAAGTCAGCGGCTTTGTTGAATAAATCGAACTTTTGCTGAGTTGAAGGGGCTTTGTTGAATAAATCGAACTTTTGCTGAGTTGAAGGATCAGATCACGC
>NZ_JBEAJL010000033.1:0-17305 GCF_040065275.1 Klebsiella sp. JB_Kp042
TGCGTGATCTGATCCTTCAACTCAGCAAAAGTTCGATTTATTCAACAAAGCCCTTCCGCTCAGGCATTATTGACAAGAGTATGCCCTTACCGAACCGTTTTGAATAAATGATTCATGCAATAAATACATCACTTGAATTAATACATTCCAATCCAGAATTAATGTTTGTTATATGTACAATTTAAGCAGTTTGTGCCAAATCACCGGCTACATCAGGGCAAAAGCGAAAATCAAGACTTTGATTTATATGCTTTTTCAAGTCTTTTCCAGATAAAGTCTCAAAAATGGATTTATTGATTTTATTAGCTATTAGAAATATCCTAATCCCATATACTGTAAATGCTTACCCCCTTAAAAATATTAATATTTTGACGATCGGCATTACTATGACTAATATTTTCATTAATACTGAAAACATATTTCTTAATCGAGGTGTTTGTGAACTTCTTATCGAGGTCGCAAAGGAAGAAAACATCTGTACACCTTTTTCCATTTTGCAATACTCACCAGATACTCTCGGTCAGATAGATATGCTGTTTACGGAAATGACGACCGGTGAACATTATCTATGCCACCCGGTTTTCAAAAAAATCCCCGAACACACATCTATTTTTATTTTCGTTCCCACCGATAGTGCTATGCAAGTTGATCGGATACCGTATTGTCTACGTGATGCTACTTTTATTAGTATCAACACCGGATTGCACCGTATAAAAAATCAGATTGCGAAACATCTGATTGAGTCAACAGCGTCGATTGCTAGTAGCCAGGTAAAAGACAGTAGACGCTGTGTAAAATGCCCTCGATTAACATTGACCAAATCACAACTTTATATTATCGATGCGATCAGAACGGGAATGAATAATCAGCAGATAGCGCAAGAACTAGGTATCAGCCATAAAACGGTCTTTTCCCATAAAATCAATATCATGAAAAAATTCCAAATAGCCACCAAACAAGAGTTGACGAAATTCTCATCCGTTGCTCTTGCGCTTTCCTCAGGAAGGATCGGTTAACGTCGAGTTTTGTTAAATCGCATCTTCATTTTTCTTCGATCTTTAACATAGGAGAGACCAAAAAATAATGATGTCAATAATAATACTACCGCCAGGGATAATAATAGCCAGTTACTCATAAACAACCTTTTCAAAGTAAAAGATGATTTTTAAATAATAAGGGGTAAAAGTTTTCAAACACAACCAAACGCCAACCATTTCAGACAAAGGTAAAGCCACATACGATAATTCTGAAAAGCAATAAAAAGAGAAGAAGCCTTCTCTCTAGCCCCGGTTATTAGGGTAATAAAGATTACTCGTAAAGAGAAAAAGCCAGGTACCACACCGAACGGTTATTGCAGAGACGTCTGGCAATATGATGGCCTGAAATTATAGCCTCTCCCTGTGGAATGATTGTGGTTTTTGGTAAGGCGTCCCTTTTTTCTGCTGTTCTATACTTTTAGTCAGACATCTGGCTGGAGGTGGCGATGTGCGGACGTTTTGCGCAAGCACAGACGCGGGAAGCATACCTGGCGTTTCTCGCAGAAGAGGCCGAAAGCGATATCCCCTGGGACCCGGTGCCCATTGGGCGATATAACGTCGCGCCCGGGACAAAAGTGTTACTCCTGAGTGAAAGGAATGAGCAACTCCACCTCGATCCCGTTCACTGGGGCTATGCGCCGGGATGGTGGGATAAATCACCGCTGATTAATGCCCGGGTTGAAACCGCTGCCACCAGCAGGATGTTCAAACCGCTGTGGCAGCACGGGCGGGCGATCTGCTTCGCCGATGGCTGGTTTGAATGGAAAAAGGTCGGAGACAAAAAGCAGCCCTACTTCATTCAGCGAAAGGATGGCCAGCCGATATTTATGGCCGCTATTGGCAGCCCCCCCTTCGAACGCGGGGACAGCGCCGAAGGATTTTTGCTGGTGACCGCTGCCGCCGATCGCGGTCTTGTCGATATACATGACCGCCGGCCGCTGGTCCTGACGCCGGAAGCCGCCCGGGAATGGATGAGGCAGAATCTCACCGGGGCGGATGCGGCGGAGATTGCCAGGGACGGAAGCGTCTCCGCCGACGATTTCACCTGGCACGCGGTATCGCGGGCGATCGGCAATGTGAACAATCAGGGGCCTGCGTTAATTGAGCCAGTAGAGTGAGCGCCTAACTCTGTGGCCGATCCCCCGCCTGATGCGTCGGCTGCGGTGCGATCCAGCCTTGCGAATAAGCCCCCGCGAGTTACCCCGACTGGCTTAACCACTCGCTTAAGGTCAACGAATAAAGCAGACTCGGCGGCGCATTTTCTATATCGGCAATCTCGTTGATGAACCTCAAGCCTGCTTTCTCGAGCACTTTTCGTGAGGCCAGGTGATTCGCCCTCACCACCGCTGAAATCTCCGTGAGTTTGATCGCCTCGAAGCCATATCTTACCGCCGAGGTCGCGAGGTCGGTGGCCAGCCCTTTTCCCCATGCCTCTGTTGCGAATCGATAGCCAAGATTGTTGAGGGTGACATCGTTATAGCGACGAATAGTTAAGCCGCCAAAGCCAATGATTTTTTCCGGAGCATCACGCGCCGATATGGCCCAGTTGCCAAACCCGCGATCGTGCCAGTGGGCAAGCCAGCGCTGGAGAACCGTACTGGCATAGTCAATATCCGGGTAGGGTCCTGCGGGGTTAAAGGTATTGGTCGCCGGATCGCCATAAATTCGGTAAAGATCGGCGACATCTTCAGCCATGACAGGGCGAAGACGCAGGCGATGAGTCTCAATATGCAAACGTATCTCCTTGACGAGTGAGGTGGCCCGCGACGCTTCGCGAACCCTCCCTGCCGTTGTGAATGCCTGGTACTCGTTCAAGCGGACCTGAGAAGCGCGATTAAACAGATACTTCCGGCAATAAAAATAGGATATGGTAATCCGGAAACGGGATCCCTTTTTATCGGCGCCACGCATATCGTTACCGCGTGAACACAGGACTGTAAATGATCGATGACATCCGCTACCTGATAGTCTTTGCCAAAATTGTCGAGAGCGGTTCCGTTTCAGGCGGCGCCGCGGCGTTAGGGTTGTCGACCGCAACAGCAAGCGCACATTTATCCAGGCTTGAGAAAAACCTTAACAGCGCTTTGCTCTACAGAAATACCCGAAAGCTTTCTCTAACACAAGATGGCGAAAGTGTGCTGGAGACCGCCAGGTCAATGCTCGAGCTTTATGAAAAAGGCGTCATTGAGTTTAAGCAACGTTCGGTATCCACAGCCGGTAAGCTGCGTATCTCCATACCTGCCGTTTTTTTAAACAGCCCATTCACTCACCATCTTGCAAATTTCATTAAAGAGAACCCGGATATTGCTCTGAGCATTTCTTATAGTGACCTGCGCGAGGACATTATTGCCGACAGTATTGATGTCGCCTTTCGCATTGGCGAGCTCCCCGATAGCGCTCTCAAGGCACGGCACCTGTTTGTTCTGCCGCGAAAGCTGGTGGCAGCAAAGGGCTTTCTCCTGCGCTATCCCCCCATTGATCATCCCGCTATGCTTGAATCAATGCCGTGGATTGGGCTGACGATGAGGGAGAATGTGCGCGAGTTCAGACATCGCAACGGCGAACGGGCGATAATAAAGTATACACCCGGCGTGTATGTCGATAGTGTTGAGGCCGCCTATGCCCTTGCCAGACAACAAATTGGCCTGGCCGCTCCGCCGCGTTTTCTCTGCGAAGAGGATATCCGCCGCGGCGACATGCAGGAACTACTCCCTGACTGGTCATTAGCCCCGCTAAAAGTGTATGCCCTATGGCCTGGCAATATTTCAGTTAGCGGCGCGGCCTATAAGTTGATTAATTATATCTATAATGCCGTTGAACATCAGCCGCTATGAATAGGTAATATACTGCGAATACAGTATGTAACCCGCAGTCATGCACAATAATCCGCCCATCACCAGATTAAACAGGCGGATCTGTGCTCTGCTTTTGAGAATCGCTGACATTTTATCACCGAATATCGCCCAGGCCGCCAGGGACAGATAGCAGACAAAAAAGTAGATGATAATAAATAGCGATATACTCAGGCGCGACGAGGGTTCAGAAAACAAGGCGACGCCAGAGGCACAGGCAGCCCAGGCTTTAGGATTGAGCCATTGCATTAAAAAACCCTGCGCAAACCCCGGCGCCTGTGCTTTTTTCAGTGACCATTCCGGATGTGAAGTAGCAATTTTATAGCCCTGAAACAAGATAAATAACGAACCAACGATATTCAGATAGCTAAAAAACCAAGGGTGCGTTGCGATGGCCGCGTAGAGTCCAAAACTAATAAAAACCAGTAACAATGTAAAACCAATAGTGGCGCCCGAGACGAAAGAAAATGTTTTTCTGAATCCATGCGCAGCGCCGGAAGAGATAATAACCATATTAACCGGACCTGGCGAAAATGACAGGGCCAGCGCAAACATAAGCATAGTAACGATCAAAACCATTTATTTATCCGTTTTCCAGGGAGAGATATCGTGGAAGGTGGTTTTATTACCACCTGCATGACGTTATTGAAAGACTACCTCGATATCGCAACGGGATTAAGTGGCTTTTCTCTAAATGTGTATTTGATTATTTTCGCGCTATTTCTCCTGACCGGCGCCTGGCGCAATCCCCTGCGATCAAAGCATGGCCAGTGAAAAGCGCCTGATAAGGAAAACACCCAATCGATCGCTTCTCACCGCCCGATGGCCTATGCGCTCAGTCCACGATTTTTCAGCATCGGCTCAATCTGTGGATCGTGTCCGCGCCACTGGCGATACAGTCCAGCTAAATCAGCGCTATTACCGCGAGATAAAATCGCTTCCCGGAAGCGCTGACCGTTCTCACGGGTCAAACCGCCCTGCTCCACGAACCACTGATAGCCATCGTCGGCCAGCATCTGGGTCCACAGATAGGCGTAATAGCCTGCCGCATAGCCGCCGCCGAAGATATGGGAGAAGCATCCTTTTCAATGGGTGCATTTACCAATAAAAATCATAAAGTTAACTTCTTTTTATTATGAAAATCCCGTTGATTTAAGCATAAATACAATCTCATATAATTCAGTCAGTTGCATATCGTTTTGGGGAAGACATTCTCTCAACAATGCCTAATCAGTACCTTTAGCAGTTCATTTTTCATACTGGTAACTATCAAAGAGTGTCCTGTAAGGATGAGGTAACGACTCTATTCTTCTGACTTATAATTTTAAGTCTGGCATCTGACTGGAGGTAACCATGTGCGGGCGCTTTGCTCAATCACAGACATGCGAAGAATACCTGGTTTATCTTGCTAAAGAAGCGGAGCATATGGATGAGGCTGGATATTGAAGGAATGCTCTGACAATGAAGCTTCCGCTCGCGCCTGAAGCTGAGACAGTGGTGTACAGTGCGACAGGTTACTTACGCGCTGTGCTCTGTACGTATCACTGAATTAGCACTCGAATGCCGACACTTCGGTTAAAAATGTGTTTCGGAGTTTTCCCGACGTGAAGACTTCGCGTAATTTTATACATGAGCAGAATCGAAATCTTCTTTAGGATGATACAAAATAACCTTTCCCCGCAACGAACTGCGGGAAAAGGTTACACTAATCAATCATCTATTCCAGAAAGGAAGGTCATCATCAGCCAGACGATCAAACTCCTCGACGGGTCTTTTACTATCCTCTATTGCATAGGGTATCTCAGTTCTCCCAAGTAGCATGGGAACAAATTCACCAAAGTCATCATGAAGGAAAAGAGTCATATCATAGGCGATATTAAATGCTTTGAAAATTGCACTGAAAAACGATCCCAAATCAGCAGCCTGCGTGTCCCATGACGTTTTATTCTTATCGACTCCGAACATTGAATAGAACTCGTTATGCAGGGGAAGCCTTGCAAGGCGTGCTTGTATCTCGTCCATTTCTAGCTTTGCTGTTTTTATCTCATCAAAACTCAAAGCTTTTTTATATAGTTTTAACATTACCACAGGATAGCTTGCATCCCTGCGCCCCTGTTCGAGAGTTTCAGACACTGTCTTAAAAAACAGTTCAACATCATCAGGGGAACCCAGTTCATATATAGTTGAAGCACCTAAGAGACCAATTTTACTCATTTTTCGATAAACCTTATATTCGAAGCTTTAATTATTCCATTTGCTTTACTGCTGATGTCTTTAAGGATTTTTCGTCGAATTTCATCAGTTAAGAGCTGCCCTCTGACATCAATGACCAGCTCGTGTACCATTCCCTGGGGCAAGTGCACTAGGCGTGCTACAGCTTGTTCCAAAACCTCGTTAATTAAACCACTAAGAGGGATATTACCACCGATCCGCTGGGCTCCAACGTCGCCGAGGTGGTCCGCCACGCCGAATGCTCGGTACTGGTGGTCCGCTAACTTTCATGATAACGGCCTTCACTAAGATCACCCATTCATTGAGCACTCACACGCGACGTCTATACTTTTAGTCTTACTGACTGGAGGTTTCTATGTGTGGACGTTTTGCACAAGCCCAAACCCGTGAAGAATATCTTGCATACCTGGCGGATGAAGCCGAGCGCGACATTGCATACGACCCTGAGCCGATTGGGCGTTACAACGTGGCGCCGGGGACTAAAGTTTTGCTCGTGAGCGAACGCGATGAACAGCTACACCTCGATCCGGTCCACTGGGGTTACGCGCCAGGGTGGTGGGATAAACCACCGCTGATTAATGCCCGGGTGGAGACCGCAGCCACCAGCAGGATGTTTAAACCGCTTTGGCAGCACGGTCGAGCGATCTGTTGCTCTGATGGATGGTTTGAATGGAAAAAGGAAGGTGGCAAGAAGCAGCCCTATTTCATTCATCGTGCTGATGGCCAGCCGATATTCATGGCTTCGATCGAAAGCACACCGTTTGGGCATGGCTATGAGGCTGAAGTATTTTTAATTGTCACTGCTGCTGATAAAGGTCCATATACACGACCATAGCCAACTTAGTCTAATGACAGCCAGAGTAATTCTGGCCATCATTTATAGTGAGGATGCACATTGTATCTGGGAATGCTATTTAATTACAGGGAATTGGTATGCGAGTTTTCCAACAATAATATTTAACGCAGCTAAATCGTCCTCTTCAGCAGGTGTTTTCAATGCATTTAAAGCCTGGTTTGCCCAGAACATTAAGTCAATGATAACTTGGTTACTGAATATAGAAGGATCATAACTATCTATAGTTATGATAAAAGATGTTAGTTTAGCGCTAATATATATATATATGCTTCCATTCTCACCATTAATTTTTGAATCGCATATTCCTTTTAATTCTAAAATTATATTAATGAGATCATCTTTTTGCTGTTGCGTAGCCATAAACCATCTCCTATTACATTGCACCTATAATAACCGGACCGAGTTCTTGAACGAAATCTTTAACATATTTGAGTCCTTCTTTAATATTTTCCTTTTGGATATCCAGCCTCTCCTCTTTTATTTTTTCGTCTGTAATGTTATCCTCAATTATTGAAAGAAGTTCTTTGTTATATTCTTTGTATTTATTAATAGCTACTTCAGCAGCCGTTATATTCTTAATGTAATTTCGTGTTGTATAGTTAAGCTGTACTATTTCTTTTGGTGAAACAGACTGCTGTGGTGGAAGTGTGGCTCGCTTGTTGAAATTTAGCAAAGCTATGTTTAATATATCTCCACTCATTGTATTGAAATATCTTTCTTTTTTATCCTCTATGTCTTCTCTTAGTAAATCTAGATTTTCAGATTGCTTTGGGCCCATTTCCTTTAAAACGGAAGCTATGTCCCCCTTGTTTTTTTCCTCTGTCGCTAGCCGTTGTAAAAATGAGACAAGTCCACTTATGGATTTTTTCTGTTTATCATTAAGGTTAATTTTAATGTTTTTATTAATGCTATCAGCATTTTCTAGCGCTTTATCAACGAGTTCGCTTACAGTATATGAAGGTTCATCCGACGTATAAGCTGTCAATGCTGTCAGATAATCTGAGAATGCAGACAGGATTTGTTCATTTTCTTTAAATATTTTCCTGTCAATAGGTTTTGCATTTAGATAGATAGTCTTAATTCTCTTTTCTTCACGTGGTGTCACGCACATCCCAATGCCAGGGTTAGAGCTTTGTTCCTCTCTAACGGGGATGGTCATATCAGATGTAAGCCTGCAATTAGGATCGGAACCAAGGAGTGCCACTACCCAGTCATTATGTAGAGTTATTAAATTCTCATTATATTCTTTAGTGACTTTGATGATTTCATGACCTGAATTAGCAACCTCTTCGGCATGGTTCATGGCCAGCTTTCCTGAACTACAGGCTGTAAGAATAAGAGGCAGGCTAAATATAGTAACCAGCTGTTTTTTCTTCATAAGAATTCTCACAATACAGTTAAGTATATCTGTGTTGCTAATTAGCTATAAACTAATAAGCATGCATATTAAAATTAGCGTTAAAACTCTTAACTTAATATATAATTGATAACCTGCTCCTGCCAGGTTCGGAAGTCAGTATGTTAAAGTGAGATTGGATTATGTAAATATAACGACAATTTTATTTTATTCCATTACCATCAAGGATGATTAACCCCTTTGACTAAAAAATGGGTTTATCACCTGATAAAAGATGTGGAGGTGACATTATCCATTGAGAGCATGGTAAAAAAAAGAATTCTGTAATCCTTTTGTAGTGTTCTATAGCCGTGAAGGTAGGTGGATGAGAGTTTTTATAGCTCGTTAAAGGATCGTCTGATAACTTAAACATACAAATGCAGCGACCAACTACCCATGTATACGAATCAAATTGCAGGTCGGCTGTCGTCATGTTAATTGACCTCCTCCCTATCGATTAACACACGGGAAGGTGAATGGAGCATCATCAATAGCGATGACAATTGTGAACTTCCGCTGTTCGCTCTAAGCGGACTGTAGTAGCAGCATAACCACTACCGTTAATGGCCGAATCATCTAACTTTGAGCAGGTCACAGAACCTCGTAGTATAGCGCGGAGATAGCATTTCTCGTTTCATCTGCCAGGCAGTCTGGATCCCCTGCCCTGCAAAATACAGAGTTCCTCTTCCGCTTTTCGCATTGAGATAGTCGAGAACTTCCATCAGTTTCTCGCTATTCTTCCGTGGTGCGTTGTCGTCGAAGAGGTTGAGCTGGGCCACGCCCTGACTGTAGAAATCCCCAAGCATCACACCTGCTTTCTGATAACGATGTCCGTCTCGCCAGATTGCATCGAGGCATTTCGTCGCCGCGGTGATGATGTCCCGGCTGTCCTGGGTCGGCGTTAGCAGCTTTACCGATATGCTGTTTCCGTAATAGGGTTCATTCAGCGCAAAGGGGCTGGTTTTAACGAACGCTGAGATGAACCGACAATACTGATGCTCGCCACGGAGTTTCTCCGCTGCGCGCGATGCATAGCTGCATATCGCCTGGCGCATCTCTTCGTAGGTGGAAATCCGCTGCCCGAAGCTGCGACTACAGACAATCTCCTGCTTTACCGGCGCGAACTCCTCAAGTCCAAGGCATGGCTCGCCACGCAGCTCCCGCACTGTTCTTTCCAGCACGACATTAAAATGCTTCCGGATAAAACGGATATCGGTATCAGCCAGTTGAAGCACAGTTTTAATGCCCATGGCCTCCAGTTTTTTACTGATGCGGCGCCCGACTCCCCAGACCTCATCCACCGGAAGCAAAGCCATCAACTTTCTCTGCCGTTCCAGATTCGACAAATTAACCACGCCTCCGGTCTGCCGCTGCCACTGTTTCGCGGCGTGATTGGCCAGCTTCGCCAGGGTTTTAGTCTGGGCTATGCCGACGCCGACCGTGAGGTGCGTCCTGCGCAGAACCGTCTCGCGAATTTCCCTGCCAAAGTCGATAAGATCGCTACAGTTTCGCACACCATTAAGATCGCAAAATGCCTCATCAATACTGTAAATTTCGCAGCGTGGAGAGAGTTCCTCCAGTGTTGTCATCACTCGGTTGGACATATCGGCATAAAGCTCATAGTTGCTGCTAAACGCGATAATACCGTGCCGGCGAAACATGTCCTTTTGCTTGAAATAAGGCTCACCCATTTTGACGAAGGGATTCGCCTCTTGCGAACGGGCGATCACACAGCCGTCGTTGTTTGACAGAACGACTATCGGCCGCCCCTTCAGGTCAGGACGAAATACAGTTTCGCAGGATGCGTAAAATGAGTTCACATCGCAAAGTGCAAACATCTCAGCCAGCCGATTTGATGATGTAAGTTACGACCCCGAACACATCGAGAGTATCCTCGCTACCGACGACTATCGGCGAATATGCAGGGTTCATTGGGTTAAGCTGAACCCGCGGATGCAGTTGCAGCTTCTTAACGGTGAATTCCCCATCCACAGCAGCAATAACGATATCGCCATGAACTGCTGTTCTTGAGCTATCCACGACCAGAAGATCACCTTCCCCTATGCCTGCGTCTTTCATGCTGTCGCCGGCGGCTTTGACAAAATACGTCGCACTGGGGTGGTTAACGAGCAACTCGTTCAGATCAATACGTTGCTCAACATAATCCTGCGCTGGACTAGGAAAACCACATTGCACAAGGTCGCTGTACAACGGGAGCAGCATGATCTGACGTAACTCAACGGGCGTTTAGAACTGCATAATAAACTCGCTCACATTAACACTGTTTTTATATACAGTAGTTTTAACAGGGCGACATATCAATATAGGCTCTGGCTATCAATTTACGCCATTGACGTAACATATTGATATAATGAGTAAGGTAAGTCTTAAAGTGTATTCAGGCCTTAGCTGTTTGATGGTTTTGCGAACAATGCGAGGTTAAAATTTTTCAGCTATGGCAATGCTTCATAGCAAATTGCTCACCTGCGATCTCTTGCATACGGCTCGCAGGTGAGCAAACTTAACCGGCTGGAAAATATTTATGAATCGTCTTCACCCCCACCCCTGTCACATCGGCTACCTGCTGCCTGGTAGCGCCCGTACCCAACATCCTGCGGCATCGCTCCACAACCTCAGTGGACATTACCCGGCGGCGTCCGCCGACTCTCCCCTGCTCCCTCGCAGCGGCTAAACCGGCTCGGGTACGCTCCACTATCAACTCGCGCTCCATTTCCGCCAGGGCGCTCATGAAGTGGAAGGTGATCATCATGCGTGTAGAGATCAGCATTGCCAAAGGGTTCAATACATGCTTTGAAAGAAGAAATGACCCGACGGATTAGCGAGCAGTACGATGATGTTGAAGTGATCGTGAAGACGGCCAGCAACGACGGTTTGAGTGTGCTGTGGGCGACCAATAAGGAAATCGCGAAGGAGTTTGTGGAAGAAACGTTGCAAAATACCTGGGAGACGGCGGACGACTGGTTTGTGCGTTGATTTGTATCATATAGTTAGTGTGAATATAATTATAGAGGCTATACCTTGTATTTATAGCCTCTATTTATTACTTTATCTTTTAGGAACCACAAAACTATCACCATAGTGGCAATAAGTCGGGTTCTTAGCGATAACCGGATCTTTTACCCCATCCAATATTAACTTCTTCTGTAGCTCTTTCCATTTGATATTTGGATATTTGGATATTTTTCAATTATTAAAGGAAAATACTCCTTGGGGATGAATCTTATTAAACCCGCATTTTTCTCTCTATAATTCTTCTGCCAAGAATGCTTGCCAAAATCATGCACGCCAGTATGGACAAAGAAGCGCTTTACCACATTTACATCACTTTCCTTCATTCCTAACACCAATATTCTATCTGCTTGATCTTTAGTGCATACTTGGGTCCAATAAAGATAATCATGCACCACTGCTGCTCGCCCGTACTCTCCCTTTGACTTGAGCCCCAAACGAGATAGCTCGGGAGGTATAGAAGCAAAGTCTGTAACAAACCCCGCAGGAATAACAATCTTTTCTCCTGTATTTCCAATCTCATAAATCATATCCGAATACAAATACTCATATACACCATCATTCAGAGAAATTGAAATTGCAGGCCCAGGAGCCTTAAAGAGGGTAGCATTGTCGGTTAACAAGAAAGAGCTACGTTTTACCTCGTTAGTTTTTAAATCTATCGGTTGATTAGCGTAAGAATTACAAAGAAACGATTGAAATAAAAAACACACAAGAATTAGAATTACTTTATGAATTATCAGGTTGATTTCTCTTTTTTTACGTAACATACCCCCTCCTTTATAAAAAATATCAACCACTATATACATTAGTCAATACACAAAATTTTCCTTGGTATTTTTTAAAAAAAATTCATCACCTAAAAATTAACAAAGAAGAAGATAGAAACTCTTAAATATCAAATAAAATAAAAATATCCACCTCTCTACCGCACTCACGTCTGCGATCTGCTGACGGACCACAACAAATTTATGAAGGCGGAAGAGATTTTGCAGAATGCTGCGACGGAATACCCGAGCTGGGCGATGTACCCTGTTCTTTGGATTCGACGACACTATGCGGCAGGTGACACGCTGTCAGAAATCAGTTTCGTTGCCTCAATGCTGTCTGATTTGTGGATTTTTTATCGCTGTATTGCACCGGGAGGTATTTGTAAATCGTCTTCACCCCCACCCCTGTCACATCTGCGATCTGCTGCCTGGTAGCGCCGTTCTCCAGCATTCTGCGACACCGCTCCACAACTTCAGTGGTCATTACTCGGCGACGGCCACCGACTCTCCCCTGCTCCCTCGCTGCGGCTAAACCGGCGCGGGTACGCTCGACGATCAGCTCGCGCTCCATTTCTGCCAGGGCGCTCATGACGTGGAAGAAAAAGCGGCCTGCTGGCGTACTGGTATCGATGCTGTCGGTCAGACTGCGGAAATTTACCCCGCGAGCCTGCAGCTCCGACACGAGCGTAATCAGATCGCGCACGCTGCGGCCAAGTCGGTCCAGTTTCCAGACCACCAGCACATCGCCGGGCTTAAGCCTGCGTAAGGCGCGCTTTAACCCTGGCCGCCGGGCATTTTCCCCGCTGGCCATATCCTCAAAAACCAGCTCACATTCTGCGCGGATCAGCGCGTTTTTCTGTAAATCGAGGTTTTGATCCCCGGTTGATACCCTCGCATAGCCAATCAGCACGATCTAATTCCTTGAAATAGCTGATTGTAAAAGACCGCTGCCATTCGCTCAAACCCTCGTTTGGGCGAAGCCTCGTTTTGGAGCAAAAAATGGCCGAACTTAACCCGCCACTGGGCACGACGACGCCGGAAATATTCATGGATAACGTTAAGCGCGCTGACGAGCTGGTTAACGGTCCGGCCGGAACGGTTGACGACCGCGGCGGTGAACCGCTCGATACCTGGCGCCAGATGATGGCGAAAAACGATGAGGTAAGGCAGAACCTGATCCCACTCAGCAAGCAGTATATGAATGAGGCGGCAGCGCAGGCAGATATCGTGAATATCCCCGTTGGCTCCACGACCTATGTTTGCAGCCAGGACGTCTGGGCGCTGGCTGATGAGTACATGAATAACGGCGGGACGCTGCAACCTACCGGGCGGAAAATGCCATCTCAGGAGCTGGTCAATATAATGACTGAATTGATCAGAGCAACGTTCAGCCAGAATGCGCCAGCGGGTATGTCTCTTGCCTTTATGGATGAACGGAAAAATTATTCGGTAGGGCTGGATGAGGCGGGCCGATTGCTTGCCGGGTGGATTAAGGCGAATAAAGCAGAATTAAAAAAGCTCTCAGCGGATGAATTTATTTCGTCGATCATCTCGTCGTCACGTCTGAATATCGGGAACTCCGCTTTATCTGTAGTGGCTGACGGTAACGCTGTTTCAGTTTATGACACACTTAAACGGCTTTGTTTTGCCATTAATAAAAAAGGGGTACTGAAATCAGGGAAGGCTGAGATCAACAATCTTACGATTGCCAGTATCTTAGGGTTACCAGCCAACGCCAGCATTTCTACTGCGACATTCCGCGATTTCGTTATGGCGTGGCGTGATACGTTAAACCGTCCGGCTGTGGGTATCAAAAAAACGGGGCATTTGCTGCGGGGAAAATTGAAGCGAATCATGGAGAGGTAAAATCGCTCAAAGCCGAAACTCTGGAAGTTAAAGCGATTATTTCCCCGGAATTCCTGCGCTATTTCAATCAGTCCATTTACTCACGCCTGCCGGATATTGCCCATAAAATCGGTTACGGACAATCGCTCGCTGTGGGCGTAAATACTCAGGCGCTGATTACGATCGCTGCGCTGTATACCGCATTGCGTTTTATCGGTGGGGTACGGGCACAGGATGGCTCCGGCACTTCGGCAGAAAACCATGCTCAGCTGGTTCCCTACGTTGAGACGTATAAAAACACCGATAACGGCCAGGCATGGGAAACCCCGATGGGGGCCAGCATTCGCGGCTGGTATGAACTGATGATTGCCGAGAACTATGGCTTTAACCCGGATGATCTGATCATTCTGGGTTCTGTTCCGGCGGAGGGCGGTCAGCCCATTGATGTGCTGGCGGCGTATCCCGGAAAGTACATGCAGCGAGTTTTCGATGATATCAGTTATGGTTACGCCCGCGCTCAGGAGCTCGGGAAAACCTACCGGCCTGTGGCGATGTACTGGATGCAGGGCGAAGCAGATCAGACGAAAGGCACCACCAAAGCAGACTATCAGGCTATTTTCGACACCATGCAACAGCGGATCGATGCCCACGCTTCTGCTGTTTGCGGCGAAGAAGTCCATGTGCCGATTTTTGTTTATCAGTTCAGCAGCTGGATAAACCGGACGCCGAACACCGCCTATCCCACCATTCCGATGGCGCTGCTGGAGCTGGCGCAGACACGCGAAAATGTGTACCTCACTAACCCGATGTACATTCACGACTACACGGATGGCGCTCATCTCACCGCCCGCAGCTCCTATATTCATGGGCTGTATATTTCAGTGATGGAAAAGCGGGCGCTGGTTGACGGCAAAGCGGCAAAACCACTGATGCCGGTTAGTCATCAACGCCAGGGCTGCGCCGCTACTGTGTGGCTGAATCCGGTAGGTCTGCTGGAACTTGATACCAGCGTGGTATCCGATCCAGGTAATTACGGCTTCCGTCTGCTTCATCCGGATACACTCAAACTTATTCCACTGACCAATGTTAATGTCCGCTATGACGCTTTAACTATATCAACTGCCGATGATATTCCTGCTGGGGCCATTCTTCAGTATGCCTTTCACGGCGGCACCACCGGCCAGTCACCGGGCCGCCTGACCGGGCCGCGCGGTTGTCTGCGTGACAGCCAGGGCGACATTATCAGTTTTACCCTTAATAGCGAGGTTATCCGTATGGATAACTATTGCGTCATGTTTGAAATCACGTTGTGAGGTAATTATGTCTAATCAGGGATTATCTATTAATGTTGATGCTGTCTGGGATGATGACTGCATTATTGGATCGAGTTATCCGCAGCCGTCTATCGCGAGCATTGCCACATTTGGCAGCCAGAACTTTGGGGCTATTTTTGGGGAAGAGCCAACCATAGTGGGGGCACCTGTCATCAACACGTACTGGTTTACGGGTGGTGTGGGTGCAGGGGGGTATGATCTGAAAGTCACGGATAACCCCGTTAAAACCATGATGGTGTTACTCCGGCCTAAAAGCACTACCAGAGCGCTGGGCATGGGTAACTATCTTGGATCTGCTGTACAACCGCAGGGGGATACGTTTGTTTTTGAACCGGCCATTCCTCAAATCAGGGGGATTGTGGGGCGCTCAAGCGGAACAGCAACTGCCACCCTCGCGACTCCACTGGACACCAGTAAATTCCATCTGGTTTTCCTCGATGTGAATAACTCGATGCTTCAGCTTCATAAAATGACGAACAGTGAGCTGGTATCGACTGAACAGGTCGCTGTTACCGCCCGCGCAATCCCTGTTCCGAATAAGTCGATTTATGCTGGCTACTCCTATATCACGTCAGATTTTTTAGGCGCCGTGGATATTGCAATGACGGGGGTGTGGGCGGGCGGAATACTGTCGCAGGCCGAAAAAATGGATATGGTAGACCTCGTTACTCAGAGCTATGAAGGGATTTTATCTATAGCGTAAATCTGGACTCTCGAAGATAACCATGAAGGCCAGCCAGGGCGATGATCCCCGGTGAATACCGGGGGAAATTAAACAGCCAGCCGTAATTAACTGAACCGGGAGGCACACAGGTTGTAATCGGCAGTCAGTATATCGGTGGCCGTCAGGCCGGATGTACCGACATCATCAACCCGTGCGCGATACAGCATACCTGTCCAGGACAACGGAAACGGATTGCTCGTTCCAACCCGTCGCGTCGTGGGCTCTCCGGGTGGTGTCACCGCCAGCGCAGATGTTGAGGTAAATACCACCACCTTATCGATATAGGCGCGAACAGTATGCTGTGTGCCATCCGCGCTGAACTCGCATTCAACGGCGAACTGATGCCGCCCACCATCAAACAGGGGGAGCAGATTGCTGGTCACTACGTAGTTTTTACCACGTACGGCCAGCTCTATTTTGGTCGGTTGTCCGGTTGCCTCGGTCGTAGGCACTACGGATAACAGCGCATTCGCATAACCGTTTGTCTCGGTCGTGGAAAAATGCAGGAGCTGGTTGTTGAAAGTGGACAGGGACCCTGCTTTCGTAACAGCGAAGAAAGGCTGGCCGACGCCATCTCCATTACAGCGAGGGCATTCCGGGTTAGGTGCGCTGGTGTGGCTGTAACCGTAGCCACCAACATCGACGGGCTCGCGACGTTTTCGCTCAAGCGCTTCGAGTCGCTTCTCTTCGTACTCAACAGCGTCACGCCATTGATACTGGTGACCGAAGCCCCAGCAATAGCGGCAACTCCCGCGGCGATACTGTGATAGCTGGTTGGCGTCGAAGGTGGCCAGGCGCCACATCTGCTCAAGCACTTCATCGGCGCTTCCGAGCGTGCGCACAATGGATGCTTTCTGCTGCTGCGCAATGGCCTGCGCAACTGAAGTTTTCTGAAGCAGCTGATAGCCAATTTGTTCAGCAGTCTTCTTGCTATACCCAGCGCGAATGGCGGCCTGCGTGGCGTTGTTGTCCTTCAGGTATTCTGCGACAAATAAACGTTGCTGATCGGTGAGGCCATCATCATCCACCAGCTCTTCTGCGCACTTTTCCTTTTGCGCAGTGCGCAGTTTCTTTTGCGCAGTTTGCGCAGTGGGTTTCTTGATGTATCGGCGGGCAGTAGCGTAATTCAGTCCCTGCGCTTCACACCAATCCTTCGGTGATACGCCGGTTGCGGTGACCTGCTCCCCGTTGATTAGTACACCCCGATGTTAGTAATGTCTTCATAAGCC
>NZ_JBEAJL010000034.1:0-16422 GCF_040065275.1 Klebsiella sp. JB_Kp042
CGTTTGTGTCGGGTGGCGGCTAACGCCTTACCCGACCTACGTTTACGTGCCATTTTTCCCCCCGGGCAGCGCTCCGAAAAAACGCACCCCCGCGACGGGAAACCTGGCGTAGAAAAAATAGTGGCAGCGGCATCCGCGCTGAATTCACGCCAAAGAAAACCCCGGTCACGCCAGACGCGACCGGGGTTTTTTCATTGCTATCCTTCCCGCTTAACGGCGTTCGAGGATCTCAAAGCAGTAGCTGTGGGAGTTCTGCGCGTCGGCGTCATGAAACTCGCTGAACACCGATTCCCACTGGTCCGGATCGTAATCCGGGAAATGGGTATCGCCTTCCACTTCCGCATCGATATGGGTCAGATAGAGCTTCTGCGCCTTCGGCAGGAACTGCTCATAAACCCGACCACCGCCGATCACCATGATCTCTTCCACATCGCCGCAGGCGGCAATCGCTTCGTCAACGGAGGAGACCCACTGCACGCGATCGTCGCTGCCTGGCTTGCTGCTGATCACGATATTTTTACGCCCCGGCAACGGGCGCCCAATGGATTCCCAGGTCAGACGCCCCATCACTACCGGCTTATTTAATGTGTTGCGTTTGAACCAGGCGAGATCGGCAGGCAGGTTCCATGGCATGGCGTTTTCCATACCAATGACGCGATCTACCGCTAACGCCGCAATCAGACTGATCATTCATTCATTCCTGAGTACAAAAAATTGTCGCCACTATACGGAAAGCGTACAACTTCGTCGACTGGCCGGAGGGTAAAGAATAAGAAAATTTTCTGATTTGCTGGCAAGCCCACGTTCGTGCCGTGGGCCGCCAGAACAGGATCCAAACGAAAACAAAATGTTACTGATTAACGTCAGGCGGAGGGCTTATTTTCCGGCTCATCGGCGATATCCCCGGTGTGCCTGCCCTCTTCCGTCCCCTGCCAGCCGTGACGCTGCACCAGCGACAGATGATGACGATCTTCGTTGATGATGCCGGTCAGCATATCGCTGGTCCGCTTGAAGACCGCCACCCGCGACGCCGCATCGTTTTCCGCCATCGCTACCATCTCTTCGACCATCTGCAGGTTGAAGCGACGGAACAGATCGGCCCGCTCGCGCGCTTCATACGCGCCGAGCCCCAGCGCCTCCAGCGTCATCCGGCCGGATTTCAGCGCCGCCTCGAAGGTTTCACGCTCCGGGGCTTCGACGCCAGCCTGACGCAGCTGGATATAGTGATCGACATCGCGGGCGCGGGAGATAATCTGCAGATGCGGAAAATGCTCTTTTACCCTCGCCACCAGCTCCAGGCTGACGTGCGGATCGTCAATGGCATTGATCAGCACCTCCGCCTTTTCGGCGCCAGCCGACTCCAGCAGATCGACCCGGGTGGCATCGCCGTAGAAGACCTTCATATCAAATTTGCGCAGAGTATCGACATGGTCCGGGTCGTGATCGAGGATCACCATCTTCACCCCGCTGGAGAGCAGCAGTCGCCCGGCGATCTGCCCGAAGCGGCCAAAGCCGGCGACAATCACCCGCGGCTGCTCTTCATCAATCTCGTCCGCATCCCGCGCCTGGCCGCTGGACGATTTCTCCAGACGGGTCAGCAGCACCAGCAGGATGGGGGTTGCCGCCATCGACAGCGCCACCGCCAGGGTCAGCGCCTTTGCCCATTCGCCGTCCAGCACCTCCGCCATCCGCGCGGCGCCAAAGACCACAAACGCGAACTCACTCCCCTGCCCCAGCAGCACCGCAAACCAGCGGCGCTGGGCGCGAGGCACGCCAAGCGGCCTGGCGATAAGCCACAGCATCAGCATTTTTATCGCCAGGAAACCCACCAGCAAAATCACAATACGCAGCGGGTGGGTAACCAGGGTGCCGAAATCAATCGACATCCCGACGCCGATAAAGAACAGCCCCAGCAGCAGGCCTTTAAACGGCTCAATATCGCTCTCCAGCGCATGGCGATACTCGGAGCTGGCCAGCAGCACCCCGGCGAGAAACGCCCCCATCGCCATCGACAGCCCCACCTCTTCCAGCAACAGCCCAAAGCCGAAGACCAGGAACAGGGCCACGGCGCTGAACACTTCGCGCAGACCGGAACGGGCGACAAAGCGCAGCAGCGGACGGGTCAGATAGCGCCCCAGAACCACCACCAGCGCCAGCGCCGCGGCCACCTTCAGCGCGGAGAGGGCAAAAGCCATCAGCGAAGTGGCGCCGCCGCTGGCCGCCAGCAGCGGGATCATCGCCACCAGCGGGATCGCCGCGATATCCTGGAACAGCAGCACCGCGAAGGCGCTGCGCCCCATCTGCGACATCGTCAAATTGCGCTCATTCATCGCCTGCATGGCGATAGCGGTTGAGGAGAGCGCCAGGGTCATACCGATCAGCTCGGCCACCTGCCAGCGCAGGCCCAGCAGCATGCAAAAGAGGCCGATCAATACTCCACAGGCCACCATCTGCAGCGCGCCGCCGCCAAACACCGAAGCGCGCAGCTTCCACAGACGCTGCGGATCCAGCTCCAGACCAATGACGAACAGCATCAGCACCACGCCAATCTCGGCAAAGTGCAGAATCGCCTCGGCGTCGGTCACCAGCCGCAGCCCCCACGGCCCGATAATACAGCCGGCGATGAGATAGCCCAGCACCGACCCAAGCCCAAGGCGGACGGCAATGGGCACAATCAGCGCCGCGGCGCCAAGGTAAATCAGCGCCTGTATCAGCGTATGGCTATCCATTCTGATGTGCCTCCTGCCAGTCGATTAAGCGTTGACGATAGTGGCGGGCCTGCGCCTGCAGCGTTTCGTCATCGCAGATAAAGGTGCAGTGCATGGCGAATGGCGGCAGCCATTTCATCCCGCAGTAAAGCGCGGTGGCCTGCAGCGGCTGCGCCAGCACCGGAAAACCGGGAAACGAACCGATATCAAAGTGGCTTTCACCGCCGCCGGTGGTCACCGCCCACATCAGCGATTTACCACGCAGCGCAATACCGTTATGGCCATAGGCCCAGCCGTGCGACAGCACTTTGTCCATCCACAGCTTCAGCAGCGGCGGCACGCTATACCACTGCATCGGGTGCTGCCAGATAACCAGATCGGCACGGGCGAGCGCCGCCTGCTCGGCGGCGACATCGATATTAAAGTCGGGATAGAGTTGATAAAGGGAGCGTATCTCTACGCCTTCAAGCGTCCCTGCTTGTTCAAGCATTCGCTTATTCGCATGAGAATGCTGCGGATAAGGATGCGCATAAATTATCAGAATCATTGATTGGCCTGCGTTAGCTCTTGTCGTAATCAGCAAGAGTGTAGACAGTTAAGCGAACCGCTTACAATGATAACTGTGATTTATGTCGCGGTGGTGTACGTAACGCGCGCCTGAATGGAAAACGTCAGGCCTTAATTATCCAGCTCATCCATGGATTTCACCTGATCGCGGTTAATCTGCTCCACGCGTCCGGTTTCGGCATTTTTGTAGGAGACCAGACCGGTATCATCATCCACCTGCGGTTTACCGCTGGTGACAATGGTCTTGCCGTCGGTGGTTTTGATCGACTGATTCGATGAGCAACCGGCCACGAACATGATTGCCGTCGCTGCCAGCGCGGATGCCACCAGAATATTGTTCCGCATTGTATCCTCCTGTCTTTTCATCAATAGGTATCGTTATGGTGCTAACTATAGTTAGCCTGACCCGACAGGGGGTTAAAAGCAGAACTCTCTGAAGATGGCCGCAGCCCAAAAAAATGGGCTGACGATGTCGTCAGCCCAGGTTTGTTGCTATCCGGCCAGGCCGGAGCGCTTATTTGGTGATTTGCGCGTGCATTTCCTGAACCGAAATCACCTTGTCGGTGGCGTCAGCGTTCAGCGCCATCGCGGTGGCAAAGCCGCCGTTCAGGGTGGTGTCATAGTGCACTTTGTACTGCAGGGCGCTGCGGCGAATCAGCTTGGAGTCTTCAATCGCCTGACGACCTGCGGTGGTGTTGATGATGTAGGTGTATTCGCCATTCTTGATACGGTCCTGAATGTGCGGACGACCTTCATGCACCTTGTTCACCAGACGCGGGTTGATGCCGGCTTCGCCCAGCACAATCGCGGTACCGTGGGTTGCATCCAGCTCGAAACCAAACTTCAGCAGCTTCGCCGCCAGGTCGACCACGCGCTCTTTGTCGCCTTCGCGGACGGAGAGCAGCGCGCGCCCCTGTTTCTTCATGGTCGAGTTGCTGCCCAGCTGCGCCTTGGCGAACGCTTCGGCAAAGGTGCGGCCGACGCCCATCACTTCCCCGGTGGAGCGCATTTCTGGCCCTAACAGCGGGTCAACGCCCGGGAATTTGTTGAACGGCAGAACCACCTCTTTCACCGAGTAGTACGGCGGGATGATCTCTTTGGTCACGCCCTGCTGCGCCAGCGTCTTACCGGCCATCACGCGCGCCGCCACTTTCGCCAGCGGTACGCCGGTGGCTTTGGAGACGAACGGCACGGTACGCGCCGCACGCGGGTTGACTTCAATCAGATAGACTTCGTTATCTTTCACCGCGAACTGGACGTTCATCAGACCGCGAACCTGCAGCTCAAAGGCCAGCTTCTGCACCTGCTCGCGCATCACATCCTGAATCTCTTTGCTCAGGGTGTAGGCTGGCAGGGAACAGGCGGAGTCGCCGGAGTGAACGCCTGCCTGCTCGATATGCTCCATGATGCCGCCAATCAGCACCATTTCGCCATCGCAGATAGCATCGACATCCACTTCAATCGCGTCGTCGAGGAAGCGGTCCAGCAGCACCGGCGCGTCGTTGGAGACGCTGACCGCAGTCTGGAAGTAGCGGCGCAGATCCTGCTCGTCATAGACGATCTCCATCGCCCGACCGCCCAGCACGTAAGACGGACGCACCACCAGCGGGTAGCCAATCTCTTTCGCTTTCTCTACTGCCTGTTCAATGGCGGTGACGGTGGCGTTCGCCGGCTGCTTCAGCTTCAGACGGTCAACCGCGTGCTGGAAGCGCTCACGGTCTTCCGCACGGTCGATAGCGTCCGGGCTGGTACCGATAACCGGTACGCCTGCGGCTTCCAGAGCGCGCGCCAGCTTCAGCGGCGTCTGGCCGCCGTACTGCACGATAACGCCTTTTGGCTTCTCGATACGCACGATTTCCAGCACGTCTTCCAGGGTGACCGGCTCGAAGTACAGACGGTCGGAAGTGTCGTAGTCAGTAGAGACGGTTTCCGGGTTACAGTTGACCATGATGGTCTCGTAACCGTCTTCGCGCAGCGCCAGCGAGGCGTGTACGCAGCAGTAGTCGAATTCGATACCCTGACCGATACGGTTCGGGCCGCCGCCGAGGACCATGATTTTATCGCGGTCAACGGACGGGTTGGACTCGCACTCTTCTTCATAAGTGGAGTACATATAGGCGGTATCGGTGGCGAATTCCGCGGCGCAGGTGTCCACGCGCTTGTAGACCGGGTGCAGATCATACTGGTCGCGCAGTTTGCGGATTTCCGCTTCCCGCACGCCCGCCAGCTTCGCCAGACGCGCATCGGCAAAGCCTTTACGCTTCAGGGTGCGCAGGAAGTCAGCGTCGAGGCCGTTGATGCCCACTTCTGCCACTTTCTCTTCCAGACGGACCAGCTCTTCAATCTGCACCAGGAACCAGCGGTCGATGTTGGTCAGGTTGAAGACGCCGTCAACCGAGAGGCCCGCGCGGAACGCGTCGGCGATGAACCAGATACGCTCAGCGCCGGCGTCTTTCAGTTCGCGGCGGATTTTAGTCAGCGCTTCCGGATCGTCGAGGCTCACTTTCGGGTCGAAGCCAGTGGCGCCCACTTCCAGACCGCGCAGCGCTTTCTGCAAGGACTCCTGCTGGGTACGGCCAATCGCCATCACTTCGCCGACGGACTTCATCTGGGTGGTCAGACGGTCGTTGGCGCCGGCGAATTTTTCGAAGTTAAAGCGTGGGATTTTCGTGACCACGTAGTCGATGGACGGCTCGAAGGAAGCCGGGGTACGGCCGCCGGTGATGTCGTTCATCAGCTCGTCGAGGGTGTAACCTACCGCCAGCTTGGCGGCCACTTTAGCAATCGGGAAGCCGGTGGCTTTGGAGGCCAGCGCCGAGGAGCGGGAAACGCGCGGGTTCATTTCGATAACGATCAGGCGACCGTTTTTCGGGTTGACCGCGAACTGAACGTTAGAGCCGCCGGTTTCGACGCCGATTTCACGCAGCACCGCCATCGAGGCGTTACGCATGATTTGGTACTCTTTGTCGGTCAGGGTCTGCGCCGGCGCAACGGTGATGGAGTCACCGGTGTGGATCCCCATGGCGTCGAAGTTTTCGATAGAGCAGACGATGATGCAGTTGTCGTTCTTATCGCGCACCACTTCCATCTCATACTCTTTCCAGCCGATCAGCGATTCATCAATCAGCAGCTCGTTGGTGGGAGAGAGATCCAGGCCGCGGGTACAAATCTCTTCGAACTCTTCGCGGTTATAGGCGATGCCGCCGCCGGTGCCGCCCATCGTGAACGACGGACGGATGATGCACGGATAGCCGACGTCAGCCGCTACCGCCAGCGCCTCTTCCATCGTGTGGGCGATACCGGAACGCGCGGTGTCGAGACCAATTTTTTTCATCGCGATATCGAAACGGCGACGGTCTTCGGCCTTGTCAATCGCATCGGCGGTGGCGCCAATCATGGTCACGCCGAATTCAGCCAGCACCCCCTGACGCTCCAGCTCCAGCGCGCAGTTCAGCGCCGTCTGGCCGCCCATGGTCGGCAGCACCGCGTCCGGGCGCTCTTTTTCGATGATTTTGCGCACCACTTCCCAGTGAATCGGCTCGATGTAGGTGGCATCGGCCATTTCCGGGTCGGTCATGATGGTCGCCGGGTTAGAGTTCACCAGGATAACGCGGTAGCCCTCTTCGCGCAGGGCTTTACAGGCCTGGGCGCCGGAGTAGTCAAACTCGCACGCCTGACCGATAACAATCGGGCCCGCGCCCAGAATCAGGATACTTTTTATGTCTGTACGTTTTGGCATGGCTCTTTTACTCCTGATTATTTCGCGGACTGACGGTATTGCTCAATTAACTCGATAAAGTGGTCGAACAGCGGCGCGGCATCGTGCGGCCCCGGGCTCGCTTCAGGGTGGCCCTGGAAGCTGAACGCCGGCTTGTCGGTGCGATGGATCCCCTGCAGGGTGCCGTCGAACAGCGACTTGTGGGTCACGCGCAGGTTGGCCGGCAGCGTCGCCTCATCCACGGCGAAACCGTGGTTCTGGGCGGTGATCATCACCACGTTATTATCAATATCTTTCACCGGGTGGTTGCCGCCGTGGTGGCCGAACTTCATTTTAATGGTCTTGGCGCCGCTCGCCAGCGCCAGCAGCTGATGGCCGAGGCAGATGCCGAACACCGGAATATCGGTCTCCAGGAATTTTTCAATCGCGTCGATAGCGTAATCACACGGCGCCGGGTCGCCAGGACCGTTGGAGAGGAAAATGCCGTCCGGATTGAGCGCCAGCACATCCGCCGCCGAAGTCTTCGCCGGCACCACCGTCAGGCGGCAGCCGCGGTCAACCAGCATGCGCAGGATGTTGCGTTTCGCGCCGAAGTCATACGCGACGACGTGGAACGGCAGCTCGCTTTCCGCTTTCGCTTCCGGCAGGTCGCCCGCCAGGGTCCAGCTGCCTTGCGTCCAGCTGTAGGTTTCTGCGGTGGTCACTTCTTTCGCCAGGTCCATGCCGTTCAGGCCAGGGAACGCTTTCGCTTTTTCCAGCGCCAGCTGGGCATCCGGACTGTCGCCCGCGATGATGCAGCCGTTCTGCGCCCCTTTCTCACGCAGCAGACGCGTCAGCTTGCGGGTATCGATATCGGCAATCGCCACAATGTTATGGCGCTTCAGATAGGAAGAGAGGTCTTCGGTACTGCGGAAGTTGCTGGCAATCAGCGGCAGGTCGCGAATAACCAGACCCTGAGCATGTACCTGAGAAGATTCTTCATCGGCGGCGTTGGTGCCGACATTACCAATATGAGGATAAGTAAGAGTGACGATTTGGCGGGAATAGGAAGGATCAGTGAGGATTTCTTGATAACCGGTCATTGAAGTATTGAAAACGACTTCCCCAACCGCCGTGCCGGTTGCCCCGATGGCCCGACCGTGAAACTGGGTTCCGTCTTCCAGAACCAATAGCGCTGACTTAATCAAAACATCCTCCAGAGAATATCCACTCACTTTATTTGCATATTAATTCATAAACACGATCTGAATCAATGCAAATCTGTTGCCCGCAGATTTTTGGCAAACGGCGGCATTCTGGAGAGATGTCGGATAAAAGTCAACTTAAAGCGGAGATTTTTAATGTCATTTTACGCCACTGACGCATAACACGTGATTTTTACGCCAAAAAGATCAACAAACCTGGCTGAGAAAACGCTTGCGGACGGCGAAGAGTGTAAAACCTGGCGCTGAACGGCAAAAAAGTGGACCAAATGGTCAAAATTTACATTTCATTCACTAAAAAACCGAACTACATCCAAACTTATAGCCTTCTCAGATGAAAAACAAACAAAAACAGCTAAAAATAAAAAAGGGCAACAAAATATTGCCCCTTGCATCAATAACTTATTGATAGCAATAACCACATCACGATGGGTAATAATCGTTATAAACTATTCAGCTCCAGCACGTCGCGCATATCAAAGAGGCCATTTTTCTTGCCTTTCAGCCACAATGCAGAGCGAACCGCGCCATTAGCAAATGTCATCCGACTGGAGGCTTTATGGGTGATCTCAATACGTTCGCCAATATCAGCAAACATCGCTGTATGTTCACCGACGATATCCCCCGCGCGGACGGTCGCGAAGCCAATGGTGCCCGGGACGCGTTCGCCAGTGTGGCCTTCACGACTGTAGACCGCGCAGTCCTTGAGATCTTTGTTCAATGCCCCGGCGATCGCTTCGCCCATCGCCAGCGCGGTGCCTGACGGCGCGTCCACTTTATGCCGATGGTGCGCTTCGATAATTTCGATGTCGGTGTAGTCGCCCATCACCTTCGCCGCCTTCTCCAGCAGCTTTAACAGAACATTGACGCCGACGCTAAAGTTAGCGGCAAAGACAATGGCAATCTCCTGCGCGGCATCGCTAATCGCCTGCTTGCCAGCGTCGTCAAAACCGGTGGTGCCGATGACCATCCCTTTGCCGTGGTCGCGGCAAAACGCCAGATGGTTCAGCGTGCCTTCCGGGCGGGTAAAATCGATCAACACGTCGAAATCATCTTTTACCGCCGTCAGCCTGCTCTGCACCGTGACGCCCGCTTTGCCGGCGCCCGCCAGCTCGCCGGCGTCGCTGCCCACCAGGCTGGATCCTTCACGCTCCAGCGCCGCGCCCAGCGCCACTCCATCCATCTGCAGCGCAGCCTGAATTAACTGGCGTCCCATCCGGCCGCCCGCGCCGGCGATGGCCACGCGGATTTGTGCATCATGCATAGCTATTCTCTTTTGTTAACATTACGTAAATTGTTTTCAGAGTAACCAGCCCGTCAGCGGGCCGCTACTCAAAAACGCCGATAATTAGAAATTTATGACAAACGGCGGACGATATCAGTAAAAACTATATGATTGTGCCGCAATTCCTCGTTTACGCAGTGAGAACCAGGATGCGAGTGATGATGCCCCGCCCGCACGGTGCGGGCGAGGGCGATGTTGCAGAGGGTTACAGCGGGAAAAGCGCGCCGG
The DNA here is from genome assembly GCF_040065275.1 of Klebsiella sp. JB_Kp042. Taxonomy (NCBI): domain Bacteria; kingdom Pseudomonadati; phylum Pseudomonadota; class Gammaproteobacteria; order Enterobacterales; family Enterobacteriaceae; genus Klebsiella; species Klebsiella sp. JB_Kp042. The sequence goes on from NZ_JBEAJL010000034.1 coordinate 9,709, forward strand.
CGGGAAACGCGGATAAAAACCAGGTCACCGCCAGCAGATCGGCGCTACCGCCGGGGCTAAGATGGCGGGCAATCAGATCGTCATCAAACTGGCGCAACGCCTCCAGCCCACCGTCAGCCAGCACGCCGCCCTGCCACAGCAGCCGCTGCGCCTCCTGCTGGACATAGTTCAATCCGGCCAGCCCGCCGCGTGATACCAGGTTGGTGTCATCATTCCATGCCATCAAATGCAGCAGGGTTTGCAGTAGCGCCAGATTGCTGTCGCCGGTCTCCTCCATCATGCGGTTAAAGACCGGTAATGCCTGGGTGCGCACAGTCAGGAATCCGCTCTCCGCCTCGCCGCGGGCGCCGGAGAAGCCGTAACGCAGAAAATGCATCTCGCCTTTGCTCAGCCGTTCCCCACTGGCGGAGGACAATTCCTGCATAACCATGCCGCGACAGAAGCGCGCCACCTGGTCGCAAAGCCGGTGCTGCTCTATCGGCTCGCCTTTCGAGACCAGCCTGCCCGCTGCCGCGCTGAGCAGGCCAAAAGCGAAGATCGCCCCACGATGGGTATTCACCCCGCCGGTGACCTCCAGCATATCGTTCTCGCAGGCCATTCCCACCGGACGCAGCATCATCAACACCTGCTCCGGCGCGACCGCCGCGGTATCGTGGCCCATGATAAAAAACTTCTCCATCCACGGCGCCACCACCGCGGTACTGGCCTCAAACGAGGCCAGATCCATATCCCGGTGCGCGCCAGCGTTACGAATATCCACCAGCCCGGGCTTAGGGGTCAGGCGAACTTCGGTCAACAGCGCGCGCTCTACCGCGCTGACCACCTCTTCGGCGCTCAGTGGTTTTCCGCGTAGCACACGCGGAGGTTGAATTAACACGTCGCTCATAGCCTTTCCCCTCTGCGCTTAGTCGCTGTTTTTCACCTGATGGATCACATCGATGACCGAACCGTCGCGATAGCGGACTACCGCCACCACCCGATCGGTAAATTCGATCGCTTTCGGTTTGCCCGTCAGCAACTCCGCGCGCTGCTGCAGTTCCTCAATGGTCATCAGCGCAATACCGGCGTTGCGTAAATTGTCGATCAGGTCCTGGCGCGCCGGGTTTACCGCAATGCCATGGTCGGTGACCAGCACATCCACGCTGGCTCCCGGCGTCACGCGGGTCAGCACCTTTTCCACGACGCAGGGAATGCGGCCGCGAACTAACGGCGCGGTAATGATGGTCAAATCCGCGCCGGCGGCGGTATCGCTATGGCCCCCTGACGCGCCGCGCAGCACGCCATTGGAGCCGGTCATCACGTTGACGTTAAAGTCGGTGTCAATTTCCAGCGCGCTGAGCATTACCACGTTTAAGCGCTCGCAGGAGGCCCCTTTGGAACCCGGGCTGGCATACTGATTGGTAGAGATTTCGACGTGGTTCGGGTTCTGCGCCAGCGAGCGCGCCGCATCGCCATCGAACGACTGGGTGTCGAGCAGCGTTTTAATCAGCCCTTTCTCATGCAGATCGACCATCGTCCCGGTGATGCCGCCAAGGCCGAAGCTGGCGGTGATACCGTTGCGGCGCATTTTGTCTTCCAGGAAGCGGCTCACCGCCAGCGAGGCGCCGCCGGTGCCGGTCTGCAGCGAGAACCCCTCTTTAAAGTAACCGGAGTGTTCAACCACTTTCGCCGCCTGGCGGGCGATCAGCAGCTCGCGCGGGTTGCTGGTCAGACGAATGGCACCAGCGGTGATTTTTTGCGGATCGCCTACTTCGTCCACCTGAACGATCAGATCCACCTGGTCCTGGGCGATACTGGCCGGGTAGTTAGGGTAGTCCACCCACTCTTCGGTCAACAGCACGATGCATTTGGCATGTTCCGCATCAACGCGTGCGTAGCCCAGCGAGCCGCAGCGCGACTTACCGCTAAAGCCGTTGGCATTGCCAAACTCATCGCAGCAGGGAACGCCGAGGAACGCCACGTCAATGGACAGCTCACCGCTTTGGATCAGCTGTACGCGACCACCGTGAGAGTGGATCTGCACCGGATTTTCCATCAGCCCGGCGGAGATCTCCTCGCCGAGCTTCCCGCGCAGGCCGGAGGTGTAGATCTGGCGGATCACGCCGTTTTTAATATGCTCGATCAGCGGCCAGTGAGCGTCGATAAGCGAACTGGACGCCAGGGTCAGATCGCGAAAGCCCATCTCCGCCAGCTTCGCCACCACCATATTGACCACTTTGTCACCGCCGCGAAACGCGTGGTGGAACGAGATGGTCATGCCGTTTCGCAGGCCGGAACGACGGATTGCCGTTTCCAGCGAGTCGCAGATTTTACGCCGCCGCTTTTCCGTCTCACTGGCCAGCCATGGGCTTTTCGCCGTCACGCCGCTGTAAGGGGTCAATCCTTCCGGCATCACATACTGCTGATTAAGCATTGCTACTGTCTCTTTCATCTTATTCCCCTTAATCACGAATACCGGAAGCTGAAAGCGCCACCACTTTGCGCGCGTGGTCGATAATCGGTCCATCGATCATCTTGCCGTTCAGCGACACCACGCCCAGACCGCGCGACTCTGCCTCTTCCGCCGCGGCAATCACCTCCAGCGCATGGTCGACCTCTTTTCGCGTCGGGGCATAGACCTGGTGCAGCAGTTCGATCTGGCGCGGGTTGACCAGTGATTTCCCGTTGAAGCCGAGGTTCTTCGCCAGATTCGCTTCCGCGAGGAAGCCCTCTTCATTATTAATATCCGACCACACGACGTCATAGGCGGCGATGCCGGCGACCCGCGCAGCATGCAGCACGGCGCAGCGGGCATAGAACAGCTCAGTGCCGTCGCCGCGGGAGGTGCCCATATCCATAACGTAGTCGAAGGCCGCCAGCGCGATGGCCGACAGACGAGGGCTGGCGCGGGCGATCTCGACCGCGTTTACCACCCCCAGCGCCGACTCGATGGCCGCCATAAGCCTGGTGCTACCCACTTCCCGGCCGCACTCGCGTTCAATCCGCTCAACGTGGGCTTCCAGTTCATGAATATCTTCTTTGCTGTCGGTTTTCGGCAGACGTACCATGTCCACACCCGCGCGTACCACCGCTTCCAGGTCGGCCAGACCAAACGGCGTATTTAGCGGGTTAATGCGCACCACGGTTTCGATATCCTGATACAGCGGATGCTGCAACGCCTGATACACCAGCAGGCGAGCGGTATCTTTCTCGCGCAGCGAAACGGCATCTTCAAGGTCGAACATCACCGCATCGGCGCCGTAAACGAATGAAGTACTTAACATGGCGGCATTGGCGCCGTAAACGAATGAAGTACTTAACATGGCGGCATTGGCGCCGGGGATAAACAGCATACTGCGACGTGGTTTCATAGCTGGCTCCATTGCAATTGAGACTGTTGCGCCGCGCGCAGGGCCGCAGCCTGAACCCGGGCGCGCAGAACGCACTCCAGCGCCCCTTTATCATCCACCACCACGTTGGCCTGGCTAACGCCGAGCTGCGTCAGGGTTTCTCTGACCACCTGCTCAATCGCATCGCCAAACTGCTGCTTCACAATGCTGTCGATCTCCAGTTGAATGCCCGGCTGCGTCGCCGGCCCAATCCTGACCATCACATCGCTGGACTCCAGCGTGCCGGCCAGGGCGTCAATCTTCATTTCCATAGAGGCAAATCCTTTGTTATGGCGTAAAAATCAGGCGGTTTGATGTTCGCTTTCCGCCAGTTGCATCAGAAAAGAGAGGGTTCCCGGCGGCACCAGCGCCGCCACCGCCTGCCAGTTGCGCTGCCGGTACAGTTCGCGCACCCTGGAAGCCGATATCGGCCCGCCGTTTTTTTCGATCCGCGCCAGCTCAACCACCTCAACAGGCGGCGCGTCGCCTGGCGCTGCCAGCAACGCTTTCATGCGCTGGTTGTAATGGCGAGTCAGCGAACACAGCGGCTCAGTGCCGACAAAACGATGGGTTATCTTCAGCGCCGGGGCTAAATGTTCGCGGAACAGCTGGAGATCGATCTGGTTGTGGCAGTCGTCCACCACCCCCTGTTCTTTGAGGAAGTAGCCAGGGAAGGTGGCCCGCGAGATGAGGTATGCCGAACCGGGATGCAGCGTTACCTTGTCGATGCCGGCAATCCCTTTTTCGATTAGCGTGTAGCGATCCTGATACGTGAAACGGGAGGCATCCTCTTTCACCACAAACAGGTGTAGCCAGTCGCACTGACGGGCCGCCTGCTCCACCAGCCAGCGGTGGCCGAGCGTGAACGGGTTGGCGTTCATCACGATAGCGCCTATTTTGCGTCCCGGCTGACGGTACATCGCCAGCTGGCGGCAGTAGCGGGTCAGCCGTTCGCGGCTATTTTCCAGTAACACGGCGAGATCGCCGGCCTGCGCGATTGGCCAGAATCCGGCGCCGGCAAAGAGCGCGGCGTTACAGGGCTTAGTGAATAAAAACAGTTCACTGCGCCCCAGCTCGTAGGCCAGGGTGAGTAATTCAGTCAGTAGCTTAAGGCTCAGCCCCTCCCCCTGCAGCGAGGGGTCGATAGCGATGCACTTCAGGACGTTGCCGGCGATGGCGCCGCAGCCGACCAGCCGCTGCTGATACTCGGCGACAATGGCCATTTCGCAATCAGCCTCTAATGAGAGCTGATGCTGACGGAGAAAGAGGTCTATCGCCTCTCGCCGCGATTTATCCTTCCGTAGCAGAACGCGTTTTAATATCAGAGTCATTTTTTAGCGCTTCGTTATTCCAAAACGACCTGTATTTCGCCAGCGTTCGGCTATCGATTCTTGTATTTAAATCACAATTTTTCCCGTCGCTTAATTGGCTTTATGGTTTTTATGTTGTTAATTCATTCAGCATAATAAAAATAATTAAATTAATTAAAAACACGAGTATTCAGTGAAGGTTATCACACCTTAACACTGAGTCTATTTATTACTATGCGCCGGTCTTATTACTTCATTGATAAACAGGATAACGTTTATGACTAACATGAGCCAGGCTCCGGCGACGGAGAAAAAGGGCGTAAGCGACCTGCTGGGATTTAAAATCTTCGGCATGCCGTTACCCCTTTATGCGTTTGCGTTAATTACGCTATTACTTTCCCACTTCTTTAATGCGTTACCCACCGACCTGGTTGGCGGCTTTGCCATTATGTTTATTATCGGCGCCATCTTTGGCGAGATTGGCAAACGGCTGCCGATATTTAATAAATATATTGGCGGCGCGCCGGTGATGATCTTCCTCGTCGCCGCTTATTTCGTTTACGCAGGCATTTTTACCCAAAAAGAAATTGATGCAATCACTAATGTGATGGATAAAAGCAACTTCCTGAACTTATTCATCGCAGTTTTGATAACTGGCGCCATTCTCTCGGTTAACCGTAAACTGCTGTTGAAATCGCTGCTGGGTTATATTCCGACGATCCTTATGGCGATCCTCGGCGCATCTATCTTCGGGATTATCATCGGCCTGTGCTTCGGTATTTCCGTAGACCGCATCATGATGCTGTACGTCCTGCCAATTATGGGCGGCGGCAACGGCGCAGGCGCGGTTCCGCTCTCTGAAATTTATCACTCCGTCACCGGCCGCTCCCGTGAAGAGTACTACTCCACTGCGATTGCTATTCTGACCATCGCCAATATCTTCGCCATCGTTTTTGCCGCGCTGCTCGATATTATCGGTAAAAAACACACCTGGCTGAGCGGGGAAGGCGAACTGGTACGTAAAGCCTCCTTTAAAGTTGATGATGATGAAAAAGCAGGCCAGATTACCCATCGCGAAACGGCAGTCGGCCTGGTGCTCGCCACCACCTGTTTCCTGCTGGCCTACGTCATTGCCAAGAAAATTTTGCCAAGCATTGGCGGTGTCTCAATCCACTATTTCGCCTGGATGGTGCTGATCGTCGCGGCGCTGAACGCTTCCGGCCTCTGCTCGCCGGAGATCAAAGCCGGGGCCAAACGCCTGTCTGACTTCTTCTCTAAGCAGCTGCTGTGGGTACTGATGGTCGGGGTCGGCGTGTGCTACACCGACCTGCAGGAAATTATCGACGCGATTACCTTCGCGAACGTCATCATCGCTGCGGTAATCGTCGTGGGTGCTGTCATCGGGGCGGCCATCGGCGGCTGGATGATTGGCTTCTTCCCGATCGAATCCGCCATCACCGCAGGCCTGTGCATGGCTAACCGCGGCGGCTCAGGCGACCTGGAAGTGCTCTCTGCCTGTAACCGTATGAATCTTATCTCTTATGCGCAAATCTCCTCCCGTCTGGGCGGCGGTATTGTGCTGGTCATCGCCAGCATTGTGTTCGGCATGATGATGTAACCAACACGCACGATGGCGATGTTTGAGCGTCAACCACAGCGATGCCAGTTAGGGGCCAGAGCCGGGGGCGGCTTCGGGAAATCCCCCCTACTCCTTAGCCGGAAGTATCGTTTGGTTAGCCTTCAAACACGCCGTCGTGCCCTTACTTTAGGGTCTTTCAATGACTGAAGCTGTACTGCTGGGTGAAGGCTTCACCCTGATGTGCCTCGGCATGGGGTTCGTGCTGGCGTTTCTGTTTCTGCTGATTTTCGCCATCCAGGGGATGTCCGCCGCCGTCAACCGCTTCTTCCCCGAACCGGCTGCGGCGCCGAAAGCGACGCCACTGCCCGCCGTTGCGCCCGCCGACGACTTCGCCCGCTTAAAGCCGGCGATTGTCGCCGCCATTCACCACCACCGCCGTCTTCACCCTTAATTCACG
>NZ_JBEAJL010000035.1:0-16104 GCF_040065275.1 Klebsiella sp. JB_Kp042
GATGCGTGATCTGATCCTTCAACTCAGCAAAAGTTCGATTTATTCAACAAAGCCGATCTGATCCTTCAACTCAGCAAAAGTTCGATTTATTCAACAAAGCCTTTTTTTATATACGATCTGACGAATTCAGCAGAAGGAAACTCATCATTCGTGACGAAATAAAAATTAGTTTCCCCATTAATATAGAAATGAGTGTTTACTCACAGAAAGAAAATCAGGAGTAATTATTCTGAAGACAGATAATACAGAAGTCGTACAGCGCATTTAACTCACTTCTCAGGAGGTTAATCACTCTCTATTTGTGGACAACCGACATGTCTTAAGGCTCTGGAATAACGTGTTGATATTTCGATGCGTAGCATGCAGCGGAATATTACCGGATCAATAAAGCAGGAAGAGGCGTTTTAATTCTTTCCGCAGGATGATAGTAGGGTGACTGCCATGTCTGATTATAATGAAAAAAGTGCGATCTCCGCACTTCTCGCAGGTCATTGTTCCGATCCATTTTCCGTGCTTGGCATGCACTCAACCGATGCGGGTCTGGAAGTGCGCGCATTATTACCCGATGCCACCGATGTATGGGTGATTGAACCGAAAACCGGGCGCAAAGTCGGTAAACTCGAATGCCTCGACACACGCGGGTTCTTTAGCGGCGTTCTGCCGCGCCGGAAAAATCCTTTTCGTTACCAGCTGGCCGTCACCTGGCACGGTCAGCAAAACCTGATTGACGACCCCTATCGCTTTGGCCCGCTGCTGCAGGAGCTTGATGCCTGGCTGCTCGCTGAAGGGACTCATCTGCGGCCCTACGAGACGCTGGGAGCCCATGCCGACACCATGGACGGCGTCACCGGGACGCGTTTTTCCGTCTGGGCGCCGAACGCCCGTCGTGTGTCGGTGGTCGGACAGTTCAACTACTGGGACGGCCGCCGCCACCCGATGCGTCTGCGCAAAGAGTCCGGCATCTGGGAGCTGTTTGTCCCCGGCGCGCATAACGGCCAGCTGTATAAGTTCGAGCTGATTGACGCCCACGGCCACCTGCGGGTGAAATCCGACCCGTATGCCTTTGAGGCACAGATGCGCCCGGAAAGCGCGTCGCTTATCTGCGGCATGCCGGAAAAGGTCGAACAGCCACAGTCCCGTCAGCAGGCCAACCAGTTTGATGCACCGATTTCGATTTATGAAGTGCACCTTGGCTCGTGGCGCCGCCACGCCGATAACCATTTCTGGCTCAGCTACCGCGAGCTGGCGGACCAGCTGGTGCCTTACGCGAAGTGGATGGGCTTCACCCATCTGGAGCTGCTGCCGGTAAACGAACATCCGTTCGACGGCAGCTGGGGCTATCAGCCCACCGGGCTGTACGCGCCGACCCGCCGTTTTGGTACCCGTGAAGACTTCCGCTACTTCCTGAATGCTGCCCATGCCGCGGGTCTGAACGTGATCCTCGACTGGGTGCCGGGCCACTTCCCGTCGGATGACTTTGCGCTGGCATCGTTCGACGGCACCGCGTTGTATGAACACAGCGACCCGCGAGAAGGTTATCACCAGGACTGGAATACGCTGATCTACAACTACGGTCGCCGTGAAGTCAGCAACTTTCTGGTCGGGAACGCGCTGTACTGGATTGAACGCTTCGGGATCGACGCCCTGCGCGTGGATGCGGTTGCGTCAATGATCTACCGCGACTACAGCCGCAAAGAGGGGGAGTGGGTGCCCAATGAGTACGGCGGCCGGGAAAACCTCGAAGCGATTGAATTTCTGCGCAATACCAACCGTGTGCTCGGTGAGCAGACGCCGGGAGCGGTCACGATGGCGGAGGAGTCCACCGACTTCGCCGGGGTTACACGACCGTCTTCGACGGGCGGTCTTGGCTTCTGGTTCAAATGGAACCTCGGCTGGATGCATGACACCCTCGACTATATGCAGCTCGATCCCATCTATCGTCGTTATCATCACGACAAGATGACCTTCGGGATGCTCTACAACTACACCGAAAACTTCGTGTTGCCGCTGTCACACGATGAAGTGGTTCACGGCAAAAAATCGATTCTTGACCGGATGCCTGGCGATGCCTGGCAGAAGTTCGCCAACCTGCGCGCCTACTACGGCTGGCTGTTTGCCTTCCCCGGTAAAAAGCTGCTGTTTATGGGCAACGAGTTTGCCCAGGGGCGGGAGTGGAACCACGACGCCAGCCTCGACTGGCATCTGCTGGAAGGGGGCGACAACTGGCATCACGGGGTGCAGCGTCTGGTGCGCGATCTGAACCATACCTATCGCCACCATAAGGCACTGCACGAACTGGATTTTGACCCCTACGGCTTTGAATGGCTTGTTGTGGATGACCATGAACGGTCGGTGTTTATCTTTGTCCGTCGCGATAAAGCCGGGAACGAGATAATCGTGGCGAGCAACTTCACGCCAGTACCGCGTCACGGCTATCGCTTCGGGATTAACCAGCCGGGGCGCTGGCGTGAAGAGCTGAACACCGACTCGATGCACTACCACGGGAGCAACACCGGCAACGGCGGCTGCGTGGCAAGCGAGGCGATCGCCAGCCACGGTCGGGAGCATTCGCTGTCGGTGACTCTGCCGCCGCTGGCGACAATCTGGCTGGTACGGGAATCTGCAGGGCAATAAAACGCGCAGCTGATTTATTGCAGCTGACTTATTACCGGAGGTGATCACTTCTGAATTATTTTGCAGAAGAGTGAGGCTTTTTCTTCATTATTTTCTTTTATGGCTTTTATTTAATAGCAGGACATTATTATGAGTAAACTTGAATATACTGACAACTTAATGCTGTCGCGCCAGTTACCGCTTAAATCCGTGGCCCTGATCCTCGCCGGCGGACGTGGCACACGATTAAAAGACCTGACCACTATTCGCGCAAAACCTGCGGTGCATTTCGGCGGTAAATTCAGAATTATTGATTTTGCTTTATCGAATTGTATTAACTCCGGAATAAGACGTATCGGGGTCATTACACAATATCAGTCCCATTCACTGGTGCAGCATATTCAACGCGGCTGGGCATTCTTTAACGAAGAAATGAATGAGTTCGTGGATTTATTACCGGCGCAGCAGCGGGTGCATGGTGAGAACTGGTATCGGGGGACGGCGGATGCCGTGACCCAGAATCTGGATATTATCCGCCGCTATGATGCGGAATATGTCGTTATTCTGGCCGGGGACCATATCTATAAACAAGATTATTCGCGGATGCTGCTCGATCACGTTGAAAAAGGGGCGCGCTGTACCGTGGCCTGCCTGCCGGTCCCGGTTGAAGAGGCAAGCGCTTTTGGCGTCATGGCCGTGGATGAGAATGACAAAATCATTGAATTTGTTGAAAAACCGGCTAATCCGCCCACCATTCCTGGCGATGAAACCCGCTCGCTTGCCAGTATGGGCATTTATGTGTTTGATGCGGAATATCTCTACCAGCTGCTGGAAGACGACGATCGGGATGAACACTCCACCCATGATTTTGGCAAAGATATTATTCCCAGGATAACGGCGGCAGGTGAAGCGTATGCGCATCCGTTCCCGCGCTCCTGCGTTCAGTCGGATAATAATGCCGAGCCATACTGGCGCGATGTCGGAACCCTGGAGGCGTACTGGAAAGCGAATCTGGATTTAGCCTCAGTAGTGCCAGAGCTGGACGTTTATGACCGTAACTGGCCTATCCGTACCTATGTCGAATCGCTGCCCAGCGCCAAATTTGTTCAGGACCGTTCCGGCAGTCATGGCATGACCATGAATTCTCTGGTCTCCGGCGGCTGTATTATTTCTGGCTCGGTGGTGGTGCAGTCGGTTCTATTTTCCAGAGTTCGGATTAACTCGTTCTGTAATATTGATTCGTCGGTTTTATTACCGGGCGTCTGGGTCGGTCGCTCCTGCAGGATAAGACGCTGCGTGATCGACCGGGGATGCGTTATTCCGGAGGGGACGGTGATTGGCGAAAATGCCGTTGAGGATGCGCGACGCTTTTATCGTTCGGAAGAAGGCATCGTTCTGGTTACCAAAGAAATGCTGAACCGACTTGAACTATGAAGCCGTTGGCGGAAATAAAAGCTGCCGCAGCTGTGATTGCCGTCATTGGCATCGCGTCGCCTTCATGCCTGAATAATTAAGGAGCATCCATGCGAGTTTTACATGTAGGAGCGGAGGGTAATGACTCCAACTTAATGATAGTGTTTTATGTTCAGATAAGGCACTGTTGCAAATAGTCGGTGGTGATAAACTTATCATCCCCTTTTGCTGATGGAGCTGCACATGAACCCATTCAAAGGCCGGCATTTTCAGCGTGACATCATTCTGTGGGCCGTACGCTGGTACTGCAAATACGGCATCAGTTACCGTGAGCTGCAGGAGATGCTGGCTGAACGCGGAGTGAATGTCGATCACTCCACGATTTACCGCTGGGTTCAGCGTTATGCGCCTGAAATGGAAAAACGGCTGCGCTGGTACTGGCGTAACCCTTCCGATCTTTGCCCGTGGCACATGGATGAAACCTACGTGAAGGTCAATGGCCGCTGGGCGTATCTGTACCGGGCCGTCGACAGCCGGGGCCGCACTGTCGATTTTTATCTCTCCTCCCGTCGTAACAGCAAAGCTGCATACCGGTTTCTGGGTAAAATCCTCAACAACGTGAAGAAGTGGCAGATCCCGCGATTCATCAACACGGATAAAGCGCCCGCCTATGGTCGCGCGCTTGCTCTGCTCAAACGCGAAGGCCGGTGCCCGTCTGACGTTGAACACCGACAGATTAAGTACCGGAACAACGTGATTGAATGCGATCATGGCAAACTGAAACGGATAATCGGCGCCACGCTGGGATTTAAATCCATGAAGACGGCTTACGCCACCATCAAAGGTATTGAGGTGATGCGTGCACTACGCAAAGGCCAGGCCTCAGCATTTTATTATGGTGATCCCCTGGGCGAAATGCGCCTGGTAAGCAGAGTTTTTGAAATGTAAGGCCTTTGAATAAGACAAAAGGCTGCCTCATCGCTAACTTTGCAACAGTGCCCACCGTTGAACGTCACATCCGGGGCAAATGGGCCTGCGACAGCTGCGAGACGTTGATCCAGGCACCGGTGCCACCGCAGGTGATCGACAAAGGCATCCCCACCGCTGGCCTGCTGGCCCAGGTGCTGGTGGCCAAGTATGCCGACCATCTGCCGCTGTACCGTCAGGAACGCATGTTCGGCCGTGCCGGCCTGGAAATCCCGCGCTCCACCCTGGCCGAATGGGTGGGTGCCTGTGGTGTGCAGTTGCAGCCGCTGGTGGATGCGTTGAGAAATACTCTGCTGGAACACAGTGTTCTGCATGCCGATGAAACCCCGGTCAGCATGCTGGCCCCGGGCAAGAAGAAAACCCACAAGGCCTACGTCTGGGCCTACTGCACCACACCGTTTGCCGACCTGAAGGCAGCTATTTACGACTTCGCACCCAGCCGTGCAGGCGAACACGCCCGAACCTTCCTGGGTGACTGGCGGGGCAAGCTGGTCTGTGATGATTACGCTGGCTACAAGGCCGGGTTCGGCAACGGCATTACCGAAATCGGCTGTATGGCCCACGCCCGGCGCAAGTTCTATGACCTGCACGAGGCCAACAAGAGCGAATTGGCGGCCAAGGCCTTGGAATACATCGGTGGACTCTACGAGATCGAGCGGGAAACCAAAGATCTGCCACCGGATATGCGGCGGGAAATCCGGCAAACCAAAGCCAAACCCCTTGCCGATGCGCTGCATCAGTGGATGCTGGCCCATCGCCAGAAAGTGCCGGATGGCTCCGGCACGGCCAAAGCCCTGGATTACAGCCTCAAACGTTGGGAAGCGCTGACGCGCTACCTGGACGATGGCGCTGTGCCCATCGACAACAACTGGGTGGAAAACCAGATCCGACCCTGGGCGCTGGGGCGCAGCAATTGGCTGTTTGCGGGTTCACTGCGCAGTGGTCAACGTGCGGCTGCGGTCATGACCCTAATACAGTCAGCGAAGCTGAATCGGCATGATCCCTATGCCTACCTGAAGGATGTGCTGACTCGCCTGCCGACACAGAAGAACAACGCCATCGACGAGCTATTGCCCCACAACTGGAAACCGGCCATACCTAACAAGGTGTAGGCCGGACGTGTATGGAGAGCCTTCTTCGAAAGCTGGACAAGGTGCCAACTCTAGACGGCAGGATATGCCCTGGGAGATCGATGAGAGAAAGAGGAGGCCATAAGTAGAAAATTTCCCAAGCGACTGGTGGCTCGCTAGGCATACGTGTCGTGTTACTCCTAAGTTATTAGACACACTAGATTTTCCGGGCTTTGCTGGGCTGCGGGTGTCGCAGGTGTATGCCGCACGGAGATCGCAGTTAAACCTGATACTAGGCCGGCTCATGCACTAGCCGGATGTCGATTTCTCTGTCGACATACTTCCACTCCACCGAGGCCCGGAGTTCGGCCAAAAGCCTGTTAAAGCCCGGCTCATCAGACGGGGAATATTCGAACCACGTCAAGAAGTCGAAGGGTTCGCTCTCGCCCAGGTCCCGACAATGGTGGAGACGACGGGCCACAGCAGGGAGATATTGGAGCCCAATGTGAATGTGACGGGACTGCTCCTCAAAAATCTTCCGGCGTTCGTCTTGAGCCAGTCCCCACCATGAGGGGTTTTTCCGGATAGGGATCAGGGCGGCACAGGTGGCCTCTGCTCGACCCAAACTTGGCTGCTTCGCCACGAGACGATCCTTCTCTTCACGCACGACATAACGCTCGTTACTCGTTATCCCGCGAAGAAGCCATTTGGTGCCCAAAGGCTGCGGCGAAACAGAGCCAGCGGCTACGTCGAGCCGGGGGATTCCAGGGAGAGGGGCTCCCGCCACGGCATCCATCCGAACAACGCGCCAAACACCCGTTTCTCCACCAGCGAACGTAAATAATCGTGTATTCATCAGTTTCCTCTCAGGCCTTTCGCCTATTTCTCAGCCAACGCAAAACCGGCATTGCCCGGCGCAACCACTGAAACAAATATAAAAGGTTCGGGGCCAGAGTTCATTGCACCATGTACCTGCCCAGGTTTTGCGATCGCAATATCTCCAGCTTTAAGATGAGTGACTATGCCGTTACCTTGATGATATTCGGCTTCACCTGAGATAACCGTCCAAGTATCTTGGCCGTGAGGATGTACATGGGAAGCTATTTCCTGCCCAGGGTGGGCGTGCCAAACAACGACGACAGAGTCATTGGTTTCCAGAACAACCGAACGAATCGGTTCGCCGTTAGACGGACGAACATATTCATCCACCGAAAAAATCCGCGATTCAGTTTCTGCTCTCATGTTCACACCCATTTAAAACTGATTGGACACGTACTCTAAACGCAACTGCGCCTGGACAGCACATGAAGATATGTACCTAAGCGCCCTTCGGGAAAACTATGCTCTGGCGCACAGAGACCGTCAATACTCCGTCGTGGGTAGGCATGACATAACGGGAGGAGACGGGCGACGCTTTGGTCATATGTACATGAGAAGGTGGCTCGCCCGCTCGGCAGGGTTGTTGTCGATGGGCAGGTGTCCCCCTTTCGATGTAGCGGATCAGCTTTAACCAGTTGCTCGCAAGGCAATTGATTGCTTGCCCAAGGCACTTTGACGACGTGACCTGGGGAGGGGTTTTGTCCAGCCTAGCTTTCAGTTGCTCCAGGAAAGCCTGGCTTTGCGACTGGCGCGTCTGGTATCGCTGGGCATCGCCCGCCTCTTCCATGTCGCGCTCGATGCCGTAGAGCTTGTTGATAAGAGTCAGTGCCATCTCCGCTCGGCCGATCTTGCCCTTGGATTGAGTTTTCTGATGAACTTGCGCCGCGCATGCCCAGCAACCTATACGCTCGACGCCTTTCTGCCTCCAGGAGGCGCTGCGGCACCTCCTGGGTACGGCTAGCGGTGTAATTGAACAGGATGACCGGAAGATTTGGTGGGCCACCGCGATCTCCTCAGTAGCTATAGCCAAACAGGTTGGGTATGAGAAGTTCAAGGGGGGGCGAGCAAAGCCCCCGTTCCAATTGATTCTCTATTCCACACAAATGGCGATATAAGCCGGCGGGTGATGACGACCCTGGAAGCTCTGGCATCGAGAGTGGATGTCTACTCCATCGACGAGGCGTTTCTGGATCTGACCGGAATCGACCGGGTGGTAAGCTTCGAGCCTTTTGGTCGGCAGGCGATTTGGCTCAAGGTGGAATCACCGGACGGTTACGATACAACGGTCAACGCTTGCGCCTGCTGTCGATTGACACCCCGGAAACCTACAAGCCCAGGTGCGACGCCGAGCTGACGAAGGGCCGCGAGGCAACCGCACGCCTCCGCGAACTGGTTGCCAACGCTCAGCGCATCGAGGTTGTCGATTCCGGCCAAGCCGACAAGTACGACCGCCGCCTTGTTCACCTGCTGATCGACGGGCGGGACGTGGGGCAAACCCTCATGGCCGAGGGGTTAGCCGTTGAGTGGAGGCCCGGCCCGAATGCGTGGAGGGAACGCCGTCGCCACTGGTGCGGATACTGATCGCTTTTCAGCTTGAGCCAGGAGCGCCCCGCCGCAGTGATCGGCACTTGTGTCGATCCGAGGAGGCGCAAGAGCCACAAGCCCCTGATAGGACCACGTAACGCGGCCATGCCACTAGAGCACGGCCGCTTTTTTCTTTTAAAAACAAAAATATAAAAAAATCCTGTTGCTTGAGCCGGTGGTATTGTGGGCAACTGCCGACCTGTTGGCAGGGTGGGGGCAACCGCTCGCGGTTGTCCCTGGCCTGTCAATGGGGAACCGCGAAGCGGTTAGGCAGGTATCCGGCTTGCCGGATTGTCCATAATTCCACGGGCTGTTTTCCCCAGGGCTACACGTTTTATATATGTTTTTTTTGTTTTAAAGAGTTTTAGGGAATCAGAAGGCAAAATTTACCTTCATTATCAGTTGCTTATAGAACCCCTCGGTGGGTAATAGACGGTTTCCGGTGGGTAATAGACGGGGTTGGGTGGGTAAACGACGGAACCGGGTGGGTAATAGACGGACTATCCACAGGCTGGATCGCCGGATCGATCCCCTCCCGTCTATTACACACCCGCCTTGCGCAAACCCTGACCAGTAGTCGCCTCGCGCTCCGTCTATTACACACCGCCGCGCTTAGTATTCGCCTGGGTCCAGTGGGGGGAGAACCCCGGAGCTGCTGACGACTTCCCCGCGTTGCGGACGCTCGACCGTCTCGCCGGGTTTCAGCGGATAGCGCCGCAGCACTCGCCCGTATTCTTCGCTCGCCCGCTTTGCTTCCACGCGCACGCGGCCAGACTCCGAGTTGACGCAGTTCAGGTAATTTTCTGTGGCACTGTTGCAAATAGTCGGTGGTGATAAACTTATCATCCCCTTTTGCTGATGGAGCTGCACATGAACCCATTCAAAGGCCGGCATTTTCAGCGTGACATCATTCTGTGGGCCGTACGCTGGTACTGCAAATACGGCATCAGTTACCGTGAGCTGCAGGAGATGCTGGCTGAACGCGGAGTGAATGTCGATCACTCCACGATTTACCGCTGGGTTCAGCGTTATGCGCCTGAAATGGAAAAACGGCTGCGCTGGTACTGGCGTAACCCTTCCGATCTTTGCCCGTGGCACATGGATGAAACCTACGTGAAGGTCAATGGCCGCTGGGCGTATCTGTACCGGGCCGTCGACAGCCGGGGCCGCACTGTCGATTTTTATCTCTCCTCCCGTCGTAACAGCAAAGCTGCATACCGGTTTCTGGGTAAAATCCTCAACAACGTGAAGAAGTGGCAGATCCCGCGATTCATCAACACGGATAAAGCGCCCGCCTATGGTCGCGCGCTTGCTCTGCTCAAACGCGAAGGCCGGTGCCCGTCTGACGTTGAACACCGACAGATTAAGTACCGGAACAACGTGATTGAATGCGATCATGGCAAACTGAAACGGATAATCGGCGCCACGCTGGGATTTAAATCCATGAAGACGGCTTACGCCACCATCAAAGGTATTGAGGTGATGCGTGCACTACGCAAAGGCCAGGCCTCAGCATTTTATTATGGTGATCCCCTGGGCGAAATGCGCCTGGTAAGCAGAGTTTTTGAAATGTAAGGCCTTTGAATAAGACAAAAGGCTGCCTCATCGCTAACTTTGCAACAGTGCCAAATAGCGCGCCAGCTGCACGTCATTGGGTTCTGCAACATAGCGACCATAATTCAGTTCCTGCTCAGTGGTCAGAAAATCGACGGGCATACCGGCCTCCCTGCCTGATGGTCATGAATTAACAATTTCGCAACCGTCCGAAATATTATAAATTCTCGGACACACTAAAATGGTGTTGTCTAGGTGTCTATTAAATCGATTTTTTGTTATAACAGACACCCACTGTCCGATATTTGATTTAGGATACATTTTTATGCGACTTTTTGGTTACGCACGGGTATCAACAAGCCAGCAGTCCCTCGATATTCAGATCAAGGGGCTTAAAGAGGCGGGGGTGAAAGCCAGTCGCATATTTACCGACAAAGCATCCGGCAGTTCTACCGACAGGAAAGGACTGGATCTGCTGCGAATGAAGGTGGAGGAAGGTGACGTCATCCTGGTGAAGAAACTCGACCGGCTTGGCCGCGACACTGCCGATATGATCCAACTGATAAAAGAATTCGACGCTCAGGGAGTCGCGGTCCGATTCATAGACGACGGGATCAGCACCGACGGTGAAATGGGGAAAATGGTTGTGACCATTCTTTCAGCTGTAGCCCAGGCCGAACGCAGGAGGATTCTGGAGCGTACGAACGAAGGACGGCAGGAGGCCAGGCTGAAAGGTATCCGGTTTGGCCGAAAGCGCATCATCGACAGAAATAGTGTACTGGCACTTCATCAGCAGGGAACTGGTGCAACAGATATTGCCCGCCGGCTCAGTATTGCCCGTTCCACTGTTTATAAAATTCTGGAAGATGAGAGCCGGGTTAATCTGAGCAAAATTTGAGGACGAACATGAGTGATGTAAAGGCATTCAACAATTGCATGAGTGTGTTCTGGCGACAGCATGAAGCCGAATTCTCTCGCTTTCTGACATCGAAGACAGGTGATAGCGAAAAAGCAGCAGACCCGGAGAAGACGAAGGTGATTATCGTGACGCTTGCCGAAACGACACCTGTACTGGAAGCCGCTAACCTGCAGCAGGATCTACGCCGAGCTGGCATCGAGCCGTGGGCATGGGTCGTTAATAACAGCCTGGCAGCTGCTCAACCGTCTTCGCCTTTCCTGAAGATCAGGGCGAACCGCGAGCTGCCTCTCATCTCTGATGTGGAAGAGCAGTATGCAAAGCGTATTGCATTAACAGCGCTACAGAGCGAAGAGCCGGTTGGTATTGACCTGCTGGAAGAAATGGCGAAGTAATAATGAAGGGGGCAAATGCCCCCTTCGTCTTTATTTCAGTCTTTTACCTGAATCATCAACGACTTTTTCACCGTCTTCCTTGGTGAAAGCCGCTTTCTGGGCATCTGGAAGGATATCGAGAACAACCTCTGAAGGACGGCAAAGTTTAGTTCCCAGTGGCGTCACTACGATCGGACGGTTGATCAGAATCGGATGCTGTAGCATAAAGTCGATGAGCTGGTCGTCAGTAAATTTATCTTCTGCAAGACCCAGTTCCTCATACGGCTCGACGTTCTTACGCAGCAAAGCCCGGACGGAAATGCCCATATCCGCAATGAGTTTGAGCAGCTCATCGCGTGAAGGTGGAGTCTCAAGGTAAAGAATAACGGTCGGCTCGATACCGCTGTTGCGGATCATCTCCAGCGTATTACGCGACGTGCCGCAGGCTGGGTTGTGATAAATGGTGATGTTGCTCATATCAGTATCTCATTACAAAGTGAAAGAGAGACGTAGCGCCAGCGCGGCCAGCGTTACAAACAGCACAGGCAGAGTCATGACGATCCCGGTGCGGAAATAGTATCCCCATGTGATGGTCATGTTCTTCTGTGAAAGGACATGCAGCCAGAGCAACGTTGCCAGGCTACCAATAGGTGTAATTTTCGGTCCAAGATCGCAGCCAATCACGTTGGCAAAAATCATCGCCTCTTTGATAACGCCTGTTGCAGTGCTGCCATCAATAGAGAGAGCACCAACCAGCACGGTAGGCATATTGTTCATGATGGAAGAGAGGAAAGCCGTCAGGAAGCCAGTACCAAACGTCGCGGCCCAAAGTCCTTTATCTGCCAGCACGTTCAACACACCGGAGAGGTATTCTGTTAGTCCGGCATTACGCAGACCATAGACCACCAGATACATTCCCAGAGAGAATATGACGATCTGCCATGGCGCACCGCGAAGCACTTTGCCAGTGTTAATGGCATGGCCTCGCTTCGCCACCGCAAACAGAATGACAGCCCCTACAGCAGCAATCGCACTGACCGGGATACCCAACGGCTCAAGGACGAAAAAGCCAACCAGAAGAAGGATCAACACTATCCAGCCGGTTCTGAAGGTTGCCAGATCTTTAATCGCTTTTGCCGGTGCTTTCAGGAGAGCCAGGTCGTAAGTTGGCGGAATATCTTTGCGGAAGAACAGATGCAGCATCACCAGCGTGGCGATAATGGCTGCGATATCCACCGGCACCATTACCGACGCATACTCAGTGAAACCCAGCCCAAAGAAGTCTGCAGAAACGATGTTAACCAGGTTGGACACGATAAGCGGCAGACTGGCCGTATCGGCAATAAACCCGGCGGCCATGACAAATGCCAGCGTAGTGCCTTTGCTGAAACCTAATGCAAGCAGCATGGCGATAACAATTGGCGTCAGAATCAATGCCGCACCATCGTTGGCAAACAGTGCCGCCACCGCTGCGCCGAGCAAAACGATATAGGTAAACAGCAAACGCCCGCGACCGTTACCCCAACGTGAAACGTGCAGCGCCGCCCATTCGAAAAAGCCCGATTCATCGAGCAGAAGGCTGATAATAATCACGGCAATAAAGGTCGCCGTCGCATTCCAGACAATATTCCACACTACAGGGATATCACCAAAATGGACTACGCCAGAGATCAGCGCCAGTACCGCGCCCAGCGTCGCACTCCAGCCGATCCCTAATCCCTTCGGTTGCCAGATAACCAAAACGATGGTCAGGACAAAAATAGCGCCTGCCAGTAACATAAATCCTCCAGACAGGACGGCTTTGCCGCCCTGTATATACAAAAAAAATTAAACAACCAGCTCTCTGAGTTTCTCGATGCCAGTGGGCTCTGCAGCCATTACCGGTACTAACGCTATGCGGCTTGCATGCTGGTTTTTCACAACCTCGATTTGAGGACGCTCTTGTAGGGCGCGCTGGCAAAGCAGCGGCGATTGCGTCTGTGCAATCGAAAGGCTGTTATTGATAATCCAGCCCCAGGGATGAATCCCCGCACGTTCAAGATCGGACTGCAGGTTTGCCGCTTCCAGTACAGGTGTGGTTTCAGGCAGAGTGACCAGCAAAACTTTGGTACGTTCCTGGTCCTGAAGCTGCATCATCGGAGTGGTAAAATGACCTTTATCCCCCATCTTCCTGGCAATCTCACGGTGATAAGCCCCGGTAGCATCAAGCAGTAATAGCGTATGCCCGGTAGGTGCCGTATCCATGACCACAAACCGTTTGCCAGCTTCACGAATTACGCGTGAAAACGCCTGGAACACCGCAATCTCTTCTGTGCAAGGAGAACGTAAATCCTCTTCGAGCAGCCGTTTCCCAGCCTCATCCAGATCCCTGCCTTTCGTCTCAAGAACATGCTGACGATAGCGTTCAGTTTCATCGTGAGGGTTGATTCGGCTGACCTGCAGATTTTTGAGGCTGCCATTGAGCGTTGTACTGAGATGTGCAGCAGGATCTGAGGTGGTGAGATGCACATCAAAACCCTTATCCGCCAGACTGACGGCGATAGCCGCAGCCATTGTGGTTTTGCCCACACCACCTTTGCCCATCAGCATAATCAAACCGTGTTCACTGCGGGCGATATCATCAACCAGGACAGACAACGACATATTCTCTGGCTTGTTCTGTGGGCTTTGTTCAGGAAGCGATGTTATCTCAGCGTGTTCGTTGAGCAGGCCTTTCAATGCGGATACACCAACCATGTTCAGCGGCTGCAGGTATAAGTTGTCTGTCGGCAAATCAGATAACCCGGCAGGAAGATTTGCCAGCGCCTCTTGCTCCCGTTGCCATATTGCAGCGGCCAGTGCATCACGTTCTGCTTCGCTCGCAGGCAGGACACCGTTAATGACTAAATACTGATTTTTAAGGCCAATAGCTGATAATTCGTCATGAGTACGAGCGACTTCCTGCAGTGTTGATTTTTGCAATCGCGCGACCAGCACAAGGCGAGTTCGTTCAGGATCGGATAATGCCTCAACCGCATGAGCATATTGCTCGCGTTGTTTTTCCAGCCCAGCCATTGGACCAAGACAGGAAGCACCATCCGGGTTACTTTCGATGAAGCTGCTCCAGGCTCCGGGAAGCTGAAGAAGGCGAATAGTGTGGCCAGTTGGGGCAGTATCAAAAATGATGTGATCAAAGCGGGTCAGCAGAGAAGCGTCAGTCAGTAAGCCAGTAAACTCGTCGAATGCAGCGATCTCTGTCGTACAAGCTCCTGAAAGCTGTTCACTGATGCTGTTAACAACGTCATCAGGCAAAAGACCTTTAATAGGGTCAACGATTCTGGCGCGGTATTGCTGGGCGGCGTCCTGCGGGTCAATCTCCAGAGCCGAAAGACCAGACACAGCAGTCACGGGCTGGATAGTGTTACCGATAGTCTGATCGAATACCTGACCGACATTGGAAGCCGGGTCGGTACTGACAAGCAGAACACGCTTTCCCAGTTCAGCCAGACGTATAGCCGTTGCGCAGGAAATCGAAGTTTTGCCTACACCTCCCTTACCGGTGAAAAACAGGTAAGACGGGATATTCTCTAAGAATTTCATATGTCCTCCTGACATACTCAACAACAGGAAGTTTTACCACCACAGCAACTGGTGGAAGCTAAACCCACCTTTTCCAGCGGTATACCAAACCAGCGAGCCAGTTCAGCGCGTTTTGGGTATCGCCCGGCCATCACCGTTTCACCATCAAGCAACAGCAGCGGAAGCCCTTCAGCTCCAGAAGCCTCAAGGAATGCTTTCGCTTTTTCGTTCTCAACGAAGCTCATAGGCTGCTGCGCCAGGTTATAACGTTCGATCTGAACCCCACGCCCTTTCAGCCATTGCACATCAGCAGAAAAATTGACCAAAACCTGATCGACATCTGAACCACAAACGCCGGTACTGCAGCACATCGCCGGATCAAACACCGTTAACATTTTCATCTTTAACACCTCATATTCGCAAAAACATATATGTACAGGCAAAATTTTTAGATACAAACAGCCTTACCGCTGCCAGAGCAGTTGGCCGATGCCAGCTTACGGGCGATGGCCTGTACGTCGTCCTGTTGACTTAACCAGGCCTGCTCAATCACCAGGGCAGCCCAGGAAGGAATATGCGGGGATAAGCGATAATGAACCCATTTCCCCTGCTTGCGATCCAGCAACAGGCCACTTTCCCGAAGCATCGCCAGATGGCGGGAGGTCTTGGGTTGTGATTGTTCCAGCGCTGTGCAGAGATCGCATACGCACAGCTCCCCCATCTCCCTGAGCAGTAGCACGATACCCAGGCGGGTTTCATCAGATAGTATTTTGAAAAGTTGTAGGGATGCAATTTCTGGCATTATGTACTCCTGCTATGAATGGGTATTGTCTCTCCACCAAAACAAGAAGTCAAAATCATATGTGTTTTCTCGCATGTGAGTGCAGGTGTCACTATGCGGTTGAAAAACGACCTGATGTGCGATCGTTACGTTAGTTGGGTAGGTAAAAAAGTCATTTGAGGCTAAAACATTGCTTAGTGCGGGCTTTCAGTTCATAGAGAAGAATGAATAATATCAATTATAACAATTGGTTATTTCCTTAGCGTACGTTTTCGTTCCATTGGCCCTCAGACCCCGATGCTGCTTCAAGGTTTTTACCCTGCCGGGACGCTCGGCGATCAGCCAGTCCACATCCACCTCGGCCAGCTCCTCGCG
>NZ_JBEAJL010000036.1:0-15857 GCF_040065275.1 Klebsiella sp. JB_Kp042
TGGGCGGACCTAAACTTGCTGTAATTCCCATAGCGCTTGGCTAAGTTGACCTGTTTCCCATACTCCGGGCCGTCCGCGGAGTTGACCTGTTTCCCACAGTCCGCGCCGTCCGCGGAGTTGACCTGTTTGCCATAGTCCGGGCCGTCCGTAAAGTTGACCTGTTTCCCACAGTCCCGGCCGCCCGCGAAGTTGACCTGTTTCCCATAGTCCGGGCCGTCCGCGAAGTTGACCTGTTCCCCACACTCCCGGCCGCCCGTGAAGTTGACCTGTTTCCCATAGTCCGGACCGTCCGCGAAGTTGACCTGTTTCCCATAGTCCGGAGCGTCCATAAAGTTGACCTGTTTCCCACAGAGGATGGAAAACTCTTCTTGTGCTGAGCGTAAGAGCTATCTGCCGGAACGGTTCCTCTTCGCTTCCTCGCCAGTTCGCTCGCTACGCTCGGTTACATGGCTGCGGCGAGCGCTGATACATAAGGCTCAGCATTGCACTGGTCGTAACTAAAATCAGAATCCTTCTGAATGACCCTCCTGTCTTGCAAGTTGGATACCTTTCTCAAAGCCCTTTTGTATGAGTTGTTGTTGATGGTCAAAAGTGCGTCTGCGTGTTGCTGCAGTGTGATTTAGTAGCACGCCCGTCGAGCTTCCCCCCTCTCCTGTTGAGAGCGAAATCAAAACAATATGAATTTTTGCTTGCAACATGACTCTTTTTGTTCAAAATGACAAAAAACGTCATGAGGTGATAAATGGACAATATTGAGCAGTTACGGAAAGTCGCTACACGTGCAGGTAAGCTTCTGACATCTTTGAGCGAAAGTATCCGCCAGCAAAAAGAGGAATTGAAGCTTACCGAGTTCTATCAGGAATACAGCAAAGCCGCTCTGTATAAGCTGCCTAAGCTCAGTAAAGGCAGTGTTGAGTATGCTGTGGCCGAAATGGAAGCCGGTGGCTACATTTTTAAAAAGAAACCTTCTGGTAATACGATGAAATACGCGATGACGATTCAGAATGTCATCGATCTGTATAACCATCGTAAAGTACCGAAGTACAGGGATCGCTTCGATAAAGCCTTTACGATTTTTGTATGTAATCTTAAAGGTGGTGGTTCCAAGACAGTTTCTACCGCTTCATTATCACATGCTTTTCGAGCTCATCCTCAGCTTCTGTTCGAAGACCTGCGTATTCTGGCCATCGATTTCGATCCGCAGGCATCTCTGACAATGTTCCTGAGCCATGAGAATTCAGTGGGCTTGGTTGAAAATACGGCTGCTCAGGCCATGCTCCAGAACGTGTCTCGAGAAGAATTACTTTCCGATTTTATAGTACCGTCTATTATCCCTGGTGTTGATGTAATCCCCGCTTCCATTGACGATGCATTCCTTGCTGAAGGCTGGAAGGGATTGTGTGAAGAACATCTGCCAGGGAAAAATATTCATGCGGTGCTTAAAGAGAACATTATCGACAAGCTCCAGCATGACTACGACTTTATTTTCCTTGATAGTGGTCCTCACCTTGATGCGTTCCTGAAAAACTGCATTGGAGCGGCAGACCTGATGTTGACCCCTCTTCCACCGGCGACGGTTGATTTTCATTCTTCCCTAAAGTTTGTGGCCAGCCTCCCTGCCCTCATAGATTCCATTGAAATGGATGGGCACACCTGCAATCTCATCGGTAATGTCGGCTTCATGTCCAAGATCCTGAACAAGTCTGATCACAAAATTTGCCATAGTCAGGCCAAAGAGGTTTTCGGTGCCGATATGCTAGACATGGTTCTGCCGAGACTGGATGGTTTCGAACGCTGTGGGGAGACTTTTGACACAGTTATTTCAGCAAATCCAGCAACCTATGATGGAAGTACAGAGGCACTAAAAAGCGCAAAATCAGCAGCGGAAGACTTTGCGAAGGCAGTCTTTGATCGCATCGAGTTCATTCGTACTAACGGAGGTATGTGATGTCGAATGAGAAAAGAAAAACCATCGGCAGACAGTTAAATACCCAGGCGTCAATAGCGGAAATGACGGACACCGGTAGAAGCCAGGTATTTACCTTAAAAACCGGCAGGAAGGTAACGTTCAGGTTTGTTCGGGTGCCTGCATCTGAAGTTGAAAGTAAGACATTCGTTAACCAGGAAAACAATGGAAGAGATCAACTTGCACTGACCAGGGAGTCCCTGAAATCCATTATCCAGACGATTAAGTTTCAGCAGTTCTTTCCCTGTATTGGTATTAAGCAAAGTGAAAGGATTGAGATACTGGATGGTTCAAGACGGCGAGCCTCAGCAATTTTTGTCCGTACAGGCCTTGATGTAATGGTTACCGAAGAACATTTATCAGCTGATGAAGCTCGCCAACTGGCTAAAGATATCCAGACAGCTAAAGAACATAATCTTCGGGAGATTGGGCTGAGATTGATCGCTCTTAAAGAGTCCGGATTTAATCAAAAGGAAATTGCTGAACTGGAGGGGTTATCTCAGGCTAAAGTTACCAGGGCGCTGCAGGCGGCGGCCGTACCGCAAGACTTAATTTCTCTGTTCCCGGTTCAGTCGGAGCTATCGTTTAGTGACTATAAACTTCTTTTAGAAGTTAATGAAAAACTTAGTGAAAAGGGATTAACTCCTGAAGAACTCATTCAGGCTGTATCAGCTCAGCTCGATGCAATTTTGAATGATGGCGAGCGACCAGAAGACGAACAGAAAGCCAGTATTCTGAAGCTGATTTCTCAGGCATCTCAGGCATTAATCGATCCATCTCCCAAGGAAAAGTCAGTGGTTTCCCCACTCTGGTCTTTTGAAGAAAAGGACAAGTTCGCGCGTAAGCGTGTGAAAGGGCGCACGCTGACTTATGAGTTTAGCCGTATGTCAAAAGTGATTCAGGATGAACTGGACAAGGCTATCAACGAGGTCCTTGACAGAAATTTGAGTCAATAATTTCGCCATGGCGATTTCACATCTAACTTATTGTAATTAGGCAGTTTAGGCTGAGAATTTCAAGGTGAAATCGCCATAGTTTCACGCCAGTTTCGCTGCAGGAATATCTGACCATCGTGTCGTATAAGCAGGAGAAAGCATCTCCCGTTTCATCTGCCATTCCGAGGCCATACCCCGCCCCGCAAACCATACTTTACCCAGCCCTGAGTTGTTGATCCCGTCCAGAACCCTCATCAGCTCAGCACTGTGAGGGCGTGGCGGGCGTTCGTCGAACAGCTGCAGCTGCGAAACGCCGGAGCCGGTGAAGTCATTCAGCATAACTCCGGCTTTGGCATACCGGTGCCCATCCCTCCAGATACGCTCCAGAGCCATTGTGGCGGCTGCAATGATGTCCCTGGTGTCCTGAGTGGGTGTAAGAAGTTTTTCCGTAGCCACGTTGCCGTAGTAAGGCCCTTTAATGGCGAACGGAGACGTTTTGATGAAAACGGAAATATGCCGGCAATACTGGTGCTCTTTACGCAGTTTTTCAGAGGCCCGCTCTGCGTGCTGACAGATAGCCTGACGGAGTGACTCGTACTCCGTGATCTTCACGCCAAAACTGCGGCTGCAGACAATTTGCTGTTTCGTCGGAGGGGCTTCCTCAAGCGAAAGGCAGCTTTCCCAGTTCAGTTCCCGTACCGTTCGCTCAAGGACCACAGAAAAATTTTTGCGGATGAAGGCCGGGTTCGTCAGAGCCAGATCGAGCGCGGTTTTTATGCCCAGCACATTTAGCTTGCGTGCAATACGGTTACCCACCCCCCAGATTTCTTCAACCGGCTGCAGTGAAAGCAGTTTCCGCGTCCTTTGCGGATTTCCCCTGGTCAGCGCGAGTACGCCACGAAACTGTTTCCACTCTTTTGAGGCCCACTGGGCTGATTTTGCGAGGGTTTTCGTTGGTCCGGCGCCCACGCCAATGGTCAGGCGGGTACAGTCATACACGTGCTGACGCAGCTGCCGGCCGAAGTCCTCAAGCCCCATACAGTGCTCCACGCCGGTCAGGTCGAGGAACATCTCATCAATGGAATACTGTTCCACCCTGGGGGCCAGTTCCTCCAGGCAGTTCATCACGCGCGCCGACATCGAGGCGTAAAGTTCATAATTACTTGAAAACGCATATATTTTTTCCGGGTACCTTTCGTTTTTTATCTGAAACCACGGAGTTCCCATTTTGATCCAGGGCTTCGCCTCGGCACTGCGAGCGATTACGTTCCCGTCGTTG
The DNA here is from genome assembly GCF_040065275.1 of Klebsiella sp. JB_Kp042. Taxonomy (NCBI): domain Bacteria; kingdom Pseudomonadati; phylum Pseudomonadota; class Gammaproteobacteria; order Enterobacterales; family Enterobacteriaceae; genus Klebsiella; species Klebsiella sp. JB_Kp042. The sequence continues at coordinate 4,181 of NZ_JBEAJL010000036.1, forward strand.
TTGCTCAGGACGACTATCGGCTTTCCTTTCAAATCCGGGCGGAAAACACGTTCACAGCTGGCATAGAAGCTGTTCACATCGGCCAGGGCAAACATCAGTACATCTCCCTCGGGCGGTGGATGATATGCGTGACGACGCCAAAGATATCCAGCTCGTCGGGATCAGGATAAATCGGCGACCAGGAGGCATTCATGGGCTGCAGCGTCAGCCGCGGCGTCAGCAGAAGCCGTTTCACCGTAAACTCCCCCTGTACGCTGGCGACAACGATATCGCCGTGCCGCGGCTTTTCAGCACTGTCCACAACCAGCAGATCGCCATTGTACAGACTGCCGTCGGCCATGCTGTCTCCGCTGGCACGCAGGTAGTACGTCGCGCTCGGATGCCGTATGCAGTAATCATGGAGATCCAGATCGGACTCGACATAGTCAGCAGCAGGGCTGGGAAAACCGCAGCTGGCCAGATCGGCAAACAATGGATGGGCCTGTGGCGGGAGTTCTTTCCCGGTGCTGAAAAGTTGTAGTTTCATCTTTCCTCCTGACACTCTAATTTTTACTGGTTATGCATACAGTATATTTAACAGCGTGACGATAATCCAGATCGCATGCCTTAAGAACATTTTGAGTAAATAAAGGTGTTCAAAATGCTTATATTAATCATTTTGATATTTTTGTATTGCTCATATTGAGAAATGTTACTTTGTTTTTTTCATCTTGCTCTTATAATTGGTATCAAATTGAGTGTAACTAACGGAGCATATTGATGAATATTTACTGCGATGATGGTTCAACTAATGTTAAGCTGGCATGGTTTGAAGGCGATGAGCTTCAGACCCGGGTTTCTGCGAACTCCTTCCGGCATGGCTGGAAAGTGGCGGAATTCAGTGCGGCAACGTTCAACTATCAGGTGGGTACGCTGAAATACACCTGGGACAGCGTCAGCCGGGATGCCATCCCGACAACAAACGTGGAATATCAGTACGGTGATCTCAACCTGCTGGCCGTGCATCATGCGCTGCTGAACAGCGGACTGGAGCCGCAGCCGGTGAGCCTGACCGTGACGCTGCCCCTGAGTGAGTATTACGACGGGGACTGCCAGCGGAACGAGGAGAACATACGACGCAAACGGGAAAACCTGATGCGTGAGCTGGTTCTGAATAAGGGCAGGGCATTTACCGTAACGGACGTGAAGGTGATGCCGGAATCACTACCGGCGGCGTTCTCCCGTCTCGCGGAGCTGAAACCCGGCCCCGCTGAGACCACCCTGATTATCGATCTCGGTGGTACCACGCTCGATGCCGGTGTGATTGTCGGCCAGTTTGATGATATCAGTGCGGTGCACGGTAATCCGTCTGTCGGCGTGTCACAGGTCACCCGCGCAGCTGCAGGCGCGCTGCGTGCGGCAGACAGCGAAACCAGCGCCCTCATCGCTGACACTGTCATCCGCAACCGCAATGATCGTCAGTATCTGCAGCGTGTGATCAACGATGCCGGTAAAATCGACGAGGTTCGGAACAAAATAACAGAGGCGATCACTTCCCTGGGGGCGCGTGTCACCAGTGAGCTGACGGCCTTCAGGAACGTTAACCGGGTATTCCTGGTCGGGGGAGGGGCTTCCCTCATAGAAGAAGCTATCCGTCAGGCCTGGCCTCTGGCTCATGACCGTATCGAGGTTATAGGCGATCCGCAGATGGCGCTGGCCAGGGAGATTGCCCTTTACAATAAAGAGGACTAAACGTGCCGGACGGCCAGTATTCTTTCTATCTGCACAGCGACGATCGCACCGACATCGCGGCGATGGCAACCATCAGCACCATCTCACAGCCCCTGCGCGGTGAGTTCATCCGTACCGCCGCCACCGCCGGGGCGGTGGTATACCAGGTGGATGCCCGTTTACCGGCGCTGATCCCGGTGTTCTTTGCCGGGCAGCTGAGCGCTGTCCGCCTTTGCGCCGTGATGGCCCTGGTCTCCGGAACCTGGTCCTCACTCACCGGCCTTCCGGATGAGCCCGAAAATGGTGGGGCTGCTCTGCCCGTGTCACCGGAGACGGAATACCAGCGCCGGCGTTACACCCTGACGCTTCAGAATGGCCGGAGTGGGGAACGGGTGGAAAGTGTGCTGACGGAAGCGTCATCCCGTCTGCGTGGGGATCTGCTGAGAAACCTGATTATCACCGGTCTTGCCCTCCACACGACGGCGCCTGAACTGCCGCGCCTGCTGGCCAGTATGCCGGTACCGCCCACCTCGGTCAGTGAGCTGCAGGCTCTGGTTCAGCAGATGGCCGGCACCGCTGACGTGAACAGGGCTGCAGCTGCAGTACCGGATACGCCGGCAGCATCTGCCGCGCCGGTGTCCGGGGCGGATACCCGGGAAATAAAGAAAAATATGCGGCGTGCATTCGGTGACTAACAGTACGAATCACATCCACTACTATACCGATTTCAAATGACTGGCATCCCAGGGAGGTTCTCATGTCACCAGGATTCAGAAATGTTCTCCGTCTCGCCCGCATTCCCGTCGACAGCAGTGAACCGGTGCGCAGAAAATTTGGCAGCCGGCTGATTGGCATTGTGACGGTATGTCTGCTTCCGCTTCTGGTTTTCGACGTTCCGCAGTGGGTTTTCATTTTGTCGCAGGTCATCTGGGGGGCTGGCGTCTATATTGGCCTGTCCCTGGCCGGGGATAAATCCCTGAACCGCTGATACAAACTTTCCGGTTGTTCAAAAAAAGAACAGACGTGGTGGCGTCTGTTCTCCCGCGCTTCTCCGTCGTTTGCCTTCAGGTTATCCACAATTTTAAGCCCCGGATTTGTGGACAGGTATGCCGGTAATTCCCCGTTCGCCTGGAGTTAACGCCAGCCTGCCGCCCGCTGCCAGTGTCTCGCGTCCGGTCTGGTACGGGACGGGCGGTTTTTCCGCTCCGGCCCGGCGTCGTTGAGAGTGTGCGCCAGTCCCTCGCCCTTTTAAGGAACGCCCTTCAAGCCGCTTTCGCGGCATATCCTTGCCGTCCAAAAGACGGACGGCTGCGGTATTCCACGGTCGGCCTGACCCGTGACCGGACGCGATGAACAGGCAGCGTGCGGCAGGGAACGGTATCGCGGTGATGCCTCCTGCCCCCTCAGACTACAGGAGTGCTGCCATGTCCAGATTCATTCTCGGGAACTGTATTGATGTGATGCGCGGATTCCCCGACCGTGCCGTGGACCTTATTGTGACCGATCCGCCTTACCTCGTCGGTTTTAAGGACCGTCAGGGCAGACAGATTGCCGGGGATGTGACGGACGAATGGCTGCAACCGGCCACGCTGGAGATGTACCGCGTCCTTAAAAAAGACGCACTGATGGTGAGCTTCTACAGCTGGAACCGTGTGGACCGCTTTATGGCCGCGTGGAAGGCGGCAGGATTCTATGCCGTGGGCCAGCTTGTGTTCACCAAAAACTATGCCTCCAACCGTCGTAACGCCAGGGCCCGACGCGGATTTGTGGACTACTGCCATGAAGGGGCTTATGTCCTTGCCAAAGGCCGCCCCGTGCCGCCCCTTAAACCGCTGCCGGATGTGCTGCCCTTCCCGTATACCGGTAATACCCTGCATCCGACGCAGAAACCAGTGGAGGCGCTACAGCCGCTGATTGAGTCATTCAGCGCTCCGGGCGCGATTGTTCTCGACCCGTTTGCCGGAAGCGGTTCGACCTGCGTCGCTGCATACCGTGCCGGACGCCGCTATATCGGCATCGAAATGCTGGCGCAGTACCACCGGGCCGGAACCGAACGACTGGACGCCATGCACCGGGCCGTAAATACCCCGGCGGCGAACGATGAATGGCTCCCGGAGGCCGCGTAATGAATTACGACGGACACGAAGCCCTGCGCCGCGATATGGCCGGGCTGGCGAACAATCTTTGCGACCTGAAAACCACCCTGAAAGTGCTGGAAGACACGTACCACTACCGGTACGACGGACTGGCGGAACGGCTTGCCGGTATCAGTCTGCGACGTCTCAGCGTCCTGATGGATGAGGCGTTCAATATTGCACTGATGCTCGATGAAAGCTTTCTGGATTGAGGAGAGAACATGTACGGAACCCGTGAAGATCTTTGCAGGATGCTGAATGAGCAATATCCCGCAGAAACCCCGCTGAACCTGATTATCTGGGCCCCGGCGGATATTGAAGCACTGGCTGACGGGATGGAATATTCCTTTTCAGAACATGACGTAAGGGCAGTACTGGAACGCATGGACACTATACCGGAAGAACAACGGCTTGAGTCGGGCGTGTCAGCCGGCCTGGTGATGGCACTGATAGACCAGGTGAAAGAGAACGGGCAGAGGGTGACTGTGCCGGTTGACCTGCTTGAAACCCTGCTGATTACCGCCGAACAGGCATTGTGGGACAGGGAATGGACCGCACGGGATCGCAATCTCCCGGTGCCGGAAAGCGTAATGCGCCGCCTGGCGGATACAGCAAAAGTGCGGGCATTACTGAAAAGCTGACAGCAGATCGCCCCGCCACGCGGCGGGGTGATATAACCCGGACAGAGACGATAATGATGAAAAAAGAAACCCTTAACACGCTTATTCTGCGTCACGGCGACCGGATGCTGCGCCAGGCTGGCTGGCCCGACACTGTTGATATGGCGCCCGTCGCCCCCGAAACCGTACCCGGCTGGCTTGCCGCCTGCGGCTCTCTCAGTGGCGTGGAAATCCTCACGCTTACGGAACAGCTTTGTCAGCCGCTGACGTATGGCCGGGCAGCGTTGTTGCTCGCCAGCGCCCGGCGGCTGGCGGGAACCCCGGCTCGTCTGCATCTCTTTCCGGTGCAGGCATATCCGCATCCGGAGCGGCTGGCTGACTGTCAGGTTATCCGCCTGCCTTACGCTCAGGAGTGGCTGACAGCGGCGGAATGTGACGATCTGCTGGCCTTCCTGAAAGCCTCCCTCACGCAGATATCGGAAATCGTCCACCGGGATACGAAGCGCATCGCCGCCGCGCTGACGCCGTCCGTCACTCCCCGTCTGATGGACAGGCGGATCGGTGACTGGCGCTTGCTGGCCGTGGAGTATGATCATGATAACTGCCTGGACGAAGACGAAACCGACAGGCTGGATCAGGTCCTCGATGCCATTCTTATTCGCGATGCGCGATTCTGCCCGGTCCTGCTCACCCTGGTTAACGAGCGGGAGGAAACTATCAGGAGCGCAGGGGTTATCGCTGATCAGCTGCGTTTTACGGACACTCCGGTCCGGCGCTGGTTTGATCGCCGGGTTTTAAGGGAAATGGTGAGAGAGGCCCGCGCCAGCAGAACTCAGGAGTGACAGCCCGGAGCGTCAGGGGAGGGGGACCCTCCCTTGTCAGCCTGCCGGCACAGGAGGTGTGGTGCGATAAGGATGTCGCCGTGCCGGCTCCGCGTCCACCCGGCCCGGTTTCCGGGCCTTTTGGGTGAACACAACCCTCTGTTATCGCCGTGCCGTGTGCTGGCTGTGCCGTGCCTTCACTTTAGCCCGGCAGCCGCAGAGGCTGGAGTTCGCTGGCGCCGCCATCCCCGGATAAGGCAGTCGCCGGCTTGCCGTTGCCGCCGGCTCCGCTTCACCCGGCCCCATCCCTCCGGTCCGTGGCCTTATTACTGCGTCTGTCGCGTTGCGACATCTGCTTCCGCTTTTCTCCCGGTGGTCAAAAAACGGGGGAGAGAAACCCTGTATTCAACCTCCTGCATCGCGACGGGTAGTGCCGTGCCTTCACTTTAGCCCGGCCGCTGCAGATGCAAGGGTGCGCTGACGCCGCCATCCTCGCCCGGTCGCAGGTTTTTTATGATGCTCGCCGTTCTTCCCGTCGTTTTCTCGCTCAGGTTTCGCTCGAAAACCGTCCAGACCAGCTTCGCGCTATATCTGCGCTGCGGCCTCCGGTGTCGCCCCTGCATCTTCCGCTTTTCGCCGGGCTGTCGTGTCGGCACGGCACAACCCGGTGCCGCAGTCTATGTGATTACGGAGGTTTATCCATGCAGTATGTGAATACATGCCCGGTCCTGAATGTTGAGGAGTCCGACCGCCTGTCTTTTATGCCGTACCTGTTCGGCACGGATTTCATGCTCGCGGAATTACAGGTGTACGCTCTGGCCAAAAAATGGATGCCCGGCTATGAGGGCGGCTTCTGGCATTTTATTCGCCTGCCGGAGGGGGGCGGCTACATGATGCCGGATTGTGGCCGGGTACATCTGGTCAGTAGCGAAAACTGGTTTGATCGCACTGTCAGCGCCGACGCGGCGGGCATTATTCTGACCAGCCTGGCGATTAATCGCCGTCTGGCGGCCCATCATGACAGCAGTAACCCGGCGCTGACTCGCCTTTATATGCTGCGTGATGCCCAGCTCTGGAATCACATCACCTTTCACCCCGAATGCAGTGCTATTTACGCCGCGCTGGACTGATTAACGACCGGGGCGGTTACACCGCCCCGCAGGGAGACAAAAATGACTTCATCAGTAACCGTTCCGGCCGTCTACGTGGGCACATATCACCAGTACAACGGCGGCAGTATTTTTGGCAAATGGTTTGATTTAACCGACTTCGACGACGAAGACGAATTTTATGACGCCTGCCGGGCGTTGCATGCCGCCGAGGATGACCCCGAGTTTATGTTTCAGGACTGGGAAGGGATCCCGTCTCAGTTTGCCTCTGAATCCTCTGTTAAGTGGGCGTTTATCGAGGCATTCCGGCAGGCGCAGGACGAAGGACGCGCTGCCGCGTTTGTGGCCTGGGCGGACTATACCGGCGAGTGCGACTATGACGCCTTTGATGAGGCGTATTGTGGCGAGGCTGAAAGCGAGGCGGATTTTGCTTATGGCTTTGTGGAGGATCACGGCCTGTTAAACGAGGTGCCTGAATCCCTGCGCGTCTATTTCGATTATGAGGCTTATGCGCGGGATCTGTTCAGCAGCGGCTATGTCTTCCATGAAGGCTATGTATTCAGCAACTGATTACTATCCGGCGGGGAAGCCCGCCGGTTAAGGAGAAAGCACATGAAACTTGCACCACAAAGCCGCGATATCCTGCGACAGTACAAAGCCCTGATTAATGCCCGCCGCCGCGATGCCGGTCAGCGGGAACTGACCACTGCGCAGGTGATGGATGAAATCTGCGAATACATGACCTGTCAGTGCGCCGTCTATATTGGCGGCCATTTCATTCTTCAGGGGGGAAAGGCACGATAAATCACAGGGCAGGGGGGAACCTCTGCCGCTTCCGGCCGCGCGAAAATCCTGGCAGGCTTCGCCTGCCGGTGAGGCGGTTCGCCACGCCTGCGGCGCTGCGTACCGGCCTCACCTCTACAGGTCGCCAGTTAAGGATTAAGAGCGTAATATCTGAATACCTTTTCTTCTTTTGCGGAATTTGCGTATGTCGCAGTGGAATATTGCCTCTTTTTCAAAAGAGGAGCAGGACAAAGTTGCCGTTGATAAGGTGGCCGCTGCTGTCGCCTGGCAGGAAAGGATGAGCAAGCCCGTCGTGCCGGAACTTGTTGAGCGGGAACAGCCTGAGCACCTGCGCGAGTATTTCCGTGAACGGCTCCGCGTACATCGACTGAACAGTCAGCAGCTGCCGCGCGCAAATGCGCCCGAATATAATAAACCCGGAGATGAGCAGCAGAAGTGATTCTTATAGTCAGTGTGTCCAGGGAGGAAATTTTATGCGTATGTCTCTGATGTTTGCAGCCGTGACGCTTTTAACCGGTATTAACCTGTTTTTTATTCCGTTTCAGCCTGTTCCGGCTCTGTGGGGGGCTATCCTGGCCGTTGCTTTTGTTCTGATTAATGTCGTGGCGGATAAGCTGCGCCTCTGGAGTGGCATTGCGTGGATTATCGTTGCCGGCATCATCATAACGCTGATGCTGAAGGGGAAAGAGCCGGGTGACGAATTACGCGGGTTGATCACCGTTTTTGCTTTCCTGGCTTCGGCCTGGTACTGCGTTGTACAGTACAGAAAAGAGCAGGGCGAATCTCAGTCCTGACCTGACCGGTACCCTTCATCTTGCTGCTGCTCTTCCTCTGGCTTTGCCTCACTTTCCTTTCACACAATCTGCTCCGGGGCCACCTTCGGCTCCTGACCCGCTGGCGCGGTTCAGTCGTCGAGCCACACTCCGCTAACCGCGAAAAGACGCGGTAAGCTCCGCCGAACCCGCTACGCGGTTTCGGGCCTGGCGGCTAGTGTCTGATGTCTGACGTCAAGGTCAACGGCAGCGCTTGCTGCGACCGTCCCGGCCGCGCCGCTTTCACCGTGCCGGCGAAGGACTGCCGGCACTCTGCGGGGCAACGCCGTTTCGCGCCCGCGCTCTTCGTCGTTGCGGCGGGTGCCTGCTCCTTTCCCCTGGTACCCGTATCACCCGTTTGAGTCCATTCGCCGGGGCTGAGACAAGCACAACCCGTCTTGCTGTCCAGGGGACGGCAGGGCCTTTCGCAATAAATTTTTCCCGGCCATTCCGCTGCCGCTTCATTAGGCCGAAAAAAATTTCCCGCTCACCCCCGGACATCTGCACCGGGCCGTGCTCGTTTACGCCCTTGCGGCGAACGGCTCTCAAACGGGTGAAGGTTATATCCAGGGGGCAGGTTCAGCAGGTCCCCGCACAAAGTCAAAACCGCGGCCCCGGCAACTCAACGGGTGATGTTCTTTAAAAATCAGGAAAAAGAAAAATGCAGGATCCTTCATTGCGAACGTATCGGATCGCATTTCTGGGAAGCAATGCCAGCGGCAATCTGCCGATGTTTACCCGGGTGCAGGCCACGACCGGAAAACGGGCGATAAAAGCGTTTATTGAACGCTGTGAACCCGTCAAAGGCTGGTTTCTGGGCGAACCGGAAGACATTACCGATCAGCTTAAGAAGGAGGAAGAAGAAGCGGGAAGCAAACCGCAGATATGAAAAAAGCAGGGTAAACCCTGCTTCTCCCACGCCGTAAAAATCGCACGAACGGTTTTTCCGGCTTCGTTAACTACCATAAGGAGTCAACTTTATGATCTTTTCTATTTTTTCACCTTCCGCAGGCGCTGTAAAGCCCCGTCGTCATTCGCGCATTCTGCGCGCAGATATCACCGCACCTGAGATTGATCCCGCTCTCAGAGCTTTCGGGCGTCATATCGCCAGAAGTCACCGCAAAGGGCGTGGTGTCCACATCCCCGCGATGAAAAATACCGCCCTCGGGCAGGTACTCCGCACGCTGGAACTGAAACGCGCATTTAACTGATGAGGTGAGCCGCCCCGCGAGGGGCGGCAACTGCAGGAAGGAGAAAACACAATGGCACCGACTACCGCACAGATCATGACGGAAAACACCGCAGGCCAGACTTACCGGGCAACCTATTCACCCGATGATAATAAATTGCGACTTTACGCATCATTACGGCTCGATGAAGAAACGTATTCCCTGATCAACAAAGCAGGCTTTCGCTGGGCGCCCAAACAGGAACTTTTTGTGGCGCCAGCCTGGACGCCGGGGCGGGAGGATGTCCTGCTTTCCCTCGCCGGTGATATCGAGGACGAGGACAGCACCCTGTTTGATCGCCAGGAGCAGCGCGCCGGGCGGTTCAGTGACTACAGTGACCGGCGGGCGGTTGAATCGGAGCAGGCGCTTGCGCATGTTGATTCGCTGGCATCGGCTGTACCCCGGGGGCACCCCCGATCCTGGTAGGCCACCACAGCGAGCGCCGCGCGCGCCGGCATGCGCAGAAAATTGAGAACGGCATGAAACGTGCGGTGATGCTGTTCGAGCGCGCCGAATACTGGGAACAGCGCGCGCAGGCCTCTCTGCGGCACGCGAAATACAAGGAGCGTCCGGATGTGCGTTACCGCCGTATCAAAAAAATCGAGGCGGAATTACGCAAGTCCCAAAAGCACATTGCCCGGTCTGAAAAGTATATGACGATGTGGCGTGCGCAGACGCTCGATCTGAAAATGGCGTTACTGGTCAGTAATTATGATCATATTCATGCCTGCTTCACGCTCGACAAATACCCCCGCCCGGCAGAGAAAAGCCAGTATGAGGGCTCGATGTCTCTCCATTCTGCCCTGTCTGAGGAGATCATTACTTTTGAACAGGCGCGTGATATTGCGATCCGCTGTCATGAGCGCACGATTAACCACCAACAGCGCTGGGTGAATCATTACCAGAACCGCCTGGCCTACGAACGCGCGATGCTCAATGAAAACGGTGGCGTTGTCACCCGAACACAGGAATTTGAACCAGGCGGGCAGGTACTGAGTCGGGGAGAATGGTTAACCATTCTCCGGGTTAACCGGAGTAAGGGGGAGGTGAGTTCAGTCGAAACGCCCGGTTATCGCTTTCTGGGCTACAGCGGCACGATGAAACTCACGCCCGACCGTATCACGGACTACAAAGCCCCGACAGCGGAGGAAGCCAGCGACGCGAAGAAAGCGGCGAAGCGCCCACCGATCGTCAATTATCCGGGGGAAGGGTTCCGGGAAATGACAAAAGCCGAGTGGGCGAAATTACCCGCTGATTATAAAGGCGTGCGGGGTGCTGCAGAAACCGAAACACACGGCGCCTACCGCTTCCGCCGGTGCATGACGCACGGTTGTACGCTCGTGAATGTGTATATCACAGACATGAAAACCGTTGAAATTCCGAAAAAATAGCAGGAAGGCTCCCCGGCATCTTGCCGGGGAGGTCAGGGAGTACATTCATGCATCATGACCTTAAACACCGTATTCAGGCGATGCGGGTCAAACTGGAAGGGCGCGCCCCTGTCGCTGAAATTCAGGGTAGCTCGCAACTTTTTGTCACCCCCTCCCCGGAATGTCGCCGGTTGGTTGAGCTGGCTGATGTCCGGGAAACCGATCGCATTCTGGAACCCAGTGCCGGAACGGGCGCCATACTGCAGGCGATCAGGGATGCAGTCCCCCGGGCGAAGTGTGACGCCGTGGAGCTGCACGCCGGGTTAGCCCGTCACCTGCAGGCGCATTTCCCGGAGGTCCGGATCTGGTGCGGAGATTTTCTCGAATATCATCCGGAGCGCCGGTATACACGAATTATCATGAATCCGCCGTTTAATCGCGGTGATGATATCCGGCATATCCGGCGGGCATTAACTCTGCTTGAGCCTGGCGGGATTCTGACGGGCATATGTCTGGACGGGCCGCGTCAGCAAAAGGCGCTGGAGTCCCTGGCGGACGTCTGGGAGCCGTTGCCACGGGGAACATTCACGTATACCCAGGTAGCGACCGCCATTCTCAGAATAACCGTCTGATGACACGTTAAGCCGGCGGGGCACCTGTCCCCGTCTGGCCGCGCCTCGAAAGACCGCGCTGACGCGCCGCCCGCATTTCCTTTTCGCGTCTTCCCTGTTTGCTGCCTGCTGTTTGCCTGCTTCCTCTTCTTCTCCCTGCTGTGATGCCTCTTTTTAAACCTTAAAGGCTTTAAAAGCATACCCACACTGGACACCTTCGGCTCCCGGCCAGCTGCGCTGTCCGGTCGTCGAGCCACACTCCGCTAACCGCGAAAAGACGCGGTTAGCTCCGCCGAACCCGCAAAGCGGTTTCGGGCCTGACGGCTAGTGTCTGATGTCTGAAGTCAAGGTCAACGGCAGCGCTTGCTGCGACCGTTCCGGCCGCGCCGCTTTCACCGTGCCGGCGAAGGACTGCCGGCACTCTGCGGGGCAACGCCGTTTCGCGCCCGCGCTCTT
>NZ_JBEAJL010000037.1:0-15628 GCF_040065275.1 Klebsiella sp. JB_Kp042
AGATGCGTGATCTGATCCTTCAACTCAGCAAAAGTTCGATTTATTCAACAAAGCTGTAATCCGACTGTTTTTTTAATTTTTTCAGCAGGCTGTGAGGATTTTCATCGGTCCAGTCAGACAACATGACCACATGCTCACGATCGTAAGCAAACGGTTCTGGCTCCCTGGCATCGATGATAATGGCACCGTATACCCCCTCCTGTTCCTGCAGACCGGAATGGCTGTGGTACCAGTAAGTCCCGTTCTGCTTAACCTTAAAGGTGTAAACGTAGGTATCATCAGGCTCTATGCCCATAAAACTCAGCCCCGGAACACCATCCATATTGGCCGGAAGAATAATGCCGTGCCAGTGAATGGACGTCTGTTCATTAAGACGGTTTTTGACCTTCAGGGTAATGGTGTCACCTTCTTTCCAGCGAAGAACGGGCCCCGGCAGGCCTCCATTGATTGTTTTGGCCTGACGCTCACTGCCCGTGATATTGACGGCCGTTTCACCAATGGTCAGGTCAAACTGAGTACCCTGCAGGGATGCGGCAACTGGCAGGCTCAGACTGGAACGCGCATTGAAACTCCATACGCCAAGACTTCCGGCTACGCCAGAGAGGGTTAACCCCTTCAGGAAAGTTCGTCGAGACGTTTTCAACAGCATGCGCATTCCCTTATTTAAAGTATGGTTACTGACAGAATTCGAGAACCGATTTAAATTAAATTACTGGTTCATCCACTTACAATGAAATGAATCTAGCACACCTTAAGAAACAAATTCATTACAATCGTGTAATGTACGTGGCTGTATTACATTTACGTCATCTTCCCCACAGGTTGATTTTTTTATATATGATCATAAGGACATCTTTTATGTACCTCAGAAGGTAATTACACATGAATATATTAATCACGACCACTGCGTTTACAGCTTTATTTTGTGGGGCAGCTTTTGCTCAGTCCAGTGATATTGCCCATGAAGCACATCGATTTGTTAATAATGCCTCAGCCGTCAGTCATGTGAACTCCTCGACGCATGAAAACTTACCGGACAGGGTTAATAAAAACAACACGCCCTCATTCTCTGAAATGAATGAACATGAAAGGGCCATTGTTGCTCATTCATTTATGAACAACAGCGCGTCCTATGCGCATCAGAAAATGATTGAGGAACATAAAAAAATGCTGTCCGGCAGTGATGCAAATTCAAAGACCTCGTCTTCTTCTTTTAACGAACTGAATGCCGGAGAAAAAGCCGCTCTCGTGCATGAGCAGGTCAATAATGCCGGTGCGGAAGCACATCAGACGCAGGCAAGAAAGCTTCGCGGGCTGTATTCGACCAGGTAACTGCAGGCGGGTTAGTGCTTAGCGTCAGGTGCGCAGCAGGGCTTTACTGACGGGTTACGTAGCAGGACATGAGCCCCATATTGCTCTGCCGTAACCTGTTTCAGTCCCGTTAATCATCACCGTCGGGCTGGTCATACAGTTCCCAGAGCTTCAGGAGCAAACGGGAAACAAGATATGTTACAAAAATGACGACCATCAACGGTGCTCCCGATTAACTGACAGATGACACGCCTCCTGAAAACCCCTAGCATACGCCGCAGTGTTCATGCTAACGGCGAATTCCAGTAAATGTATTCTACCGATGTCGTAAAAGAAAATGCCTACCTTTCAGCCACCCGCTCGGGGCTGGAATCGAACGAGATCGCTACTCTTCAGCGCTCCTTGCCTTCCCGGTTTAATCTGCGGCATTTGAAAAAAAATGAATCATTAAAACTCGTACTGCAAAAGAAAGCGGGAAAATCACGTGTCGTGGCCTATAAATTTACGTCCGGTTCATTTAATTACACGGCGTATCGTATATCAGATAAAAAGTTCTATAACCTTTCCGATACTTCCGGGAAAGGCAGTCTCGATTATCCGTTACCGGCCACAGCAAGACTCAGTTCGCCTTTCAATCCTGCAAGACTTAACCCGGTATCGGGAAAAGTGAGTCCCCATAATGGCATTGATTATTCCATGCCCATGAACACGAAAATAGTCAGCGTCATCGACGGAAAAATCACCCGGGCCGAATACAACAGCACCATGGGATATTTTGTTGAAGTAACAGGAAAAGCCGGTGTTAAAACTCGCTATCTCCACCTCAATAAAATACTCGTTACTAAAGGGGCCAGGGTTACCCGGGGAGACGCTATTGCGTTATCCGGTAACAGCGGACGTTCATCCGGTCCTCATCTGCATTACGAGCTGGTCATCAATAACAATCCTGTTAACTCACTGGCGTTCCGGGCAGCGGCACCCGCTGATAACAAACTTGAACAGCATGCCTTTGCGCATGCCAGAGACTACGAACGATACCTGGACTGATAACGGGGCCGCGACGCGGCCCCGTCTGCCGGATTAATTTTTTTTATCGTTTTCACTTCCTTGATGTTGATGATCTCCATGCCCTCCGTGGCCGTGGAAAAGATGCATTAGCGGGCAGACCAGCAATAACAGATATGGCCAGTAACCTGCCACATGTGACCAGTGTTCGCGCAGGAGGGCAAATGCCGCAATCGCGGCGACAGCAATAAGCGCATAGGTGGTACTTTTCATACCGGACTCCTTCTGTTCGTAACAGCCCCTTCATTCAGGGTTATTTCCCGAGCCTGACACTTTTCAGACGCAACGCATTTGCAATGACGCTAACGGAGGAAAGGGCCATAGCCGCCGCCGCAATAACTGGCGACAGCAGTATTCCATACACAGGATAAAGCAGACCTGCAGCTACAGGCACCCCAAGAGCATTGTAGATAAACGCAAAAAACAGATTCTGCCGGATATTTTTCATGGTGATTTCTGACAGATGACGGGCCCTGTTGAGTATCATCAAATCGCCTTTGAGAAGGGTAACGCCAGCACTTTCTATTGCCACATCTGTACCCGTTCCCATGGCTATACCCACGTCAGCCGCTGCCAGCGCCGGGGCATCATTCACACCGTCTCCGGCCATCGCAACCACATGGCCAGACGCTTTCAGTCGGGTTATCACTGCTTTTTTGCCATCCGGCAGAATCCCGGCTTCAACCTCATCTATTCCCAGTTTCCGTGCGACTGCTTCAGCAGTAAGCTGGTTATCCCCGGTGAGCATAACAATGCGGATCCCCGCCTGACGCAAAGCTTTAAGCGCATCCGGCGTGGTTGCTTTCACGGGATCCGAGATAGCTATCAGGCCTGCAAGGTTCCCGTCTGTGGCCACATAGATAACGGTAGCGCCTTCCATCCGCAACGTATCCGCAACGGCCTTTTGATTATCAATAACGATACTGTTTTCCTGCATAGCCAGTTCATTACCAATAACAACCCGTTGACCTTCGACATCGCCTGAGACACCTTTCCCCGACGGGGCATTGAAATTACTGACGGCAGGTATCACGATCCCCTTTTCATGCGCGGCTCTGACAACAGCCATACCCAACGGATGCTGCGAACCTTTTTCCACTGCAGCTGTTACACGTAAAAGAGATATTTCCCCACCCGGACTGAGACTGATAATCCCTGTCACCGTAGGCGAACCTTCCGTGAGCGTGCCTGTTTTGTCGACAACCAGCGTGTCCACTTTTTCAAGACGCTCAAGGGCTTCGGCATTCTTGATTAACACCCCGGCCTGGGCGCCTTTGCCCACCCCCACCATTATCGACATCGGCGTGGCCAGTCCCAGCGCGCAGGGACAGGCAATAATCAGGACCGACACAGCCGCAATGAGACCGTGCGCCATCCTGGGCTCGGGCCCCCAGACAGACCAGATCAAGAAAGCAACAACCGCGATAAGTATCACCAGAGGAACAAACCAGCCTGAAACGCTGTCTGCCATTCTCTGGATGGGGGCACGCGAACGCTGTGCATCAGCGACCATCTGAACAATTCGTGAGAGCATCGTTTCATCACCGACTTTCTCTGCACGGATGATAAGACTACCTGTCTGATTAATCGTCCCCCCAATGACAGGGTCACCCTTCGTTTTGGTAACCGGCATAGACTCCCCGGTCACCATCGATTCATCAACGGTTGTTTTGCCTTCGATCACGATACCGTCGACCGGAATACTCTCTCCAGGTCTGATGCGGAGCTTATCGCCAGGCAGGACATCTTCCGCATTAATATCCGTTTCATGACCGTCATGATCCAGCCGTCTGGCGGTTTTGGGGGCAAGGTTCAGAAGCGCAGTAATGGCGCCTGAGGTTTGTTCCCGTGCCCGCAGCTCAAGAACCTGTCCCAGCAGAACAAGCACCGTAATAACTGCTGCGGCTTCAAAATAAACGGCCACCAGGCCATCCATGTTTCTGAACGATGCAGGAAACCAGGAGGGGAAGACGGTTGCAATGACGCTGTAAACCCAGGCTACGCCGGTCCCCATTGCAACAAGGGTAAACATATTCAGGGAGCGGTTACGTAACGACATTCCGGCCCGGGCGAAGAATGGCCAGCCACACCACAACACGACAGGGGAGGCCAGAAGCAACTGCAGCCATGTGTTGTACTGTGGCGGTACTGTATTCCTCAAGTCGGGAAACAGATGAGATCCCATTTCGAGTACCAGAACCGGAAACGCCAGCAACAACCCCAGCCAGAAGCGTCTTGTCATGTCGTGAAGTTCATCACTCGGCCCCGTGGATGCCGTAGCTACGAGCGGCTCCAGTGCCATTCCACAGACAGGACAGCTTCCGGGACCACTGCGGCGTATCTCCGGGTGCATCGGACATGTCCACACACCTTCAGAATTCTCTTTTTCCGCCTGGTTGTGAGGCTGTTTTATCTGATCAGGGCTGACTTCGTGATGATCGTGGTGATGGTGATGGGAATGTTCACTGGCATCTTCGGTAAGATAACGATCGGGATGGGCTTTAAATTTGCTCTCACAGCTGGCGGAGCAGAAATAAAGCTGATGGTCCTGGTATCGAATGCTGCTGTGCGCCTTGTCAGGCAGGATGACCATCCCGCACACGGGATCTCTCACCTTATGCAATGCGTGACTCTCGTCCGGGGATGATGTCTGCTCAGAAGCAGTCTGGTTGTTATGTTCCACTGCATTGTCATTTTTCACAGTAACTCTCCTTATGCATACCGAAGCATCTTCTGTCTTCAGGGTATGTCATGGATGCGATTACCACGAATGCCGCCGGCATAAGAGTGCCTGCTGCCGGCGTCCCGTTATCAGCCGTTCCGCTGACTATTCGATTCGCTGGAAGACTTTTTTACTGCCCTCCGGTGAGAATGCGATAACATCGTAAGCCTCTTTTCGGGCCCCCATCTCCATTCCCGGACTTCCTGCTGGCATACCGGGGGTGGCGAGACCGTATATACCCGAACCAGACTGCATGGCCTTATGTATCGTTGCCGCAGGCACATGGCCTTCAATGATCAAATTACCTACAACCGCGGTATGACAACTTCGTAGTCCAGCAGGAACAGCATGCTTTTCTTTCAGGGCTGACAGCGCCTGATCATTCATGACGTGAGTTCGCACTTCGAACCCGTCTTTTTCCATCGCTTTGCCCCACAGGGAACAACAGCCACAGTTTTCAGATTTGTACATATCAATGACTTTTTCACTCGCCATTGCAGGCAGTGACAGGCCGAGAGCCAGCGCCATTAGAACCACTTTTTTCATACTCACCTCTGTATATTATCGATATAAACCCTGACGTCAGGGTGAATCAGTGCAGAAGGACGCCCACTGGGGGCGCCCTTTCAGGGTTATGACACGCTTTTTTTATGTCTGCGCAGCCAGATTAATTTGTAGGCGGCAGGAATAATGAACAGGGACAGCAGCGGAGCCGTGATCATCCCACCAATCATTGGCGCAGCAATACGGCTCATGACTTCTGAACCTGCGCCGGTTCCCCAGAGTATTGGCAGCAGACCCGCAATGATCACCGCCACGGTCATGGCTTTCGGCCGGACACGCAGTACGGCACCATGATAGAGGGCTTCATCAAGACCTTCCGGTGTGAACGTCTCTTTACGGGACAATTCCGGGTGCGCTTCAATGGCATGACGCAGATACATCAGCATGACCACGCCAAACTCTGCTGCCACCCCGGCCAGGGCGATAAACCCGGTTCCGGTCGCCACTGACATATGGAAGCCCTGCCAGTACAGGAACCATATTCCGCCAACCAGGGCGAACGGCAGGCTCATCAGGATCAGCAGGGCTTCGTCAACCCGGCGGAATGCCAGATACAACAGGATGAAAATGATCATCACCGTCATCGGCACCATCAGCTTCAGTTTCTTGTTGGCATGCTCAAGCAGTTCAAACTGTCCGGAGAATGCCACACTGGTTCCCGGTCTCAGTTTCACTTTCTCGCTGATGGCCGTCTTAATGTCGTTAACCACCGACACCATGTCCCTGCCGCGGGCATCAACATAAATCCAGCTGGCTGGCCGGGCATTTTCGGTTTTCAGCATGGTTGGTCCGGAAACGACCTTAATATCGGCAACATCGCCCAGCGTAATTTGCTGCTTCATTGGGGTCAGGATTGGCATCTCTCTCAACGCCTGCGGACTGTTACGGTAATCCTGCGGATAGCGAATGTTAATAGGGTACCGGGCCACGCCTTCAACCGTCTCACCCACCATAGCCCCACCGATTGCTGAAGAGACGAACAGCTGGACGTCGCCCACAGTCATCCCGTACCGGGAAGCTTTCTCCCGGTTGATATCGATATCGATGTAGCGCCCGCCCTCAAGTCGCTCAGCCAGGACAGACACCACGCCAGGCACGGTTTTGGCTACCGCCTCGATACTCTGCGCCGTCGCGTCGATATCGGACAGAACAGTCCCGGACACTTTGATACCTATCGGGCTTTTGATCCCGGTTGAGAGCATATCAATACGGTTACGGATAGGCGGCACCCAGAGGTTTGCCAGACCCGGTAAACGGACTGTCCTGTCGAGTTCATCAATAATCTTGTCAATTGTCATGCCGGGACGCCACTGATCCTCAGGTTTGAGCTGGATCGTGGTTTCCACCATTTCGAGCGGCGCGGAATCCGTTGCGGTCTCTGCTTTACCGGTCTTGCCAAATACAGAAGCCACTTCAGGAACGCTTTTGATTAACTTGTCTGTTGTCTGCAGGAGCGCTGCAGCTTCTGCCGGAGAGACGCCAGGCAAGGTCGACGGCATATACAGCAGATCGCCCTCGTTAATCTTCGGCAGAAATTCACCGCCCACCTGACTCAGTGGCCAGATAACCGTGAAAATGGACAAGGCCGCAACCAGCAGGGTTGTTTTTGGCCAGTGGAGGACCCGCAGCAGCAAAGGATGATACGCTTTGATCAGCACCCGGTTCAGGGGGTTACTTGTCTCGGCAGGAATTTTCCCCCGGATCCAGAATCCCATCAGAATAGGAATGACGATGATGGCCAGTGCGGCCGCTCCCGCCATGGAGTACGTTTTCGTGAATGCCAGCGGGCCAAACAGACGACCTTCCTGCCCTTCCAGGGTAAAGATAGGAATAAAGGACAGGGTGATGATCAGCAGGCTAATGAACAACGCGGGTCCCACTTCCACGGAGGCGTCGGTAATCACCTTCCAGCGGGTGGCGTTGTCAATCTGCTCACCCGGATGCTGATGATCCCACTCCTCAAGCCGTTTGTGCGCATTTTCAATCATCACAATGGCGGCATCCACCATCGCACCGACGGCAATCGCTATCCCTCCCAGCGACATGATATTGGCGTTCAGTCCCTGGAAGTGCATGACGATAAAGGCGATACACAGGCCAAGTGGCAGAGAAATAATCGCCACCAGGGCAGAACGGACATGCCAGAGGAACAGTGCGCAAACGACAGCAACAACGATAAACTCTTCAAGAAGCTTGTAACTGAGGTTATCAATCGCCCGGTCGATTAACTGGCTGCGATCGTAGGTGGTCACGATTTCAACGCCTTCCGGCAGGCTGGCCTTCAGCGTCTCCAGTTTATCCCTCACTGCCGTGATAACGTCGCGCGCATTTTTACCCGACCGCAGGATCACCACGCCGCCAGCGACTTCTCCCTGGCCGTTCAGCTCGGCAATACCACGCCTCATTTCGGGCCCGGTCTGCACGCGGGCAACATCCCGCAGATAAACCGGCACGCCGTTCTCACCTGTTTTCAGGACGATGTTATTAAAATCATCAATGCTCTGAAGATAACCGCTGGCACGGACCATATACTCCGCTTCGGCCATTTCAACGGATGAGCCACCGGCCTCCTGGTTAGACGATTCAAGTGCCTGTTTCACTTCGGGCAGGCTGATACCGTACTGGGACAGTTTTACCGGATTGACCTGAATCTGGTACTGTTTCACCACGCCACCAACCGAAGCGACCTCAGCCACGTTCGGGATGGTTTTCAGCTCAAATTTCAGGAACCAGTCCTGCAGAGAGCGCAGTTCTGAAAGGTCGTGTTTTCCGTTGCGATCGACAAGGGCATATTCAAATATCCAGCCCACTCCCGTGGCGTCCGGGCCGATTTCAGAGCTCACACCCGCAGGCAGTTTGCCCTGAACCTGATTCAGGTATTCCAGCACGCGCGAACGGGCCCAGTACAGATCGGTGCCGTCTTCAAAAATGACATACACATACGAATCCCCGAACTGTGAAAAACCACGCACGGTTTTTGCGCCAGGTACGGACAGCATGGTGGTGGTAAGCGGATAGGTGACCTGGTTTTCTACAATCTGCGGGGCCTGTCCGGGATAGCTGGTTTTAATAATGACCTGCACATCTGACAGGTCAGGCAGCGCATCGACCGGCGTGTTAATTATCGTCCATGTGCCCCAGATGCTGAGAAACAGTGCGCCCATCATGACCAGGAAACGGTTGGCGACAGAGCGCCGGATAATCCATTCAATCATCGTCGTCTCCTCAGTGCCCTGAATGCATATTTACAGGCTGCTCAGACATTGCTGGCATACTGTTTTCTGTTTTTTCAGGGTGGCGCATACGTTCCAGCGCGCCCGTAATATTGGCTTCGGAGTCAATGAGGAACAGGCCACTGACCACCACGGTATCGCCTTCATTCAGGCCGGAGCCAATGCCGGACTGTTGCTGTGATTCATGCAGAACGTGGATCTGTTTCGGCACAAACTTGCCTTCATCATCAACAGTAATCACGCGCTGTTCTTTGCCGGTATCGATAACGGCCTGGCTTGGTATCAGCAGCATCTCCTGGCTCTTGGTATTCAGTTTCAGATAGGCATTCATGCCCGGCTTGAGAAACTCATCCTTATTAGAAACCTGGAGACGGACCTGAAGCGTACGGGTTGTCTGATCCACGCTGGGAAGAATGTTCCATTTTTCGACATGGAATGTTTTATCCGGATAAGCCGGTACCGAAATTTCAAACTGCGACGTATCTTTCAGCAGATAGGCGATAGATTCTGGCACTGCAGCGCTGATCCAGACCGGGTCCATCCCCTGAATCTGAGCCACTACTTTATCTTTCGAAATATTCATTCCGGTGCGCAGGTCAAACGCAGTAATGACACCATCAATAGGTGCTTTAATGGTAAAACGGGTCTGGATTGTGCGGGTTGAACGCAGCCTTTGAATATCCTCTTCCGGCATACCAGCCAGACGAAGTCGCTCCAGAACCCCTTTTATCTGGGTTGACGTACCGCCTGTACCGGATAACAGCAGGAACTCACTTTGTGCCTCAACCCATTCAGGAATGGTGATATCGATAAGCGGAGTGCCTTTCTTCACATGATCGCCAATCGTCAGGGGATACACTTTTTCGACGAAACCGTCAGAGCGCGCCTGCACAATGACAAACTGATACTCGTTGTAACTGACATTAGCCGGGATTGTCTGGGAATAATTCAGCATTCCTCGCGTGACTTTTTGCGTTTTTAATCCCAGATTCTGAACCTGCGTTGGATCGATACGGATCCCACCACTGCTTTTATCGCCGCTTTCATCAGCATATTTTGGCACCAGGTCCATATCCATAAAGGGAGATTTTCCGGGTTTATCAAATTTGGTATCCGGTTTCATCGGGTCATACCAGAAAAGTACCTTTCGCTCCGGTGCCTTTTGTTCGGTTTGTACTGTTTTTTGTGATGAGTTTACATACTGCCAGGCAGTAACCGATATCAGCCCCCCTGCTATGAGGCTGCTGATAATTATTGCAGCATATTTTATCTTTAAAGAAGCCATACAATTTCTCGCTGAAAAATCAAAACACCTGGCATATGCGCCCGATCATTCATTCACAGTAATCCCTTAATGAATGTTCAGGCGCACTGGATGTATTCGCTCCGGACTGATAATCAGGATTGCGTCACGTTAATGCTTTTAAGTAAAGAAATATTACCCTGCTGAATAAACGAGAAATCGACATGGTTGCCGGTTTTCAGGGCATTGATAGCGTCGTCTGCATTAACAAAAGTGAAGCGCATGGTCATTGCAGGCCAGCCCACAGCAGGGATTGCTTCGTGCGAAATGGTGATCTTTTTACTATTCATATCAATGTCTTTAACGATACCGGTGCCCCTGATAACCTGCTGTACCGAAGCATCACTGGCAGCATTCATATCGCCATGCTGATGTGTTTCAGCATGAAGACCGGCAGAAAACATGACAGAGAAGGCACCAAATAAAACGGCTTTAAGTGAATTACGCATTTTTAATTTCCTGATTAATTGAATAAATTTACTCTACCCAACCGCCACCCAGCGCGGTAAACAGATTAATTTCGTTAACCTGTCGGGAATAGGTAAGATCGAGAATGGTTTGCTGCGTCGCGAAGAGGGAACGTTCTGCATCCAGCACTTCGATGTAACTGACAGCACCACTTGCATACAATCCTCTGGCACGCTGGAGAGTTATCTGAAGTGAATCAAGATAACGCTGCTGTGACTCAAGTTGCTGGCTAAGGCTGTCGCGCAGCGCAAGCGTGTCGGAAACATCCTTAAAGGCTGACTGAATTTTTTGTTCGTAATTAACCACCGATTGTTGCTGGCGAATTTCAGCCAGCTTCAGATTGGCTTTATTCCTGCCAGCATTAAAAATAGGAATTTCAATTTTAGGGATAAAATTCCACATTCCACTTCCTGACGTAAACAGGCTTGACAGCTCCGTACTGCTTGCGGAAAGACCACTGGTCAGGGTAATGGAGGGGAAAAAGGCCGCTCGCGCTGCGCCAATATTGGCATCAGCCGCTTTCAGCTGATATTCCGCTTCCATAATATCCGGCCGCTGCAGCAAAATTTGTGACGACAGATTTGGTGGCAATTTTACTGGTGCGATCTCCCCGCCTTTCATCCCTTTTTCTGACGGAAGTGCGCGGTACGTTCCCAGCACCAGTTGCAGGGCATTGTTTGCCTGAGCCAGATCGCCTTCTCGTTTGGCTATTTCGGCGCGGGTACTTTCGATTTGTCCTCTCGCCTGTTCAAGTGCCAGAACGTTCGTACTCCCGGTCACGAGCTGTTGCTCAACGAAAGCATAGGACTGTTCATAATTTTTCAGCGTTTCCCGCGCAATACGGAGTTGTTCGTACGCCAGTTGCTGGCTGAAATAGCTCTGTGAAACGCTGGAGACCAGCAGGATGTGTACGGCCCGACGGGCTTCTTCGCTGGCAAAGTAGTTCTGGCGATCAGCCTCACTCATGTTCTTAAGTTTGCCAAAAAAATCGAGCTCATAGCTGAGCTCCAGACCCGCGTCGTACTCCTGCGTGGTCGGCTTGTCACCTTTCAGACCACCGTTGTATGTGATCCCGGATGAGGCATTCAGCTGGGGATAACGATCTGCATCCGTGACGTTGAACTGGGCCCGGGCCTCTTCAACCTTCAGGGCAGCCATTCTCAAATCACGGTTATTAGTCAGGGCTTCACCGATCAGCCTGCTGACCTGGGGATCGACAAAAAAGTTTCGCCAGCCCGTATCCTGATAGCTGTTTACCGCAGGCGTCAGACTGTTTTTAGACAATGAAAACTGCTGGGGAACCGGAGCTGGCGGACGCTGATATTCAGGTGCCAGAGAAACACAACCAGCCAGGATGAATATGGTACTGATGCTGAGTAATTTTAATTTGAACATAACGCTTCTCGTCCAGGCAGACCTGGTAAATGGTTCAAACGAAGTCCAGAGTATTGATAGGGATACTTTACCGAACGCTCTCTGTTTGCCGGGTGACAGGATAATGACAATGTTGTCATTTTTGCTGTAATCCGTTGATAACGATCGTGGGCGCAATAGAATGACATTAGCAGCCAGCCGGGGAGCAAGATGAAAATATTGATCGTCGAAGACGAAATTAAAACAGGTGAATATCTCAGCAAAGGGCTTACAGAGGCAGGGTTCGTAGTGGATCACGCTGATAATGGTCTTACCGGATATCATCTCGCCATGACAGCCGAGTATGATTTAGTCATTCTGGACATCATGCTGCCTGATGTGAACGGCTGGGATATCATCCGCATGCTGCGCACTGCCGGAAAGGGTATGCCGGTCTTACTGCTGACGGCCCTCGGCACGATCGAACACAGGGTCAAAGGACTGGAACTGGGTGCGGACGATTATCTGGTTAAACCCTTTGCGTTTGCCGAACTGCTGGCCCGGGTGAGAACCCTTCTGAGGCGGGGAAACACGATGATCACGGAAAGCCAGTTTAGGGTGGCTGATCTCTCGATGGATCTCGTATCCAGAAAAGTCAGTCGCGCCGGAAACCGCATTGTGCTCACCAGTAAAGAGTTCAGCCTGCTGGAATTCTTCATTCGCCATCAGGGCGAGGTTCTTCCCCGCTCCCTGATTGCCTCTCAGGTCTGGGACATGAATTTTGACAGCGACACTAACGCGATTGATGTCGCCGTAAAGCGACTCCGCGCTAAAATAGACAACGATTACGGGACAAAGCTGATCCAGACTGTCCGGGGCGTGGGCTATATACTGGAGGCCCCGGATGCATAGCAAACCTTCCAGGCGCCCTTTCTCACTCGCCCTGCGGCTGACCTTTTTTATCAGCCTGTCCACGATACTGGCTTTTATCGCCTTCACCTGGTTTATGCTGCATTCTGTTGAAAAGCATTTTGCCGAGCAGGATGTCAGCGATCTTCAACAAATCAGCACCACACTGAACCGTATACTGCAGTCCCCGGTGGATCCGGATGATAAAAAAATAAGCAAAATAAAGGAATCAATTGCCAGCTACCGCAACGTTGCCCTTTTGCTCCTCAATCCCAGGGGTGAAGTGCTCTTTAGCTCAGCTCAGGGGGCGGCACTACGCCCGGCAGTGAATTCAGCAGATTTTAGCGAGCACAGCCGCGCACGGGATGTCTTTCTCTGGACGGTGGAGGATCCTGCGGGACCGATGGATACCGGGTCCGAAATGAAGATGGAAACATACCGGATTATCGCCTCCTCTGGTCAGGCGATATTTCAGGGCAAACAGCAGAACTATGTCATGCTGACTGGCCTATCCATTAATTTCCATCTCCATTACCTCGATGCGCTGAAAAAGAACCTGATTGCGATTGCCGTCGTGATAAGCCTGTTGATTGTTCTGATCATTCGAATCGCTGTCCGTCAGGGGCACCTGCCCCTTCGTAATGTCAGCAATGCCATTAAAAACATCACCTCCGAGAATCTTGATGCGCGACTGGAACCGACACGCGTTCCCATTGAGCTGGAGCAACTGGTTATCTCGTTCAATCATATGATTGGAAAGATTGAGGATGTCTTTACCCGCCAGGCCAATTTCTCTGCCGATATCGCGCATGAGATCAGAACGCCCATCACCAATCTGGTGACGCAGACTGAAATCGCACTGAGTCAGGATCGAACACAGAGGGAACTTGAGGATGTCCTCTATTCCAGTCTTGAAGAGTATAACCGGATGACCAAAATGGTCAGCGACATGCTGTTTCTGGCACAGGCGGACAATAACCAGCTTATACCTGACAGGGTCCGTTTTGACCTCAGAGCAGAAGTCATGAAAGTCTTCGAGTTTTTCGAAGCCTGGGCCGAAGAACGCAATATCACGCTCAAATTTAACGGGATGCCCTGCCTGGTTGAGGGAGATCCACAAATGTTCAGAAGGGCGATCAATAATCTGTTATCCAATGCCCTGCGTTATACCCCGGAGGGACAGGCAATCACCGTCTCAATAAGAGAGCAGGAGAGCTTTTTTGACCTTGTGATTGAAAATCCGGGGAAACCGATCCCTGAAGAACATTTATCAAGGCTGTTTGACCGTTTTTATCGGGTGGATCCATCCAGACAACGAAAAGGAGAAGGCAGCGGCATCGGCCTTGCGATTGTGAAGTCAATCGTGGAAGCACATCACGGAAGAGTGCAGGTGGAATCAGACGTACGCTCCACGCGTTTTATCTTATCCGTGCCCAGACTGGAGAAAATGATCCCGGAAACCCAATGCTGAAAATAAAGATGTAAATGACAAAGATGTCATTAGCCTGTCATGCAGCAAACAGAAGCCATTCGATATAATTAGTGCAACTTATCAGGAAGGCTGGATTGCTTCATCAATACCCGGCGTCAGAGTACGCCAGGAAATGAATATCCAGCCCTCTTCCGGAGAAATAAACGCTGCCGAACTTGTTTCAGTTATGGAACTGAAAACACCGGTTGTACTTCCCCGGACATCACTAATTCAGAAATGGAGAGTTATCATGAAAAATATCGTATTAGCATCTTTGCTGGGCTTTGGTTTAATTTCATCGGCCTGGGCCACTGAAACCGTGAATATCCATGATCGCGTCAACAATGCACAGGCTCCTGCTCACCAGATGCAGTCTGCTGCGGCTCCTGTCGGGATCCAGGGGACTGCTCCTCGT
The DNA here is from genome assembly GCF_040065275.1 of Klebsiella sp. JB_Kp042. Classification (NCBI taxonomy): domain Bacteria; kingdom Pseudomonadati; phylum Pseudomonadota; class Gammaproteobacteria; order Enterobacterales; family Enterobacteriaceae; genus Klebsiella; species Klebsiella sp. JB_Kp042. The sequence goes on from NZ_JBEAJL010000037.1 coordinate 14,815, forward strand.
ATGACCGGTATGGACCAGCATGAACAGGCCATTATTGCTCATGAAACCATGACGAACGGCTCGGCGGATGCGCACCAGAAAATGGTGGAAAGTCATCAGAAGATGATGGGAAATAACACGGTATCCACGACCGTCCCGTCAACGTCTTACGCGGCGATGAATGAGCATGAAAGAGCAGCGGTTGCCCATGAATTCATGAATAACGGGCAATCCGGCCCACATCAGGCCATGGCCGAAGCGCACCGCCGCATGATCAATGCAGGCTGAATGCGACGGTAGTATCCGTGCTGTTACCTTTTCCCTGATAGATTTTCCTGAAACAACGTTGCTACATTTTTGCCCCCCGTCAGGGGGCTTTTTTGTCTGACTCAGCTACACTTAACCGGTACCTGTCTGAAAGGAATTATTATATGAAAATCAAAAACACCCTTTTTGTAATATTAATGTTATCCCTGCCAGCCATTTCTGCTGAACATTCGGAAATGAAAATGTCAGATATGCACTCATCGGCATCATCACAGGAATATATGGCTGGCATGAAAAATATGCATGAAAAAATGATGGCCGCCGTTAATGAATCCAATCCCGATAAGGCCTTTGCAAAAGGTATGATCGCACACCATGAAGGGGCAATCGCAATGGCTGAGACCGAGCTCAAATACGGAAAAGATCCCGAAATGAGAAAGCTTGCGCAGGACATCATTAAAGCTCAAAAAGGTGAAATTGAGCAGATGAATAAATGGCTTGACAGTCATAAATAGGCTTTGTTGAATAAATCGAACTTTTGCTGAGTTGAAGGATCAGATCACGCATC